>DATGNX010000017.1:0-47469 GCA_035306485.1 Burkholderiaceae bacterium
ACCACGCTATAGACGATGGCGCCCAGCATTGCCCACCAGAATCCCGATACCTGGAAGCCTTTCAGGATGGAGCCTGCGAACCAGAACACCAGCGCATTGAGGACCAGCAGGAACAGGCCGAGTGTCACGATCGTCACCGGCAGCGTGAGCAGGACCAGCAAGGGCTTCACCAGGGTGTTGAGCAGACCGAGAACCAGGGCTGCGATCAGTGCAGAGCCAAAAGACGAAACCGTGACGCCCGGCAGAACGTAGGCGACGATCAGCAACGCAATGGCGTTCAGTATCCAGACCAGTAAGAGTCCCATGGCAACCTCAGTAGCGGTAGTGGTCAGGCTTGAAGGGGCCTTCGACCGTCACGTTGATGTACTCGGCCTGATCCGGACGCAGCTCCGTCAGGTTCACACCGAGCTTCTTCAGGTGCAGGCGCGCCACCTTTTCATCGAGATGCTTGGGCAGCACGTAGACCTGACCCTTCTGATAGTGCTCGCCGCGGGTGAAGAGCTCGATCTGGGCGATGGTCTGGTTGGTGAAGGAGGCCGACATCACGAACGACGGGTGGCCCGTCGCGCAGCCCAGGTTCACCAGGCGACCCTGAGCCAGCAGGATGATGCGCTTGCCATCGGGGAAGATGACGTGGTCGACTTGCGGCTTTACTTCTTCCCACTGCAGGTCTTCGATTGCAGCGACGTCGATTTCGTTATCGAAGTGGCCGATGTTGCAGACGATGGCCTGGTCCTTCATGCGCTCCATGTGCTCACGCGTGATCACGTGGTAGTTGCCGGTAGCGGTCACGAAGATATCGGCCTTGTCGGCGGCCTCTTCCATGGTCACCACGCGATAGCCTTCCATCGACGCCTGCAGGGCGCAGATGGGGTCGACTTCGGTGACCCAAACTTGCGCACGCAGCGCAGCGAGGGCCTGAGCGCAACCCTTGCCCACGTCGCCGAAGCCGCAGACCACGGCGATCTTGCCGGCAACCATGACGTCGGTGGCGCGCTTGATACCGTCCACGAGGGATTCGCGGCAGCCATAGAGGTTGTCGAACTTGGATTTGGTGACCGAGTCGTTCACGTTGATGGCCGCGAAGGCGAGCTCGCCCTTCTTGGACATCTGATACAGACGGTGCACGCCCGTGGTGGTTTCTTCGGTCACGCCACGGATTTGGCCCAGGCGGGTGGAATACCAGTCAGGCGAGGTAGCCAGCTTCTGGCGGATAGCGGCGAACAACACACGCTCTTCTTCGCTACCCGGGTTGTCGAGTACGGAGATATCTTTCTCGGCACGGGCGCCCAGATGCAGCAGTAGCGTGGCATCGCCGCCATCGTCGAGGATCATGTTGGCTTGCTCGCCGGGCCAGTCGAAGATCTCGTGGGTGTACTGCCAGTAGTCTTCCAGCGTCTCGCCCTTGATTGCAAAGACGGGCGTGCCACCGGCGGCGATGGCGGCAGCAGCGTGATCCTGGGTGGAGAAGATGTTGCACGATGCCCAGCGGACTTCCGCGCCGAGCGCCTTGAGCGTCTCGATCAGAACTGCCGTCTGGATCGTCATGTGCAGGCTGCCGGCAATGCGCGCGCCCTTCAGCGGCTGTTCGGCGGCGTATTCTTCGCGCACGGCCATCAGCCCGGGCATTTCGGTCTCGGCGATGGCGATCTCACGCCGGCCCCATTCGGCCAGGGAGATGTCGGCGATCTTGTAGTCGGAAAAAGCGGTGTCAGCAACAGAGTTCATGGTTCAAGCCCCAATAAACCCGTGCCGGTGGAAGATGATGCTGCGTTTGCGATGCTGCTTTTGGCAGCGCCTGGCTCATCGGTCACCGAACGGGTAACGATGAGCGCCGTTGAAACAATGAAAGAAAAGCTCCCGAGCCTAGCGGTGTGAACACCGTTGCAGCGCCCCTCGGGAACGGATCATTTTAACGCATTTCGAGGCACCGGTCCGCGTCTCAAGACGCTCGGACCGGTGTCCGGTAAGGCTCAGGCGGCCTTCTTCAGCACCTGAACCTTGTCCGTGGCTTCCCAGCTGAATTCCGGTTCAGCACGGCCGAAGTGACCATAAGCGGCCGTCTTCGCGTAAATGGGACGCAGCAGATCGAGCATCTCAATGATGCCGCGCGGACGCAGGTCGAAGTGCTCGCGCACCAGGCGGGCAATCTGCTCGTCCGGAATCACGCCGGTGCCTTCGGTGTACACCGTGATGTTGATGGGTTCCGCCACGCCGATGGCATAGCTCAGCTGCACCTGGCATTGACGCGCCAGGCCTGCCGCCACAATGTTCTTCGCCACGTAACGTGCGGCGTAAGCGGCCGAACGGTCCACCTTGGAAGGATCCTTGCCCGAGAACGCGCCGCCGCCGTGCGAGCAGGCACCACCGTAGGTGTCTACGATGATCTTGCGACCGGTCAGGCCGCAATCGCCTTGCGGACCGCCGATAATGAACACGCCCGTGGGGTTGACCAGGAAGCGCGTCTTGGCGGTGAGCAGTTCTTCCGGGATAACCGGCTTGATGATGTGCTCGATGACGGCTTCGTGAATGTCGTCTTGGGAGATGTCCGGCGCATGCTGGGTGGACAGCACGACCGTGTCGACTTCAACCGGACGGCCATCGACATAGCGGAAGGTCACCTGAGACTTTGCGTCGGGACGCAGCCATGGCAGGCGGCCGTCTTTGCGCAGCTCGCTCTGGCGCTGCACCAGACGGTGCGCGTACCAGATGGGAGCCGGCATGAGGTCGGGCGTTTCGTCGCAAGCGTAGCCGAACATCAAACCCTGGTCGCCAGCACCCTGATTGAGGATTTCTTCGGGGCTGCGGTCGACGCCGCGCGCGATGTCGGGCGACTGCTTGTCGTAGGCGACGAGCACGGCGCAGCCCTTGTAGTCAATGCCGAACTCGGTGTTGTCGTAGCCGATGCGCTTGATGGTGTCGCGCGCCACCTGGATGTAGTCGACGTTGGCGGTCGTGGTGATTTCACCGGCCATCACCACCAAGCCGGTATTGCAGAGGGTTTCCGCCGCAACGCGCGCGTTGGGATCTTCGGTGAAGATCGCGTCCAGTACGGCGTCGGAGATTTGATCGGCTACCTTGTCGGGGTGCCCTTCGGAGACGGATTCGGAAGTAAAGAGAAAGTCACTGTTCTTGGCCACAGCGTTCGGTCCTGTCGTAGCACTGGCGTGAGCCAGCAGGGTTAAAAAGGTTGCGTTGCACCTCTTGAACCTGCCAGCGCAGTGTACTCAGGGCGCGACGCTTTAGCGGTTGGTTTCGCACCCGTTGCCGGGTGACATCGCTCCGCAAGTTGTCGGTTAACTCAGCGATGGAAAGCATTTTAAGCGAAAATAGGCCTCAATTCCCTTTCAACATGATTCCCAACAAGGTTTTGTCGTACATGCTTTTGGTGCTGATCCGGATGCTGGCGGTCCTGCCGCTCCCGGTACTCCACGGGTTGGGCCGCTTCCTGGGTCGCTGCATCTATGCCTTGCCGGGCCGCTACCGCGACCGTCTCCGCACCCACGCCGAACTCGCCGGATTTACCGATCCCGCGTTCGCCCGGCGCGCCGCAGGCGAAGCCGGCGCCATGATCATGGAAACGCCGAAAGTCTGGCTGCAAACTCAAAAATGCCTGGCTCTCATGGACGACCACGAACACACCGTGGTGGAAGCACTGCTGGCGGAGAATCGCGGCATTCTCTACCTGACACCCCACCTGGGCTGCTTCGAGATCGCGGCGCGACACGTCAGCAAGTACGGACCCATTACGGTGATGTACCGCCCTCCCCGCCATGCCGCGCTGGAACCCGCCATGGACCGGGCCCGCAATATGGCAGGGCTGCGTGCCGTGCCCGCCAACATTCAGGGCGTGCGGGAGTTCGTACGGGCGCTCAAGCGGGGCGAAGCCGTGGGCATGCTGCCCGATCAGGTGCCCAGTAGCGGCGACGGCGTGTGGGCGCCCTTCTTCGGCCGGCCCGCCCTGACTATGACCTTGGCCGGTAAACTCGCCCGGCAGACCGGCGTTGCAGTGGTATTCGGAGTGGCCGAACGGCTGCCCAAGGGGAAGGGGTGGCGCATGCACTACCTGCAGCTGCCCGAACCCCTGCCCGAAGACCCGGTAGCCCTCGCAACGCTGATCAATCACCATATGGAAATCATGATCCGCCGCTTCCCCGAGCAGTATTTGTGGAGCTACAACCGCTACAAAGTACCGGACGACGCCCCGCCGCTGCCCGCCAACCTATCCGCATGACCTTCAACAAGTTTTCCCTCCTGAACGCGCTGTTCGCGTATTTCGGGCGCTCCGGCTTCCGGGGCCGCCGCCGCTGGGCTCGTGTGCTCGGTTGGCTGGCGCCTCGGCTAATGCGTTCGCGCGCCCACATCGTGCGCACGAACCTGGCATTGGCATTCCCGGAGCGCTCGGCGCAAGACAGGGAGCGCTGGCTGCGTGAACATTTTCACCTGCTTGCTCAGTCCGTGATTGATCGCGGCCTGTTCTGGTACGGCGATCCAAAGTCGATACTCGACACGATCCCGATCTCCGGCCTCGAGCACCTGGACTCCCTGCTGAAGGCGAAGCGACGCATCATTCTTCTAGCCCCGCACTACGTTGGCCTGGACGCGTCCGCAACGCGACTGACCCTCTTCCTGGATCAGTCCGCAACCATGTACACGCGCCAGAGCGACCCGGCAGTGGACGAAATCGTGCGCAAGGGACGCGGCCGCTTCAACACCGTGCACCTGGTCAGCCGGCACGACGGCGTGCGCGGCCTCATCCGCCACTTGCGCAACGCGGTTCCGGTCTACTACCTGCCCGATATGGACTGGGGCACGACCGGCGCCGCCTTCCTGCCCTTTTTCGGCGTACAGGCGGCCACCCTGCTCACCACGGCGCAGATAGCGCGCAGCTTCGATGCGGCGGTCGTGCCCATCATGAGTCGCCTGGATATCAAGACGGGTCGCTATCATGTCACCGTCATGCCGCCGCTGGAGGACTTCCCCGGCGAAGCCAGCTTGGAAGACGCCACCGCGCGCATCAACCGCTTAATCGAGGACTGGGTGCGTCCGGACCCCGCGCAGTACTACTGGGTCCATCGCCGCTATAAGACTCGGCCTCCGGGCGAAGCTCGCTTCTACTGAAGTGGCGGATCGCTACTGCCGGCGGCCATAGACCGCTACGGCCGAAGCAACAGACCGCTTTCGCGTGGCGTGAACATCGCCAAGGTGGCCCCGCGCTCCGTATAATGCCAGCCATGATGTGGACCTTCACGAAAATGCAGGGCAGTGGCAACGACTTCGTCGTGCTCGATGGCATGAGCCAGGCCATCGACATGACGCCTGAGCGTGCCCGCGCGCTGGCGGACCGGCACTTCGGCGTCGGCGCAGACCAGATCCTGCTCGTCGAGGCTCCCTCCCACCCGGAAGCCGACTTCCGCTACCGCATCTTCAACGCGGATGGCAGCGAGGTCGAGCACTGCGGCAACGGCGCGCGGTGCTTCGTGCGCTTCGTCCACGAGAAAGGTTTGTCGCGGCGCAACCCCCTGAAGGCGGAGATCGCCACCGGGCTCCTTACCCTGCACGAGTCCGAGTCCGGCGACGTCACCGTCGACATGGGGCGTACAAGCCACGGACCCGAGGCGGTCGGTTTCGACGCTTCGGGGCTGGAATCCTCGATCTGCGGGGAAGACACCCTATGGCACCTGCCGCTCGCTCATGCCACCGTGCAGTTGTCGCTGGTCGCGATTTCGAATCCCCATGCAGTGCAGGTTGTGGACGATGTTGACCAGACTCCCGTAGAAACCATAGGCCGCGCTATCGAATCGCACGAACGTTTCGCGCATCGCGTCAACGCCGGCTTCATGCAAGTAATCGATCGCCACACCATACGCCTTCGCGTCTACGAACGCGGTGCGGGCGAAACATTGGCTTGCGGCACCGGCGCCTGTGCCGCAGCCGTGGCCGGGATACGGCGCGGCCTGCTCGATTCCCCCGTGCGTGTCCACACACGGGGCGGCCCCCTAGAGATCGCCTGGACCGACGGCCGACTGCAGATGTCCGGCCCTGCGGCTACGGTATTCAGTGGCAGCATCGATATCGACGAACTCGTGCACCGGCAACGTGAACGCCGGTAAACGTCACTTCTCTCCGAGGACCCCTACATGACCCAACACACGCCGACTCCCGAGGAAGTCGCCCATTTCCTGAAGTCGAATCCGGAGTTCTTCCAGGATCATGCCGGAATCTTCGCCGAGTTGCGTGTGCCGCACCCCCACGAGACCAGGGCCATCTCTCTGGGCGAACGCCAGATCCTCACGCTGCGCAGCCGCTGCAAGGAATTGGAATGGAAGCTGGCCGGCCTGCTGCACAACGCCAGCGGCAACGAGCGCATCAGCCGGCTGCTCATGCAATGGTGCTGCGACATGCTCGCCCAGGACGACGCCCAAGCGTTGCCGGAGCTCATTGTCGAGCGCCTGCAAGATATCTTCGAGCTGCCGGCCGTGGTGATCCGCCTGTGGGACAAGGAAGGCCCCGCGCCGTTCGTGCAGGACGTCGGCGACGCCCTCAAGCAATACGCCTCGGCACTCGCCACGCCCTACTGTGGCCCCGCTAAGAACTGCCCCGCCGGCGAATGGCTGGAACCGGGCATGACATCCCTGGCTTGCATCGCCCTGCGTCCCGACGGCGGCAGAAATGCTTATGGCATGCTGGTTCTGGGGTCCGAAGACCCGAGCCGCTTCACCAGCGACATGGGCACCGATTTCCTTGAGACCATCGGGCGGCTCGCGTCTGGCGCCCTCCAGCGGCTACCCGATCTCGCCGTGTCCGACACGGCCTGACTCCGCAGTCTCCAGATATGGACACGCTACCGTCTCCCATGGCCGAATGGCTGGCACTGCTCGGTGGCCAGAGGCGGTATTCCCCACATACGCTTGCGGGCTATCGACGCGATCTTCTGCTGTTGTGCTCCACCATAGGCGCCCTACCCCTGGAACGGGTGGCGGAAGGCCATGTGCGACAGGCGGTGGCGCGTCTGCACGCAGCGGGACATCACCCGCGCAGTCTGGCTCGCATGCTGTCGGCATGGCGCGGTTTTTATGCGTGGTGGGCGCCCCGCGCGGGCCTGGCCGCCAATCCCGCGGAAAGCGTGAAGGCGCCCAAGGCCGCACGCTCGCTGCCAAAAGCGCTCTCTGTCGACCAGGCGCAGTCGCTGCTGGACCGCAGCGGACTGCCTCCGCCCACCAACGCCATCGAGTGGCGCGACCAAGCCATGTTCGAGGTTCTGTATTCCAGCGGTCTGCGTCTGGCTGAACTGGTGAGCCTCGACCTACGCCACACGCGCACGCAAGGCTACCAAAGCCGCAGCTGGATCGATCTGGAGTCGGGGGAAGCCATCGTCCTGGGCAAGGGCGGCAAATCCCGCAGCGTGCCGCTCGGCCGCAAGGCCATCGACGCGCTAAGGCAGTGGTTGAGGCATCGCCCTGAACTGGCGGGCGCAACGCCGAAAGACGACGATGCTGCGGCGGCACTGTTTCTGGGTGCGAAAGGCAGCAGAATTTCGCCCCGTATCGTACAGAAGCAGCTGGCCGCCCTGGCCATACGCGCCGGTCTGCCCGTGCATGTACACCCCCACAGCCTGCGGCACAGCTTTGCCAGCCACCTGTTGCAGTCGGCGCAAGATCTACGCGCCGTACAGGAGCTTTTGGGTCACGCAAACATTTCCACGACCCAAATCTACACGCGCCTGGATTTCCAGCACCTCGCTAAGGTCTACGATCAGGCGCACCCCCGCGCCGGACGCAAAAAAACACCTGCCTGAGTATGCGCGTCGGCGAGCCCTACTGCGTTGCTCGCTTCAGAACGTAAACCAGTCGGCCGGCATTCCAGCTGAACATCCCCAGATACGTGGCGGCGGGCTGATCGGATGGGCTGAGCGCGTCAGCGTAAAGCGTTCCCCCCATGACGGCGCCGCTTTCCCGTGCGATCTGCTGCGCCAGCTTTGGTCCCGCCATGTTTTCCACGAAGACACCGCCGACTTTTTTCTCGCGCGCCAATTTGATGATGCGCGCTACATCGCGGGCTGAAGGCTCGGCCTGGTTGGACAGGCCGGCGACCGGAATGAACTCGATGCCGTAGGCGTCGCCGAAGTAGCCAAAGGCGTCGTGCGACGTGATCACCCGGCGCCGCTCCGGCGGAATGGCCGCGAGCGCCGTGCGCACCTCGGTATCTAGCGTTTTCATACGGGCGATATAACTGCTTACGCGCCCTTCGTAATAAGTGGCGTTGCGCGGGTCCGCACGGGACAGCCCATGCGCGATGTTGCGGGCGTAGATCATTCCATTGACGAGGCTTTGCCACGCATGGGGGTCGGATTCGCCATGGCGGTGCCCGTTATCGCCCTTGTGGTCGTCGTGATCATCGTTGTGCGCCTTGGCATGATCATGATCGTCGTGTCCGCCTTCGCCATGGCCCTCTGCATCCGCCAGACGCCGAACCTTGACGCCCTTGCTGGCCAATATCTGGCGCCCCTTGAATCCGGACGCTTCCACAAGACGCGGTAGCCACGCCTCGAAGTCCAGCCCGTTCAGCACCAGGACGGCCGCTTCCTGCAGCGCCTTGGCATCCTGCGGCGTGGGCTCGAAGTGATGGGCATCGCTGTTGGGCCCAACGATGGTAGTCACTGCCACCCGCTCCCCGCCGATCTCTCGAACCATGTCGCCAAGGATGGAAAAAGTGGCCACCACCTTCAGGGGCTCACGCGTGACCGCCAGCGCCGCGCCATGGGTCCAGGTCAGAGCAATCGCCGCCATACCCAATAACACTTTCCTGCGCACCGTGGAATGTCGCGCCGCGACAATTTCATTCAAGGGCATTAATCACGCTCCGGGATTCGGGATAGCCTCAGGCTGCGTGCGCGCGCCTGTCTTGCGACCTGCCACAAGCCACCATGCAAACCAAAGGCAACAGAAAGAAAGTACACGATTCCGGCACATAAAATAATCGCCGGAGAGGCGGGGACGTTGACGTAATACGAAAACAGCAGGCCCGCATACGATGCCACCGCGCCTACCGCCGCGGCTAGGGCCATTTGGCCCACGACCGAAGCGGCCCAGAAGCGGGCGGCGGCGGCCGGCAGCATCATGATGCCCACCACCATCAACGTGCCCAGCACCTGAAAACCCGACACCAGCGTCATCACCAGCAACAGCAGAAAGATGACGTGCACCAGCGGACCCATCCTGCTTTCACTACGCAAGAACAAGGGGTCCATGCATTCGAGCACGAGAGCTCTGAAGACGACGGCCAGCACCAGCAGAGTGATGCTGGAAGTCGCCGACACCAGCAGCAGAGCCGCGTCATCGAGTCCCAACACCGTTCCGAACAGCACGTGGATCAGATCCATGTTGCTGCCGCGCAGTGATATGAGCAGCACGCCCATCCCGAGCGACACCAGATAAAAGGCGGCAAAGCTGGCGTCTTCCCGCTGCGGCGTGAGCCGCGCGACGGCGGCCGCCAACAAGGCAACGATCAGACCCGTGACCATGCCGCCCACGGCCATGGCCGTAATGGACAGCCCGGCAGTCAGGAAACCGACGGCCACGCCGGGCAGAATGGCGTGGGCCATGGCGTCGCCCATGAGACTCATGCGCCGCAGGATCAGCAATACGCCCAATGGGCCCGCCGCCAGCGCCAGCGCCATCGAACCCGCTAGAGCGCGCCGCATGAAGCCGAACTCGACGAAAGGCTGGAATAGGAGTTCTGCGCCGCTCACAGATAGTCTCCCGCACAAAGATGGCGCGCCAGATGCAGGTTCTCCGGTGTGAGCACCTCCCAGGTATCCCCCCACGCGACGCCCTGCCCGGCCAGCAACAGCGTTTGAGGGAAATAGCTCTTCACCAGGTCAATATCGTGCAAGACGACGATGATCGTTTTGTCACGGCCATGCCATTGCATCAGCAAAGCCATCAGGTCTTCCGTCGTGGCGCGATCCACGGCCGCAAAGGGCTCATCAAGCATGTAGGTATCGGCGTCGTGCAGCATCAGCCGCGCAAACAGGGCTCGTTGCAACTGTCCACCTGATAAGGTGGCCAGCGGCCTGCGTCCGAAGTCTCCCAACCCCACGGCGTGTAGCGCTTCGTCTAGACGCTCCCGCTCGGCCGAATTGAAGGCACGCCAGGGCCCAACACGCCGCCAGGCCCCCATCGCGACGAAGTCACGCGTCGTGATGGGAAAACTCCGGTCGAAATCCCCTTGTTGCGGCATGAACGCAAGTGCGCGGGCGCAGCGGGCGGACAGCCTGATGTGCCCGGCCAGCGGGCTCACCCACCCCATGATGCCGCGCAGAAGCGTCGACTTGCCGGCGCCGTTAGGCCCCACCACCGCCGTAAGCGAGCCCTCTGGAAAACAGCCGCTCAATTCGCGTACAGCGACCTTGTCCCGCCATCCCAGCGAGACTTCCTCAAGCTCAATCGCGGGCGTTCGTTCGCCGACTGTGGACATACGTTCGCCATCTGTGGGCATACGTTCGCCGTTTGTCTTAAACAAAGCTGCCATCTACCACCACCCCAATGCCCAGCCGGTCGTCAGCCAAATGAAGGCGACAACAACAAGCGCAACCGCTACGCGGCGGACGCTCGACGCGAGCAACAGGGATGAACGGGGAGACGGGACGCGGTGTGATGCAACCGGAGCGGCAGGAATCATGATGAAATAGGGGCCGACAATTTGTTATGTTATAACATAATCAACTATCGGAAGACGGCGAGATTGCCCATGAACGCCCAACATTCGGCCGCCGCGGCCGGCGTGGCCGCCCAGCTGAACACCGCACACGCACTCTGCGAATCCCGCGGCAAACGGCTCACGCCGATACGCCGCAAGGTATTGGAGATCCTGCTTCAGCAGGGCCGCAGCGTTAAAGCATACGAATTGCTGGAATTGATTCGGGACGTGCAGCAAGGCGCTGCGCCGCCCACCGTTTATCGCGCGCTCGACTTTTTGGTCGAAGAAGGCCTGGTTCATCGCCTGGATGCGATCAATGCATGGACGGCTTGTCACGACGTCGGCGGCGACCCGCACGACCTACTGGTGGTGTGTACGCATTGCGGCTCAGTGGCCGAGCTGAGTGACCCTGGCCTGACCCGCCGCCTGGAGGAAAAAGTGGCGCAGGCGGGCTTCCGCTTATCCGGCCACGAGACCGAGTTACGCGGGCTTTGCAGCGCCTGTGATTGCGACCGGCACGATGTTTGCCCTAAGCCGCCCGCTGTGATGTAATCGCACACTGAATTTTTGTCTCGTACACCGAGACAACACCCTTTGCAAGAGACCGGCATGAGCCCAGCAACACGCCCCGAAATGATGGTACCCGTCACCATACTCACCGGCTTCCTCGGTGCGGGCAAGACGACGCTGCTCAAGCGCATCCTGACCGAATTCCATGGCAAGCGCATTGCCGTGATCGAGAACGAATTCGGACCGGAAAGCATCGACAACGACCTGCTCGTTCAGGACACAGACGAGGAAATCGTCGAGCTGAGCAATGGTTGCGTGTGCTGCACCGTGCGCGGCGACCTGATGCGCACACTGAACGATCTTCGCGTACGCCGCCAGGCGGGCGAACTGAAGTTCGAGCGGGTGATCATCGAAACCACCGGCATGGCCAACCCGGGCCCCGTCTGCCAAACGTTCTTCATGGACGACGAGATCGCCGACTTTTACCGGCTCGACGCCGTGATCACCGTGGTCGATGCGAAGCACGGCATGGAGACGCTGGACCGGCAGGAAGAGGCCCAGAAGCAGGTCGGGTTTGCCGATCGCATCCTGGTCTCCAAGAAAGATCTGGTGTCGGACGACGAATACCAAACGCTGCGCGCGCGGCTGTTACGCATCAACCCGCGCGCCGCGATTACGCCCGTACATTTCGGTGAAACCGATCTGAAGTCGCTGCTGGACATCAGCGGCTTCAACCTGAACACCATTTTGGACATCGATCCGGAATTTCTGGCCGATGAACATCCGGACGCAGCGCATGCGCATCATCATCATGAACACGATGGCGAATGCGGCGAGCACTGCGGCCACGACCACGCCCACGACCATCATCACCACCACGCCCATCAGGACGAGATCGGCGCTTTCGTATTCCGCTCCCAACGGGCGTTCGACCCCGAACGCCTGGAAGAATTCCTTGGGGGCATCGTACAGGTATACGGACCCGATCTCTTGCGCTACAAAGGTATTCTTTACCTGAAGGGCATCAATCGCCGCATGCTATTCCAGGGCGTACACATGATGATGGGCGCAGAGCCCGGAAAACCGTGGCTCTCGGGTGAAAAGCCTAATACCAGGATGGTATTCATCGGCCGTAAACTGCCCCAGGAAATATTCACGCGGGGCCTGGAACAATGCCTCGTCTGAGCCTTAGCGCACGCATGGCAAGCGGCGCGCGAAGCTCACCGGGCAACTACTAGAAGAAAGAGGATGCACCATGGTTAGCAAAACAGCCAATGTCATGAGTCCGGAAAAATTGCCCACGGAAGAAGAGCTCCTGGCAATGCCGGAATCCGACTACATGAACGCAGTCCAGCTCGCATTCTTCCGCAATCGTCTGAAGGAGCTGGAGCAGGAAATCCTCAATAACGCAGGCGCCACCACGGAAAACCTCCGTGAGACCCAGTTCGTGCCGGATCCGGCCGACCGCGCCACGATCGAGGAAGAACACGCGCTCGAGCTGCGCACACGCGACCGCGAGCGGAAGCTGCTCAAGAAGGTACAGCAGGCCATCGCAAGCATCGACTCCGGCGAATATGGCTGGTGCGAGGAAACCGGCGAACCCATCGGTATCGCCCGCCTTCTTGCGCGCCCCACCGCCACGCTGTCGCTAGAGGCCCAGGAGCGCCGCGAAATGCGCCAGAAACTGTACGGCGACTGATCCTCTCGTACGGCTAGTTTTCCCCCGGGGGGCGGTGCATGCACCGCCCCTTTCACTTGAAACCGCGCATTCCGCCCCCAGATGGAGTCTTCAACAGGAAGATTCCATGGAACAATTTCACGCTACCACCATACTGTGCGTTCGGCGCGGTGACCAAGTCGCCCTGGGCGGCGATGGTCAGGTGACGCTGGGCAATATCGTCATCAAGGGCACGGCCCGCAAGATCCGGCGTCTCTACCAGGACCGCATCCTGGCCGGCTTTGCCGGCGCCACGGCTGACGCCTTCACTTTGCAGGAACGCTTCGAGGCCAAGCTGGAAAAACACCAGGGCAACCTCATGCGCGCCGCCGTCGAACTCACCAAGGACTGGCGCACTGACCGCGTGTTGCGCCGTCTGGAGGCGATGCTGATCGTGGCCGACAAGGAACACACGCTGGTCCTGACCGGTAACGGCGACGTCCTCGAACCCGAACAGGGCATTGCAGCCATCGGTTCGGGCGGCGCCTATGCACAGTCCGCCGCGCTGGCGCTGCTGCAAAACACCGAACTCTCGCCGGAAGAGATCGTCCGCAAGTCGCTCGCCATTGCCGGCGATCTGTGTATCTACACTAACCAGAACCACGTCGTGGAAACCCTGTAGGTTTCCGACCGGTTCTCTCCTGCCGCCTATTGCTATGTCCGCCCTGAATATGACTCCCGGAGAGATTGTCTCCGAACTCGACAAGCACATCGTCGGGCAAGATCGCGCCAAGCGTTCCGTTGCCGTCGCGCTGCGTAACCGCTGGCGCCGTCAGCAGGTGCCCGAGCCCCTGCGCCACGAGATCGTGCCGAAGAACATCCTCATGATCGGTCCCACGGGCGTCGGCAAGACCGAAATCGCCCGGCGCCTGGCCAAACTCGCGAACGCTCCCTTCATCAAGGTGGAGGCCACCAAGTTCACCGAGGTGGGCTACGTGGGCCGCGACGTCGAGACCATCGTGCGCGATCTGGTCGACGCCTCAGTTAAGCTCACCCGCGAAGCCGCCTTGCGGCGCGTACGCACGTTGGCCGAAGATGCCGCTGAGGACCGCATCCTCGATGTGCTGATACCGCCACCTCGCAATGCGCACGGCGAACCGGACCGCGAAGAAAATAGCGCGCGTCAGGTGTTTCGCAAGCGTCTGCGTGAAGGCAAGATCGACGATATGCAAATCGAGATCGAAGTTGCGCAGACCCTGCCCCAAATGGAAATCATGGCGCCTCCCGGCATGGAAGAAATGACGGAGCAATTGCGCAGCATGTTTGCCGGCATGGGGCAGGACAAAAAGAAGCAGCGCAAGATGTCCGTCAAGGAAGCCTTCCGTCTGCTCACCGACGAAGAAGCCGCCAAGCGCATCAACGAAGAAGAACTTCGTGCCGAAGCTATCACCAACGCCGAGCAGAACGGCATCGTGTTCCTGGACGAGATCGACAAGATCGCCACCCGGCAGGAACACGGCGGCGGCGACGTCTCTCGCCAAGGTGTGCAGCGCGACCTGCTGCCGCTGGTCGAAGGCACAACCGTCAACACCAAGTATGGCGTGGTCCGCACCGACCATATCCTGTTCATTGCATCCGGTGCGTTCCATCTGTCGCGGCCGTCGGACCTTATCCCGGAGCTACAGGGACGCTTCCCTATCCGCGTGGAGCTGGACTCGCTGACAGCGGACGACTTCGTCCGGATCCTGTGCGAAACCGACGCCTCGCTGACCAAGCAGTATCACGCGCTGTTGGCGACGGAAGGCGTCCAGCTGGACTTCACTCAAGACGGCATACGCCGACTGGCCGAACTGGCCTTCTCGGTGAACGAGCGCACCGAAAACATCGGAGCGCGCCGACTGTACACCGTCATGGAGAAATTGCTGGAGGATCTGTCCTTCGACGCCGCTGCGCACGATGGCTCCACGGTGAAGGTGGACGCGGCCTATGTCGAGGAAAAGCTGAAGGAAACCGCTGCAAGCGAAGACCTCGCCCGCTACGTACTGTAGTCGGGGCGCCCGCTACGCCGCCGTCCGTGCAAACCGGGCGGTGGCGCTAGTCGAGCGGCGCAGACTTATTTCGAGATCTGGATCACGACATACTGCCCGTCCACGCGACGGGCAGTGAACTTCACCTGGTCGCCGGGCTTAAGGCCGGCAAGTTTGGCAGGTTCGATCCGATACACCAGTGTGATGGCCGGCAGGTCGAGCTCCGAGATCGCGCCATGCTTGATCGTGATCTTGCCGGCGGCCGCGTCAATGCGGCGAATCTCCCCCGAGCCCTGGCCCTCCTGCGCCATGGCGGGCACTGCATAGCATGCCGTCACGGCCAAGGCCGCTGCGACCGCCGAGCGGACGCGGGTTGAACTGTACATGCGCTAAACTCCTTCAAAAGACACTTCCAGCATACCGCGATTACAGCCGCGCGGCCTTCAAGGAACACGACATGGCCACACGACTCTCCGTCATCACCACCCGCGGTGGTGACGACGGCACCACGGGACTGGGCGACGGCACACGCGTGCCGAAGGACCACGCCCGCATCGCAGCCATGGGCGACGTCGACGAACTGAACAGCCTCCTGGGGCTCTTGCGGTGCGAGGCCCTGCCCGCCGAGATCGACGCCTTGATCGCCCGTATTCAGAACGAACTATTCGATTTGGGTGCCGAATTGTGCATTCCGGGGCATGTAGCCGTACAGGAAGAACACGTGGCCCGCTTGGACGCCGCCATCGTCGAACACAACGCCGAGCTTGGAAAGCTGCAAGAATTCATCTTGCCGGGCGGCTGCCGTGCGGCGGCTTTGGCCCATGTGGCGCGCAGCGTCTGCCGGCGTGCCGAACGCTCCGTTGTTGCGATGGAACGTAATGACGAAAGCTCCGAACCATCGTCCGGGCACGTACGCCACTACCTGAATCGCCTCTCGGACCTGTGCTTCGTACTTGCCCGGATGCTCAATCGGGAGGCCGGCACCTCGGACGTATTATGGCGACGCGACTGACCCGCCACAACGCCGTCCTGTTGACGCTTGCCATGTTCGTTCTTACAGGTGGCGGTGTATGGAACGGCGCGCGGGCCGGCGGGACCGGTGCGCAGTCCGGCGGCACTCCGGCGTGGACGCAGGCCCGCGTCAGCCCAGGCCTGCATAGCCTGAATCAATCCGCCTCCGTCGTCCATCAACCCGCAACGGGCGTCGTTCCACTCCGCTCCATCATCACCGCGGTTCATGTGGATCGCGGCTACGCCGGTGATGCCGAGGTCCACACCTCGCTATGCTGGAACGGCATTGACCGCTGCGTCGACGTCACGCGGCAATCGCTCAACACTCACGCCTTCAACGGCCTGGATGCTGGGCGACCCATGCACCTCGTGCACCGGGTCACCGCCTGGCGCGGGGCTCGCCCGCCGCTCTACATCAAAAGCAATGTCAGCGTATGGTATGCCCCCGCTTCCTCAGGCGGGCAGGACACTGCGCACGGTGTCCGCAAACCGTGAGACGATCTCCTCGATATCCGCCGCCGTGCAGATGAAGGGCGGCGCCAACAGCACGTGATCGCCCTGTACCCCATCGACCGTTCCGCCCATGGGGTACATCAGCAGGCCGTTCTCCATCGCGCGCTTCTTCAGCACCGCATGCGTGCGCAGTGACGGATCGAGGGTCGCCTTGGTGGATTTGTCGGCAACGAACTCCACACCCACGAACAAGCCGCGCCCACGCACATCGCCCAGGTTCGGGTGATCGCCCAGCTCCTTCCATAGCGCCGCCCGCAGTTGCTCGCCGCGCTGCAGAACATTAGCCAGCAGGGCGTCGCGCTCGATCACCTGCTGTACCGCCAGTGCCGCCGCACATGCCGTGGCATGACCCATATAAGTATGGCCGTGCTGGAAGAAGCCGCTGCCGCCGACAATGGCGTCGTAGATGCGGCTACTGGCCACCATGGCTCCAATAGGCTGGTAGCCGGCTCCCAGGCCCTTGGCGATGGTCAGGATGTCCGGCGCTATCCCGTCTTCGGCGCAAGCAAAAAGGTGACCCGTACGGCCCATGCCCGACATCACCTCGTCCAGAATAAGCAGCACCCCGTGTCGGTCGCAGACCTCGCGTACCCGCTTCAGATAGGTGCGCACCGGCGGCAGCACGCCGGCCGTGGCACCCACGACGGTCTCCGCCACGAACGCTGCCACGTTCTCGGCGCCCAGTTCGCGAATTTTGGCGTCCAGCTCGTCGGCGAGCCGCTGCGCATACTGCTCTTCCGTTTCATCCTCACGCTGATCGCGGTAGGCGAAGCAGGGCGACACGTGATGCGCTTCCACCAGCAGGGGAAGAAAAGGCTCCCGCCTCCAGGCGTTGCCGCCGATGGCCAGCGCTCCCAACGTATTGCCGTGGTAGCTCTGCCGACGGGCGATGAAATGCCGACGCGAAGTCTGTCCGATCTCCACAAAGTACTGGCGCGCCAGCTTCAACGCCGCTTCCACGGCCTCCGACCCGCCGGACACGAAATACACATGGTTTAGGTCGCCCGGGGCCCGTTGCGCGAGAAAGTCGGCTAGGTCTTCGCTAGCCTGCGTGGTGAAGAAGGACGAATGCGCATATGCCAATTCTTCGAGTTGCTTCTTGGTCGCCTCGATCACGTCGGGATGTCCGTGGCCCAGGCAGGACACCGCGGCGCCACCCGACGCGTCGATGTAGCCGCGTCCGTGACGATCGAAAAGGCGGATGCCCTCCCCCCTGACGGCGAATTCAAGTTGCTGGCGGGGATTGCGATGGAAAACGTGTGTCATGGGTTCAACCGTGGAATTTCAACAATCGTTTCATCAATCTATACCTATGCAACACACAAATCAATATAATGGACACGTTTCCAACACGATTCGGACGCCACCATGGCAAAGAAGCCACACGCGCCCCATACGCTGGAAGAACTGGTGGATCAGGTTAGGGCCCGATTCCCGGACATGAGTCCGCAATTCCAGATCGCGGCACGACATCTCATCGACTTTCCCGAACAGGTGCCCGTGCAGTCCATGCGTCGGCTTGCGGCAGACGCCGGGGTTCAGCCGGCCACCATGGTGCGCCTGGCGAAATCGCTGGGCTACGAGGGTTGGGAGATGCTGCGTCAGGTATTTCTTCAAGGACTGCACCCCACGCCCAGACGCTATGCCGAGCAGGCACGCGACACGATCCGGCGCGGCCGCGCACGCAGCGTGTTGTCTCGCCACGTGATGGCTCAGAATGTGAGCCTGCAACGGCTCGAAGAACTCAACGCCGATCTGCTGCCCGACGCCGCAAGAGTGCTGTCCCGTGCACGTCACGTGCACATCGCCGGGTTCCGAGCCTCGCATGCGGCAGCGCACCTGCTGCATTATCTGTACCGATTATTCCGCAACTCCGTCACTTTGATCCGCGGCGACGCCGGCTTGCTGGAAATGGAACTGCGCGCCCTGGAACCCACCGACGCCGTGGTTGTTGTGGGCTTTGCGCCCTACTCTCAGGAAGTGCTGCGCGTAGCGCAGGCTGCACGTGCGCGCGGCTGCGCAATTGTGGCGCTATGCGACAGCCAGGTGGCACCGTTTGCCCAGCACGCCGCCGCTACACTGCTGTTCTCCACGCAAACCCCCAGTTTCTTCCCTTCGTCCGCTGCAGCGATAGTGCTCGCCGAGGCGCTAGCTGGCCAGTTGCTGGGGCGGGCCGGGCGCACGGCCATCGACGCCTTGGACCGCGCGGAAGATGAGCTGCGCAGCACGGGCGCCTATCTGGACCTGCCGCCGGCTACAACAGGCCGCGAATAAACTCGCGCAGGTGAGCGCACAGGCCGTCGAGGTCGCGCTGCACCCGAGAGAAGTCCGCCGACTTCTCGAAGGTCTCCTCGTTCATATACAGACGCCGGTTAAGTTCGATCTGCAGGCTGTGCCGGTGAGCCGAGGGCTGGCCGATGCGGGCCACCAGCGCCACGCCCTTAAAGGGATCGTTGCGCGCCACACTGTAGCCACACTGCGTGAGATAGTCTTCGATAATGCCGGTAAGCGTGGGATCGCACGTAGTCCCGTCGCGATCGCCCAGTACAAAATCCGCCAGCCCCTTGTCTTTCTGCTGCATGGCCACGTATGAATTCGACGGCATGGAATGCAGGTTCAGGTGCCAGACCATGCCGAAATGCTCCACCGCCGAATTGATCTGGCGCCACAGCGCAGCGTGATAGGGCTCGTAGTAGGTGCTGATCCGGTTCTCCAGCTCACCCACCCAGAGCTTGCGGTCGTACATAGGTCGACCGTTCACGCTGTGCCAGAACAAACCGTAGCCGAGGCGTGATTTTTCCGTAGGGCGCACTTCGGAAGTCCAGGGCTCGGCGAGCAGATTCGGATCAATATCGTCGATCTCGCGATTGACGTCGACATAGCTGCGCGGAAACTCAGCGCACAGCAAGGTGCCCCCATGACGCGGCACCGCGTTCCACAACTCGTCGACATGGGCGTCCTCCGCCCAACGCAACACGGACACAGGCAGCACCGTCTGGAAATCCGCGGGATACGTGCTGCCGCTGTGCGGCGAATCACATACCAGCGGTATGGCTTCGACGGACGGCGTGACCAGACGGTAAGGTTCGAAATCCGAATCTGCGAATTTCATTCGGTCTCCCTGTCATGTGGATAAAGAAACCTGCGGCGCAGGCGCGGGCGCGGAAGCCTCGCCAGCGATTGCCATGCCTGAAGGCGTGTCGCCTGTTTCGTTCAGATGACACGCGCTCCAATGCCCCTCGCCGACCTGCCGCAACAACGGGCGTTCATTCCGGCAGCGCGGCATCGCGTAGGGGCAGCGCGGGTGAAAGGCACAGCCCGTCGGCGGGTCGGCCGGCGACGGCAGTTCGCCGACGATGGGATCGAACCGCCGCCGGCCTGCCGAGAGCACCGGCAGCTCCTTCAACAATGCCTGGGTATACGGATGCGTCGCGGCCGCAAATACCCGCGCCGTAGGTGCCAGCTCCACCACCCTGCCCAGGTACATGATGGCCACGCGATCGGAGATATGGCTCACTACGCCCAAGTTGTGGCTGATGAACACGTAAGTGAGGTCGAAGTCGCGACGCAGGTCCATGAAAAGGTTGAGAACCTGGGCCTGGATGGAGACATCCAGCGCGGCGACGGCCTCGTCGCAAACGAGCACGGCGGGCTTGAGCGCCAGCGCGCGCGCCACCCCGATCCGCTGACGCTGCCCACCCGAGAACTGATGTGGGTAGCGCTCGCGATAGCCCGGGTCCAGCCCCACCTTCTCCAGCAGCCCGCACACGTACTCGTCTCTCTCGGCGCGGTTCACCAGGCCATGAACCAGCGGGGCCTCGCCGATGATGTCCCGCACTCTCATGCGTGGGTTCAACGACGAGTACGGATCCTGGAAGATCATCTGGACCGCCAGCTCGTATTCGCGGCGTTGTGCGCCCTGCAACGTTGCGACGTCACGGCCGCGATACAGTACGCGCCCGGCAGTAGGCGGGATAATCCCCGTCAGCATACGGCCCAGCGTGGTCTTGCCGCAGCCGGATTCACCGACCACCGCCAGCACCTCGCCATGGTGTATCTCCAAATCGATGCCGGCTACAGCCTGTACGGGCGGAGGCGTCCCCTGGCGCCGCAGCGCCCTACCGACCCGATCGATGAAATCGGTTGGTTGCACGTAGTCTCGCCGCAGGCCTTCCACCCGCAAGGTGGGTGGCTCTACTTCTGTAGGTAGCGGAGCGCCTGAATGCACCGCTCGCGCCGTGTGAACCGCTTGCTCCGTGGCCGTCTGGAATGGCATCGTCATGTCGGCTCTCCCTGATGCCAGCAACTGACCGCGTGGTCAGGCGTGATTCCCCGCAACTCGGGCGCATGCTCGCATTGCGCGTTGGCGCGATAACAGCGATCGCGAAAGGCACAGCCTCTGGGAAGGTTCAACAGAGAAGGCGTGGAACCGGGAATCTGAAACAGCGGCTGGCCACGCGTCGCAAGCGACGGAATGGAGGCCATCAGGCCATGCGTATAGGGATGCAGCGGATGATTGATCAGCGCGTCCGTTGTGGTGGACTCGACGATGCGGCCTGCATACATCACCGCCATACGATCCGCGAGCCCGGACACCAACGCCAGGTCGTGGGTGATCCAGATGAGCGCCGTGCCCATTTCGCGACACAGCTTTTGGACTTCGTACAGAATCTGCCCCTGGATGGTGACGTCCAGGGCCGTAGTGGGCTCATCAGCGATGATGAGCTTGGGACCATTCAGCAGCGCGATGGCGATGGCGATACGCTGGCGCATGCCGCCGGACAGGTGATGCGGATACACCTTGAGCCGCTCTTCAGGCGCCGGAATCCCCACCATGCGCAGGACCTCCAGCGCACGGGCTCGCGCGGCTTGGCGGGACACGTTCTCGTGAGCGCGCACGGCTTCGATCATCTGCGTGTCGATACGCAATGTGGGATTGAGCGTCATCATGGGGTCCTGGAAGATCATGGACAGCTTGTCCCCCCGCAAGCTGCGCATCTGCTCGGGCGACGCCTTCAAGAGATCGTGGCCGTCGAAGTGCATGCGTTCCGCATGAATCCGGCCGCGCTCCCCGACGAGCCCCATGATCGAGAATCCGGTCACGCTCTTGCCGGAACCCGATTCGCCGACCAAGCCCAGGATCTCGCCACGACGCAGTTGCAGCGACACGCCGTCCACTGCCTTGATAACGCCATCGCGGGTATAGAACCATGTCTTCAGGTCCTGAACATCCAGGAGCAGGTCTTCTCCGGGGCGTGCCTCGCCGTTGCTACGCGTGTCCATGATTCAGACCTCGTTGCGGGGATTCAGGATGTCCCGCAGGTGGTCGCCCACCAGATTGATGGCCACCACGACCACGGCCAGGGCAATGCCCGGGAAGAAACAGATCCAGTACGTTCCCGAGAGCAGGAACTCGAAGCCGTTGGCGATCAACATGCCCAGGGAGGGCTCGGTGACCGGCACACCGACGCCCAGGAAGGACAGCGTGGCCTCGAGCGCAATGGCGTGAGCCAGATCGATGGTGGCGATCACCATCAGCGGTGGAATGCAATTGGGAAACACGTGTCGCCACAAGATGCGATGCCAGCTCAAGCCCATGCAGCGCGCCGCTTCCACGTATTCTTTATTGCGCTCCACAATGGCAGCCGCCCGCGCCGCCCTTGCGAAATACGCCCATTGCACGACGATCAAGGCGATGATCACCTTGTCGATCCCCTTGCCGAGCATGGCCAATAGCACTAAGGCCACCAAAATGGAGGGGAAAGATAGCTGCATGTCGACGATGCGCATCAGAATGGCATCGATGCGGCCGCCGAAATAGGCTGCCACCAGGCCCACGGCGGCTCCGATAAGAAAGGCCGCCAGCACGGACACGAATCCCACGAACAAGCTGATGCGCAGGCCGTAGAGAATGGCCGAGAGAACGTCGCGAGCCTGGCCGTCGGTCCCCAGCCAGTAGTTCAGGCTGCCGTCGAAATTGGCGCTGCCTGGAGGCAGCTTCGCATCCAGGATGTCCAGTGTGGCCAGGTCGAAGGGGTTCTGTGGCGCCAGCCACGGCGCGAACACCGCGGCAGCGATAGCCAGCAACAAGACGATCAGCCCCACCACCGCCGATTTGCTGGAAACGAATTGCTCGACGAAACGCCGCCAGCGGCGCGGGGTCGCCGCCCGTGCGATCACCTCCGGTTCGCCCGCCGCCACCAACGGTTCCACTACCCGGCTCATGCCGCGCCTCCCAGTCGCACACGTGGATCGAGCAGCGTATAGCCGATGTCCACCACCAGGTTCAAGGTAGCGAGGAACACCACGGTGAGCATCAGGTAGGCCACGACCACCGGCCTGTCCAGGTTCACGATCGAGTCGATCAGCAGCTTGCCCATGCCTGGCCACGAAAAAACGGTTTCCGTCACGACCGCAAAAGCGAAGACCTGGCCGTATTCCAGGCCACCGATCGTGACGATGGGAATCATGATGTTCTTGAGCAGATGGACGCCCAACACCCGCCGTTCACGCAGCCCCTTGGCACGCGCAAACTTGATGTAGTCCTGAGGCAGACATTCCCGCGTGGCGGCGCGCGTAACGCGGATAATGAGCGCGCACTTGGCGGTCGCAATGGTGAGTGCGGGAAGGATCAGATTGCGCAGCCCCTCCCAGTTGAAGAGGCTCAGCTGTATCGGCCCAAAATCTTCCACCGGGCCGCGCCCCCCCGCCGGCGCCCATCCCAGCATCACTGCGAACAGCATGATCAGCATGAGCCCCACCCAGAAGTTGGGCAGGGAGAAGCCCAGCACCGAGCCGGACATGATGCCACGCGAAACCAGGGAGTCGGGATGCAGCCCCGCATAAATGCCCAGCGGCACACCGAGCACCATAGAAATGAACATGGCCAGTGTGGCGAGTTCGAGCGTGGCCGGCATGCGCTCGAGAATCAGCCGCATGGCGGACTCACCGGTAAGAAAGCTGTCACCGAAGTCCAGCTGCACCGCCTTGGCCAGGAAGATGGCGTACTGCTCCCAAAGCGGCCGGTCCAGCCCCAGCGTGCGACGGATGGCCTCGCGCTCGAGATCCGTGGCCTCCGGGCTGGCCATCATGAGCACCGGATCCCCGATCATGTAGAGCGCTGCGAAAACCAGCGCCGACATGATCAGGACAACCAGTGCCGTCTGAAGGATACGGCGGACAATGGTGGATATCACGCAAGACTGCTCAGCGTGTGGACGTCATGTCCTGGGCCAGGGTCATTTGATCGGCGCGGCCATCGTAGCGGACGTCGTTCTTCATGGCCCAGACCGACATCTCGAACTGCAGCGGCAGGATGCCGTAATCTTCCATCACCATATCGCTGGCCTGCTGCAGCAGTTGAGCGCGCTTGTCGTCGTCGAGCGTCTTGGAGGCTTCCAGCACGAGCTTGTCCACTTCCGGATTGGAATACTTGCTCCAGTTCGTGGTGCCCAAGCCGAGATCCGGCTGCTTGGTCACGACCAGCGAATTGAGCGGATTGAGCATTTCGCCGGAGGAAGCGGCCCATCCCGCCAGATAAGCACTGAAGGCATGCGCGTTGCGCTGCTTGAAGAAGACAGCCGGCGCCATAGTGTCGACGTCGGTCTTGACGCCGATACGCGCCCACATGGCCGCCACCACCTGCGCAATGCGCTGGTCATTGGTGTAGCGGCCGGCCGGCGAGCCCAGAGATAGCGTGAAACCGTCAGGATAGCCGGCCTCCGCAAGCAGCTTCTTGGCACGCTCGACATCGGGACCCGCCGCCTTGGCGTGTTTCTCGGAGGCGCCGAATGCCGGGTAGGCCAGCAGGTTGGCTGCGGCCATGGCCGAGCCCCCCATCACCCGATCCACAATGCTCTGCCGGTCGATCGCCAGGGACAACGCCTGCCGCACCCGATGATCCTGCAGCGCATTCTTGCCGTTGGTGCCGGACATGCCGGGCGGCACCTCGTCACCCTGCAATAGCGCCACGTAGATGATGCGCACCGAAGGCGTCTCCTGAACGTGCAGGTTCTTGTTTTCCTTCAGCTTGGGGAGGTCGTCGGTAGGAGGATCCTCGATGAGATCGACATCGCCCGCCAGGAGCGCCGCGACGCGCGCAGCCGGGTTGGTGATGGGGCGGTAAATGACGCGATCCCAGGCGGGCGGTTCGCCCCAGTAGTGCTCGTTGCGCTCGAATACGATTTCGGCGCCGCGCTTCCAGGACACGAACTTGTACGGCCCCGTGCCGACGAGCCCGTCGCCGCGATTGAGTTCAACCGTGGTCTTGCCTTCCGGCGCATCGCCGGCGGCAGCCTTGCTCGACATAATCGGCACCATCGACAAATTGGGCAGCAGCACCGGCGACGGCCCCTTCGTGGTGATCTTGAGGGTGTGGTCGTCCACGGCCTCGACCTTGTCGACGCTGCTGAGGTAGAGCGCGTAGGAAGACGGGCTGTTTGGTACCTTGGGCACCCGGTCGTAAGTGAAGATGACGTCTTGCGCCGTGAAGGGCGTGCCATCCGCGAACTTCACGCCCTTGCGCAGATTGAAGGTCCAGGTGTCGCCGTCGACGGTCCAGGACTCGGCCAGAGAGGGCACGGGCTTGGCCACCGCATCCGTGCGGACCAGCGGATCGAACAAGGTCTCGGACAGCTGCGTGTTGGGCGTGAGCGAGTGGAACTGCGGATCCATGGACGTCGGTTCGGATCGCAACGCAATGACGAGATCGCGGGCCTGTACGGCAGCGGTAAAGCAGAGGCTGGCTGCCAGCGCCGTGAAGGCGAGGGTCTTGCGGATGGACTTCATGTTTTGGTTGCCCCTATTCGTTGACGGTATCGGGTGGCGGGGCCCAAAAACAACATGAAAAAAAGGCCCCATGCTTATGGCATGGAGGCCAGTGTACCGATGCGGCTGTTCCGGCAAGATAAGGACTTTCCCGATCAGGGCATGCCGATGGTTGCCCTGACCGTAGTCGCTACCTTGCTTATTGAGACTTGGAAATCATGTAATCCACGGCCGCCTTCAAAGTGGCGTCGTCGGCCTTGGTGGCGCCGCGCGGGGGCATGGCGCCCTTGCCATTGACCACGATCTCCATGACGGCATCCATGCCCTTGGCGGTCAGAGCCGACCAGGCGGCCTTGTCGCCCAGCTTGGGGGCACCCGCCACACCCGCCATATGGCAGGCGAGACAGGCGGACTTATACAGCTTCTCGCCTTCGGGGTTGGTTTCACCGGCCGCCGATGCCAGGGCGGGGGCCAGCCCCGCCACAAGAATGGCGACCGATGCAAACTTGGCTGAACGCTTGAACATATCGATTTTCTCCTGTGCGTTGTCGTTCACATCGGCCGATGCCGACTTACTTGCCTTCCGGGATCGGATGCGGCGCCTTGACCTGGGTCATCAGGTCGTGATTCCACTCGCCTTCCACCACGAAGTGCCCGGCTGCGCCCAATTCGAAGGCTTCGATCAGGTTGTGGTTCACGTAGGCGTATACACCGGGCTGCTTGAAGGTGTAGAGCGCCGCGCCGGCCGTACCGCCCGGGATGAACCAGGTTTCCATATCGCGCAGCGGCGGGTTGTGGAACTTACCGTGATCCCAGACCCAGTCGCCGTGACCGCCGATCAGGTGAGGACGCGTGTCGCGGTTGGCCTGCGAGTGGATGATCAACACCGTTTCGCCGACCTTGGCCTTCAGCGCGCCTTCGCCCGTCAGTGCGCCCACCTTGCCGTTGAACACGACGTGCGTCGGGGTCAGCGTGCGCATGGCCTTGACCGTGTCGCCATAGCTCTCGGCCAGGGTGGCGAAGTCCTTGTACTTGCCTTCTTCATCCTTGGGGATGTAGAGGTCGAACTCGCCGATGGTGTAGGCGCGGTCGTACTTGAGCGACTTGCCTTCTGCATCCTTCAGTCCGTCACGAGGCAGGACCATGATGGTTCCGCTCATGCCAGCCACGACGTGCCAGGGCACCATGCCTTCCGGTGCACAGTGGTAGACGAACGTGCCCGCGCGGTCAGCCTTGAAGCGCAGCGTTGCCTGTTCACCGGGGTTCACGTCGGTGAGCTTGGCACCGCCCAGCGCGCCCGTGGCCGAGTGGAAGTCCACGTTGTGCGGCATCATGTTGGTCTTCGGATTCACCAGCGTGACTTCAACGTAGTCGCCCTCATGCACCACCAGCGTCGGGCCGGGCATGGAGCCGTTGAAGGTCATCGCCTGCATGGTCGTTCCCTCGTTATCGATGACCACCTTCTTCTCTTCGATAACCAGCTTGAATTCCACCACGCGCGGCTTGGCGGGGGCCTTTTGTTCGTGGGCGTGCACCATGGGGGGTGCCACGAGGTCGACCTTGACGCGATCAAGCGAGGCGAGGTTGTCGGCGAAAGCCGGGGCGCCCATCACAGCGGCGAGGACGGCGACAAGAACTGTAGGACGGAACGCTTGCATGGTGACTCCCTTCTGGTTTGAATGCTACGTTTTGTGTACGGCTCCATTACACCGTCTGTAGCAAGATGCTTCTTTGCGCCACAACAAACTTGCGATACGATTTTTACGGGTTTACCCGATACGCAACAGGGGAAAGACCACAGAGTTGGTAGGGAGACGGGTGGTAGAATGAATTTCCTCAATCGCCGGACCCGGAGATGAGCCAGACCATCCCTCGCTCCCTCGTCAGAAATCTCGACCTCTTCCGGGCCGTTGCCGACGAAGAACTCGACACGGTTCTGGCCCACGCAACGGCATTGCGCCTGAAGGCCGGCGATCCGGTTTTCCAGCAGGGTCAAACCGCCGAGAACTTCTTCATCCTGCTACACGGACATCTCAAGGTCGTGCAGACCACGCCCGAGGGCGACCAGATCATGGTTCGTTACGTGATTCCCGGCGAAGTCTTCGGAATTGCCCGCGCCATGCGGCGCCCCACGTATCCCGCATCCTGTCTGGCCGTCGAAGAGAGCATCGTCCTGAGCTGGCCCTCCACCGAATGGGACGGCTTCATCGCCAGCAACCCCCAACTCGCCTTCAACGCCATACAAACGGTAGGTCAGCGACTGCAGGACGCCCACGCACGCATCCAGGAACTCTCCACCGAAGAAGTCGAGCAGCGTGTCGCGCGCTGTATCTTGCGTTTGGTGGACTCCTCCGGCGAGGAAACCGAGGAAGGCGTCGCCATCAACTTCCCCATCACCCGACAGGAAATCGCGGAAATGACGGGCACCACGCTGCATACCGTCAGCCGTCTGCTGAGTGCGTGGAAAGAGAGAGGCCTGGTCAACACCGGGCGCAAGCGCGTCATTGTGCTGAAGATGGACGACCTGATCCGGCTGGCCGAAGGCGGCCAGCCCGCAAGCAAAACGGCGCCCCGCAGGGCGCCGGTCGGACCCGCCTAATAGGGTTAGTCCCGTACTAGGCGTATCCCCAGGTTGGCGGGCGGTATACCCACCGAACAGGCGCCTCCCTTAGGGTCTCGTATGAAATCCGTAATCAAGCTGTGATGCGACCCCGCCACGACACGCACGCCGCAGTTCTCGTTGGGCGGCAGCGCAGACTTGCCGTCCGCGTCCAGATACTGACGTACGTGGCAGGTATCGGTCCATTCCCACACATTGCCGCCGATATCCTGCACGCCGGCCGCGTTCACCCCGAACGTCCCGAAAGGTTTGGGCGCGGCGTCCTCCGATAGCTTGCGCTGGGTTTCCATGGCGTATTCCGCCAGCCACAACTGGGCGGGATTGTCAGAATCGTAGATGTCCAGACGCAGATCTTCCTTGAAGGACTCGCCCGCTGCGTAGACCCACTCCGCGTAGGTAGGAAGACGATAACGGTGGCCGGTGCGCTTGCTGAGCCATTGGGCATAGTCGGTGGCATCCTGCCAATTGACGCCCACCACCGGTAGATCCGGCGAGACGTTGTTACGTAATAGCGCGTCCAGGGGGCGGCACGCTTTGTCGCGCACGCACTCGGCATACTCCGCCTGACTGACCTGGCGCTTCATGATCTCCACCGGCGCAACGAATTCGGCGGTGAGACGCTCGGGGGCCACCGGCCTGCCGTTCAGCAGCCTTTCGGCCGTACTGTAGTACTCCAGTTTGCCCGGCGGGATGCTCGCCACCAAATCATCCGCGACCGCTGCGGCAAACCCAACGGGCGACAGCACCAGGGAGAACGCCGTAGCGCCGCCCACGACCGCCAGGCGAGTAAGGGCAGATACGAACTTACGCACTTGCATGGCTATCCTTGTGTTGCTGCGGAACGCGCAATGCGATCCGCCACGGTTCCATTGGAACAGTGGTAAGCCATCGTGTCTTTGTGCCAGGACAAGGTGGACAGCCGAATGCCCGCTGGACGGCGAGGCACCCGGCACCGCTGGGTCAGTTCAGCCGACCGCCTTGGTCATGTCCTCGACCACCTTCTTCGCGTCGCCGAACACCATCATGGTTTTGTCCATATAGAACAATTCGTTGTCCAGCCCGGCGTATCCCGCCGCCATGGAGCGTTTGTTCACGATCACCGTCTTGGCCTTGTAGGCTTCGAGGATGGGCATGCCATGAATGGGCGAGCCCTTTTGCAGCGCAGCGGGATTGACCACGTCGTTGGCGCCAAGAACGATCGCCACGTCCACCTGACCGAATTCGCCGTTGATGTCGTCCATCTCGAATACCTGATCGTACGGAACCTCGGCCTCGGCCAAGAGCACGTTCATGTGTCCCGGCATGCGTCCCGCCACCGGGTGGATGGCATATTTCACGGTAACGCCCAGTTCCGTGAGCTTCTCGGCGAGTTCCTTCACGGCATGCTGGGCGCGAGCAACGGCCAGCCCATACCCGGGTACGATGACCACGGTTTCGGCATTGCCGAGTATGAATGCGGCGTCGTCCGGACTGCCGCTCTTCACGTTGCGTTGCACCTGATCGCCGGCGGCGCCCGCGGTTGCCTCGCCTCCCCCAAAGCCGCCCAGAATCACGTTAAAGAACGAGCGGTTCATCGCCTTGCACATGATGTAGCTGAGGATCGCGCCGGAGGAACCCACCAGAGAACCGGCGATGATCAGCATGGCATTATTCAGACTGAAGCCGATACCCGCCGCCGCCCAGCCTGAATAGCTGTTCAGCATGGACACCACCACCGGCATATCGGCACCGCCGATTGGGATGATGATCAGCACGCCCAGCGCGAACCCCAACGCGATGATCAAGACCATATCGAGCCAGCTCTGGCTATGCCAGAATCCGAAGATGAAGAACAGGGTCGCCAGGCCCAGCACGGCGTTCAGCGCATGCTGACCCTTGAACTGAACCGGCGCACCCTGGAACAGGCGGAACTTGTACTTGCCGCTAAGCTTGCCGAACGCGATGACGGAGCCCGTGAAGGTCACCGCCCCGATGAAGGCGCCCAGTGCCAGCTCTACCCGATTGCCCCCCGGAATGGGACCGCCCGGTTCGGCGATCTGGAAGGCCCACGGCTCGGCCACGGCCGCTACGGCGATGAGCACGGCGGCCAAACCGATCATGCTGTGCATGAACGCCACCAGTTCGGGCATCTTGGTCATTTCCACGCGCTGCGCCATGAGGGTGCCGATGGAGCCGCCCACCACCAGACCGAGCAGTACCCAAGCCAGGCCCAGCGGCGTAGCGGCGAGCGTGATGATGAGCCCCGCTGTGGTGAAGATGGCGATGGCCATGCCCGCCATGCCGAACAGATTCCCGCGGATGGACGTCGTGGGGTGAGACAGCCCCTTGAGCGCCTGGATGAAGCACACCGACGCCACCAGATAGAGGAATACGACCAGATTCATGCTCATTTGTCCGCTCCTCCGGTGGCCGGCGCCTTACGTTCTTTCTTCTTGAACATCTCCAGCATCCGGCGTGTGACGAGGAAGCCGCCAAACACGTTCACTGCCGCAAGCGCTACCGCCAATACCCCCATCGTCTTGGCCAGCGGTGTCTCAGTCAGTGCCGCCGCCAGCATGGCCCCGACGATCACGATGGCCGAAATGGCGTTGGTGACGGCCATCAATGGCGTATGCAACGCAGGCGTGACGTTCCACACAACGTGATAGCCGACGTAGATGGCCAGCACGAAGATGATCAGGTTCATCAGGAGAGGCGAGATCGATTCCATCTGTTCAGACCTTTAATGGGTGCTGCATGGGTGAATCGGGACGGTAATTGCGCAAGGCCCGGGTAGCGCCTTGCGTTCAGGTGCGAAGTACCTGGCCGGCGCGGGCTACCAGACAGGCGGCCACAATGTCGTCGTCCATGGGAACCTGAACCTCCGTGGCCTCGGGCGGCAGCACCAGCTTCAGGAAGTCCAGGATGTTCCGGGCGTAGAGGCTGGAGCTGTCTGCCGCCACCATCGCCGGCAGATTGCTGTAACCAATCAGCGTGACGCCATGCTTCTGGACGATTTCACCGGCTTCCGTGAGCGGGCAGTTGCCGCCCTTGCCATCCGGGCCGCGCCCGGCGGCCAGGTCGACGATGACCGATCCGGGCTTCATGGCGCGGACCATGTCTTCGGAAATGAGTACCGGCGCCGCACGACCGGGAATTAGCGCGGTGGAGATCACCACGTCGGCCTGCGCGACCCGTTTGGCGACTTCCTGCTGTTGGCGGTCCAGCCAGCTTTGTGGCATGGGCCTGGCATAGCCGCCCACACCTTCCGCGGCCTCGCGTTCTTCATCGGTTTCATAGGGAACGTCGATGAACTTTCCGCCCAGCGATTCCACCTGTTCTTTTACGGCGGGCCGCACGTCCGAGGCTTCGATCACGGCGCCAAGGCGTTTGGCCGTAGCAATGGCTTGGAGCCCCGCCACGCCGACACCCAACACCACCACGCGAGCCGCCTTGATCGTACCGGCCGCGGTCATGAGCATGGGAAAGAGACGCTGGTAATGATTGGCCGCCAGCATCACGGCCTTGTAACCTGCCACGTTTGCCTGGCTGGACAGGACGTCCATGCTTTGTGCTCGCGTGCTGCGGGGAGCGGCCTCGAGTGCAAAGGCTGTCAGGCCCGCCCCGGCCAGCCGCTGCAGGCCCTCGGCATCGAAGGGATTGAGCATGCCGACGAGCGTGGTGCCGGGCCGCATGAGCGTCAGTTCCTGGGAATCTGGCGCTTGTACCTTGAGCACCAGCTCGGCGCCAAACGCCGTGGCGGCGTCGACGATCTCCGCACCGACTGCCTGGTAGGCTGAATCGACGGCACTGGCCGCGACGCCGGCGCCCGACTGCACGTGAACCGTGTGGCCCTGTGCGATTAGCTTTTTGACTGTTTCGGGCGTTGCCGCCACCCGTGTTTCACCCACCGCCGTTTCAGCCGGAATGCCTATCCGCATGTTTGCTCCAGAGAGTTGGGCCAGCGTAGCAATTGAACACGTATCTAGTCGATGTTTACACGGGTTCGGTCGGAAGTGCAATGCTTCGGGCGGAGGACCCGTCAAACCGACAGTGCAAAAGAAACGCCGGCGCAAGGCCGGCGTCAGGAAGAAATCGAGCGCGGGCGGCGCCCGCAAATTGCAGATTAAGCGCTTGCGGAGTGGAAGCCGGCGGCGTTCGCCTGTTCGTCCGCATGGTATGAGGAACGCACCATGGCGCCTACCGCCGCGTGCGTGAAGCCCATGGCGTAGGCCTCGCGTTCAAGCATCTTGAAGGTGTCGGGATGCACATAGCGAGTCACGGGCAGGTGATGCGCCGACGGCTGTAGATACTGACCGATGGTTAGCATTTCGATGTCGTGCTCACGCATGTCGCGCATGACTTCGAGGATTTCCTCGTCGGTCTCGCCCAGGCCCACCATGAGGCCGGACTTGGTCGGGACATCCGGACACAGCGCCTTGAATTCCTTCAGCAGCTTGAGCGAATGCAGATAATCGGCGCCCGGTCGAGCCTGTTTGTACAGCCGGGGTACGGTCTCAAGGTTGTGATTCATGACGTCGGGCGGCTGAACCTTGAAGATGTCCAGTGCACGCTGCAGACGGCCGCGGAAGTCCGGCACCAGTACCTCGATGCGGGTGTTGGGCGAATGCTCGCGCACCTGGGCAATACATTCGGCAAAGTGGGCAGCGCCGCCGTCACGGAGATCGTCGCGGTCGACAGACGTAATGACGACGTAGGACAGGCGCATTGCGCCGATACTGCGAGCCAGGTTGGCCGGTTCGTCGACATCCAGAGGATCGGGACGGCCATGGCCAACGTCGCAGAACGGGCAGCGCCGCGTGCACTTGTCGCCCATGATCATGAAGGTGGCCGTGCCCTTGCCGAAGCATTCCCCGATATTGGGACAGGACGCTTCCTCGCAAACCGTGAACATGTTGTTTTCACGAAGAATGCGCTTGATGTCGTGAAAGCGTGAACCCGGGGCAGCCGCCTTCACGCGAATCCATTCCGGCTTCTTCAGGCGTTCCGTCTGGACGATCTTGACGGGAAGACGCGAGGTTTTGTCGGCGGATTTCTGCTTGGCGCTGGGGTCATAGGGGGCGGGACGCACGGTCGGCTTGCGCACGGCGGCCTGCTCGTCGATTGTGGACATACGCTACCTGAGAACGAGGGGTGTACGCCATTTTAACGCGCCCGCGCATGGGGACCTAAATGCCCCCATGGCGACACCGGCTATCCGCCTAGCGCCCCTTCCACTCCGGGTGCCGTTTGTTGATGAAGGCGTCGATGCCTTCGTGCACGTCCTCCGCCATCATGTTGCGCGCCATGACATCCGCCGCGAACTCGTAGGCGGCATCCAGCGCCATGCCGCGCTGACGGTGGAACATGGCTTTACCGGTACGGACGGCCACCGGGCTCTTGCCCCGGATCTCGGCTACCAACGACTCCACAGCGGCGTCCAGTTCGTCGGCCGGCACGGCCTGATTGATGAGGCCATGCTGCACGGCGTCCTCCGCGCTGATGAAGCGACCGGTGATCAACATTTCGAAAGCCTTCTTGGCGCCCACATTGCGCGACAACGCCACGGCGGGCGTGGAACAGAATAGCCCCACATTGATGCCGGAGACCGCGAACTTGGCGGTATCGGCCGCCACCGCCAGGTCGCAGCTGGCAACGAGCTGGCATCCGGCCGCAGTGGCCATACCGTGGACTTTGGCGATAACCGGCACGGGGAATTCAACGATGGACTGCATCAGCCGCCCACATTGGCGGAATAGATCAAGATAGTATTCGTGCCGCCGATTCGCCTGCATCTGCTTGAGATCGTGACCAGCACAGAACGCCCGCCCGCCGGCGGCAAGCACGACACAGCGCAAGGCGTCGTCGCCCGCTGCCCGATCCAGCGCCTCCTGCAGCCCGGCCAGCACGTCCTCGGACAACGCATTGAACTGGCCGGGACGGTTGAGAGTGAGCGTGAGCACGCCGTCCGCGAGCTCGCCAATGACGGGCGCTTCCATCGTATCCATACTGTCTCCTTGTTTTTTTATTCGCCGAACTGGGTACGCAAGCGGGCGAGCAGGTGCTCGCCGACCTCCGGCACAGTGCATGATATCCCGCAATGTCGAAGGTCAACAGTAGGCAGGCCCTCGTAGCCACAGGGATTGATGCCGCTGAAAGGCGCGAGGTCCATGTCCACATTGAGCGCCAGGCCATGGTAGGAGCGCCCGTTGCGGATCTTGATGCCGAGCGCGGCGATCTTCGCCAGTTGGGCACCGTCGGGGGCATAGGCGGACGCGGCTTCGTCGTAAGGGACGTACACGCCCGGCGCGCCCGGTTTCCGAGTCGCGCCTTCGAGGCCCAGGTCGACCAACGTTCCGATGACCACGTCCTCGAGTTGCTCCACGTATTCCTTAACAAAGAGCCCGCGGCGCCTGAGGTCGAGCAGGCAGTATGCGACCACCTGGCCGGGACCATGATATGTCACCTGTCCACCGCGATCACAGTGAACGACTTCGATCGCGCCCGGATTCAGGAGATGCTCTTCCCTACCCGCCTGGCCCAGGGTGTAGACGGGCGCATGTTCGACCAGCCAGATCTGGTCCGCCGTGGCGTCGTCACGGGCTTCGGTGAACTCGCGCATCGCCTCCCACACCGGGCGGTATGGAGCGTGCGCAGGCAACCAGCGATATTCCATAGCGCTACAGAACGACGCTCACCATGGGGTGACCGTGCAGGCTGCGGTACAGCGCGTCGAGTTGTTCGCGGGATGTGGCCCGCACGGTGAAGGTCACGCTGAGGTAATTACCGCCCTTGCTGCTGCGCATTTCTACTGTCGCCGCGTCGAAGGACGGGTCGTGCTGCAGCACGACTTCGGTCAGCACCTGCGCGAAGTCCGCTTGCGCCTTGCCCATAACCTTGATGGGAAAGTCGCAGGGGTAGGTAATCAGTGATTCTTCAGGTGGAATTTCTTTCATGTCTGGACCGCAACGTTTACGAGGCTTCGATCACCGCATCGTATGCCGCACGTAGGCGGGCATAAACCGGACCCGCCTTGCCCTGGCCGACAGGCTGCCCGTTGTAGCGCGTGATCGGCAGCACTTCCTTGGTTGCCGAAGTAAGCAGGAGTTCGTCGGCAGTCGCGACTTCTTCCTCGGAAATGGGGCGCGCCGAGAAGGGAACGCCGACCTCGCGCGCCAACTGCTCGAGCAGGCCGTAGCGGATGCCTTCCAGTATCAGGTGGTCACGCGGAGGCGCCAGCAGCTCGCCGTTACGGACCACCCAGATATTGGCAGCGGAGGCTTCGGACAAGAAACCGTCGCGGAACTGGATGACGTCGTCGACGCCCGCTTCAATTGCCGCCTGGCGCGCCAGGACATTGCCCAGCAGCGAGACCGATTTGATATCGCAACGCAGCCAGCGCTGGTCGGGAATGCCGATCGCACTCAACCCCTGCTCTCGCAGCGTAGCATCCGGCCGCTTGAACGGAGAGACCATGCCGAACAGCGTGGGCTCGATGCCGGCGGGAAAGCCATGATCACGGCGTGCGACGCCGCGGGTCACCTGCAGGTACACCATGCAGTCCCCCAGTCCCGAACGCGCAATAAGCCCCTGCACGATGGCTTCCCAATCGCTGCGGCGCAGCGGGCAAACAATGCCGATGGCCGCCATGCTGCGTTCCAGACGCGCCAGATGCTCGGCCATACGGAAGGGCTTACCGCCATAGGCGGGCACCACGTCGTAGACCCCGTCGCCGAAAATGAAGCCACGGTCTAGGACCGACACCTTGGCATCTGCGAGCCGGACGTACTCGCCGTTCAGATAGACGAGACTATCGTTATCCACGTCTGGAATCATTGCGATGCCTGATCACTCAAAAAGAAGACGAACTTTGTCGTAGATACGACCGAAGAACCCTGCCTGCGGCACATCGTCCAGGACATGCAGCGACTCGCGGCGCAGGACGTGACCGTCCAGTGACAGGGAGACCTCGCCGACCTTCGCGCCCTTGCTGACGGGTGCGATCAGCGGTTGGCCGTACTGGGCGACGGGGCGCACCTGATCGGCCTTGCCGCGCGGCACGGTGACCCAAACAGGGGAAGTCGAGCCCAGGCCGACGGTCTCGGCTTCACCTTCCCAGATGCGGGCGGTGACCATGGCGCGGTCGTTGTCGTACAGCTTGACGGTGTCAAAGTTCTGGAAGCTCCAGTTCAGCAGCTTGAGGCTGCTTTCCGCGCGTGCGGAATCACTGGCGGTACCAACCAGTACGGTCAGTACCCGGCGCCCATCTCGCTTGGCGGTTGCGATCAAGCAGTATCCCGCGGACTTGGTGTGGCCGGTCTTGAGGCCGTCGACGGTATTGTCGGTCCAGAGCAGGCGATTGCGGTTGTTCTGCTTGATGTTGTTGTAGGCGTATTCCTTCTGGCTGTAGTAGTGCAGATACTGCGGAAAACGCTTGATGAGCAGCGCCGCGGTAGTACCCAGATCGCGCACAGAGGTGTAGTGCTCGGGATCAGGCAGGCCGGGCGAATTCATGAACTTGGTGTTGGTGAGGCCCTGGCGTTCGGCTTCCTCGTTCATCAGGGCCACGAAGGCGGATTCACTACCGGCCACCGCTTCTGCCAGCGCAACGGTCGCGTCGTTGCCGGACTGCACGATCATCCCTTGCAGCAGCTCGTGCACCGTCACCTGGGTATTGGGCTTGATGAACATGCGCGAGCCTTCGGTGCGCCAAGCGTTCTCGGACACGTGCACGGGCTGATCCAGTGTGAGGCGCTTGGACTCCAGCGCCTCGAACACCAGATACGCCGCCATGATCTTGGTGAGCGATGCGGGCTCGACGCGTTCATCGAGATTGTGGGCCGCGATCACCTGACCGCTGTTCATGTCCATGCTGAGCCAGGCCGTGGCACCGAGCGCGGGTGCCGGCACTGAGGCCAGTTCGCCCACGAGCGCGAGGGGTGCAGGCGTGGTGAGGGCGGTGCTGGGCGCCGCGGCGGCAGGGGCCGTGTCCTGCGCATGGGAAAACGCGGAGGCGGAGGCGAGTGCCACCGCAGCGGCCAAGAGGGAAAGAGAAGAGATTAAGGGTCGTGTGCGTGATGTCATCGGTATAGATTAGTTCGGATCCGTCGGGGGAAATGACGAATGAGGAGGCGTGCCCATTATGGCAGACGGCGCGGTCAAGTTGCCAGGGCGAGCAAGCTTTGCTGGATCAGGCGCCGCAGCACGAGCAGGCGGCCATGGAAAAAATGTCCCGCATCGGGCATCACCACCATGGGCAGGCCATGGCCACGCGCGAAGTCCATCGCCTCCGACAGGGGAACAACCTCGTCGGCCTCGCCATGGATCAACAGCGTGTCTTCCGGCACCTTCACCTCGCGGAAGCGGAAACGTTCCACTGCGGAGCCCGTAAGCACGAGCCGATCCGGTGTGCGCAGGGAACGTTCGGCCAGCTCCGAATACAGCTGCGCGGCGACCGAGGTGCCAAACGAAAAGCCGGCCATCAACCAGGGCCCCTGTGCCAGATCGGGATATTGCTCCTGGAACTGCTCAACCAGTGCGAGCATGTCGGCGGTTTCGCCGCGTGCCTTGTCGAATTCGCCGGCTGAGCCGCCGACACCCCGGAAATTGGGCCGCAAGGCCGCCATGCCGTGTTCGACACAGGCTCGGGAAATGGTGGTGACAACCTTGTTGTCGCGTGCGCCCCCGTGCAGGGGATGTGGGTGCAGCACCAGCGCCCATCCGCGCGCCTGCCCTGCAGGGCGATCGAACGCACATTCGATGGGACCGGCTTCGCCGCTAAAGGTAAGGATTTCAGTGCGAAGCTGCATGATTCCAAATGAGTTATAACGGGACCAGCCCATTTTACGCCACGCTTTTGCAGCATCATGTCAGCCATTCCCCAGCTACCCTTACCCATGCCCGAACGCATGCAGTCCCTGCTGCAGCAAGGGCTGCCGGAGTTCCGCCGCATCGAGTGGGTGGGCCGGACCGAATCGACGAACGCCGACCTCATGAGCCGCGCCCGCGCCGAGTCCGGGATCCTGGCGCGGCCCTGGCTGCTGGGCGCGCATTTGCAGGATCGGGGACGCGGCCGCTCGGGTCGCAGCTGGCAGAACCGGTCCGGCGCCAACCTGATGTTCTCCTGCGCTTTCGATGTCTTCCTGCCGCCCGACCAACTCGCGACTCTCTCGCCCTATGCCGGTGTGGTGGCCACCGAAACCCTGCGCAGCCTGATGACGTCCGCGCACCGGCCCCTGCTCACCATGAAGTGGCCCAACGACATCCAGTGGCGTTTTGCCAAGCTGGCCGGCATCCTGGTGGAAGTCACCCGCGCGGGCACGGCCCGGCTGTCGGCGGACCACCACGTGGCCATCATCGGAATCGGTATCAATCTGGACGACGCCCGGGCCCTCAGCCTGTCGCTGAACCGTCAGGTCGCCGACTGGTCGGAGGTCTCGCGAGTGGACAGCGCCGCCGCGCGGGTACGGCCCGAGCAAATCGTGATGCGAATCGCGCGTGCCTGGTACGAGCATTTGTCCGACGTGAGCGCTCATGGCTTCAATGGGCTTCCTGCCCGCTATGCGCAGGTGGACGGGCTAATCGGCGAGAAAATCGACATCATCGACGATGGGCGGATCCTCCACACAGGCAATGCGGCGGGCGTCGATGATCGCGGTCGTTTGCTGTTGCGCGACGCTTCGGGCGAGCACCCGATCTCCGTAGGCGAGGTATCCGTGCGTGCGGCAAGGGCGCTACCGGCATGATGCTGCTCATCGACGCCGGCAACACCCGCGTCAAGTTCGGTTGGCTGGATCGTGCCCGCCAGGCGCGGGAGCCCGCTGCGCTCGCGTTGCAGCATGCGGAGCTTCCACAATTGGCGTCGTGGCTGGCTACTTTGCCCGCCCCCCCCGTTGGGGCGATCGGGGTAAGCGTTGCCAGTACCGCCGTCTCGGAGACCATCGAACAGATCGTCCGGGAGACGGCGCAGGTGCCGTTGCGTTGGGTGACGAGCACGGCCGAGGCCGGCGGCGTGGTCAACCTGTACGACGATCCAGCGCGTTTAGGCGCCGACCGCTGGCTGGCCCTGATTGGCCTGGCCGCGCGCACCCCGGGTGCCGCCATACTCGCCAGCTTCGGCACCGCCACGACGGTCGACACGCTCGGGCCGATTACCACGACGCCAGCGCAAGGCTGCGCTCCGGGCCGCCGATTCGAGGGCGGCATCATTCTGCCCGGTCCCGAGCTCATGCGCCGGTCGCTCTCCAATGGCACTGCGGGCCTGCCCTACGCTCAGGGGCGAAGCACGCCCATGCCGCGCAATACCGACGACGCCATCAGCAGCGGCGTAGCCGTCGCTCAGGCGGGTGCAGTGCTCAGCCAATGGCGCAACGCCATCGAGCTTATGGCTGAGGCACCGACGCTGTATTGCACGGGAGGCGGATGGTCCCTGGTAGAGGACGAGGTGAAGAGGTCGCTCGCGCGCGCCCAGGCCGACCTGCGTTTGCCCGCCATTGCCCCAGAATGGCTGGAGACCCCGGTGCTGGATGGACTGGCGGTATTGGCAAGCCGCTGAACGCCCGCCGGTCCGGCAACTATCTGCCGGTCATCATGAGGATCAACCGGGCTGACGGGTCGCCAGTCGTGGCTCGCCGAGCTGAACGATGTGCTGATTACGCTCGGAGAGCATGCGAGGCGTGCGCCCTTCATCGGCGGGCGGCGGCCCCATGAAGCCTTGTCCGTAGGCGAGCACGGCCACGTTGGCCAATAACACCAAGATGAACAGAAAACGCATGCTTGCAGGATTTGGCAGGATAAGGGAATGAAGTAAGTGTAATGCACATAGCCGGGATGCCGCTGCCCCGCCGATTTGCTACAGTACGCGGCGGGCATCAGGCTTGCTTCGGCCGATGTCACGTCACGTAACCTCAATCACTCCCCCGACATGAAACCCATACGCAAAGCAGTCTTTCCCGTCGCCGGTCTCGGAACACGCTTCCTGCCGGCCACCAAGGCCATGCCCAAGGAAATGCTGCCCATCGTCGACAAGCCGCTCATCCAGTACGCCGTGGAAGAAGCCGTGGCCGCGGGCATCACGGATCTGATCTTCATCACCGGGCGCAATAAGCGCGCCATCGAAGACCATTTTGATTCCATGCCCGAACTGGAAGCCGAGCTGGCGGCGAAGAACAAGACCGAGCTGCTGGAAGTGGTGCGCAATGTGTTGCCCAGCCACGTGAACTGTATCTACACCCGTCAGCCCGCCCCGCTGGGCCTGGGCCATGCGGTACTGTGCGCCGCTCCCATTGTTGGCAATGAACCCTTTGCCGTGCTCCTGGCGGATGACCTCATCGACGCCAAGGGTTCCGTCACTCAGCAGCTGGTGGAGGCCGCGCACGAACAGAACGGCAGCGTGCTCGCCATTCAGAAGATCGCACCCGAGCATTCCGACCGCTACGGCATCATCACCGGCGAGGCGGTCAACGAGCGGACCACGCGCGTGCAGGGTATCGTCGAAAAACCGAAACCCGCCGACGCGCCCTCGGACCTTGCAGTGGTGGGACGCTACATCCTGGAGCCGGAAATCTTCGAGCATCTGCGCAAGACGCAAGCCGGCGTCGGCGGGGAAATACAGCTGACCGACGGAATCGCCAGTCTGATGGCAACGCGCGGCGTGTATGGCTACCAGTACGACGGCGTGCGTTACGACTGCGGTAGCAAAGAAGGCTTCTTTCAGGCGACCCTGGAGCTGGGCCGCAAGTATCACGGTCTCTAGGCCGGATCAGCCGTGGCGGATGGCGTCGTAGCCATCCATGACTCGCTGCACCGCGCCGGCATGCTGGCGCACCCAATCCTCCGCTGCCTCGCTCATCTGGGCGAGACGGCGAGGATCGTCCAGCAGCTGCAACGCCATCTGCACGGCCGCATCCGCCGTCTGCGCCCGCAGGGCGGCACCCTCGTGTATCGCGTCATTCACCGCCTGTTCGAAATTGCGCGTGTACGGCCCGACGATCACGGGCACCCCGACAGCGCAAGCCTCAATCAGGTTCTGTCCGCCATGCGGCGCGAAGCTGCCTCCGATGATGGCAAGCTGACTCGACGCGTAATGACGCACCATTTCCCCCACCGTATCGCCTAACAGAACCGTAGCGTCGCGCGCCGCTCGAACCGCGCTGGCGCTGCAGTCACCCGCCGCCAGAATGGCTGAACGCCGGGCAAACGGCAGCGCGGCATCGGCAAGCAGCTGCGCCGCGGCATCGAAGCGTTGCGGGTGACGCGGCACCAAACGGAAGAGTACTTTCTGTTCCGGCTCGCAGCCTTGCGCCTGACTGCGCTTGACGTGCTTCTGGATCGCCCGGATAAACATCTCGTCCTCGCCTTCCCGGGTACTGGCAATGGTCAGGATGCGGCGATTGAGCGCCGCTGCGAACTCGCGTCCCTTGGCGACCTGGTCAGCCGGAATGCGGACATCGAACTTGAAATTCCCCGATACGCGCACGGCGGTCGCCCCGGCCAGCTCCAAGCGCTGGGCGTCCTGCAGGGTCTGCGCGTAAATGGCCGTCAGCCCGGCGTAGGCCTCCTGCAAGACCTTGCCGGCTCGCAGAACGGTACGCAGGGCGTGATCCGAGAATCGAGCGCTCACCAGCATCATTGGGATTTCCCGCGACCGCGCCGCCGCCAGCATATTGGGCCAGACCTCCCGCTCGATGAGGATGCCGACAACCGGACGGTATGTGTCCAGGAAACGGGCGGTGGCTCCGGGGAAGTCGTAAGGCAGCCACTGCTGCACCAGGCGCCCCTGCGCGATATCGTTTGCGAACACACGAGCGCCTTCTTCCCGCCCGGTCACCGTGAGGTGCGTCAGCACGACGGTCTCGCCGCGCTCCAGCAATGCGCGTATCAAGGGCTGGGCCGCGCGTGTCTCGCCCAAGCTGACTGCATGAACCCATACCGACCCCTTCGGCACGGGGGCGCCTCCATACCTCCCGAAGCGTTCCCGAGTCATCACGCCCCATTGCCCTCCGGCGCGACGCGCACGCAGCGCCATCCAGCCCAGCAAGGCGGGAGACAACAAGCGCAACAACAGGGAATAGGAAAGTCGGTTCAAAACGTGTGCGATTCTATGAGTTCGCAGCTTCGTCCGGTCCGTCGAGTCCGGCCAGCCCGCGATTCTTCCCGGCCTCGAAAGCGAGAGCCTGCTCCACGGCGCTCAACACGGTCTCCGCAGAGGGTTCCGAGCCTCGTTCTCCAAGGCTCGCCGTATAGGATGCGCCCTGAAGGGGAGTGCGCACCGGCGTAGATGCTTTGTAGATACCTATGGTGGGGCGTCCCAGCCCGGCGGAAAGGTGGGTCAGCCCGCTGTCGAGGCCGACCATGATACGGGCCGACGCCAGGACTTGCGCCACGGACTCGAGCGACATGCGCGGCAGCACTTCGGCACCCCTACGGCCGGCAATCAGTTGGCGCGCACGCTCGGCCTCTCGCTCGTTGCCCGCCAGCAGGCGCAAGGCGAGGCCGTGCTCCTGCAGACGATCGAACACCGTGTGCCAGTGTGCTTCGGGCCAAAGCTTATCGTCCCGGCTGGCCGACGGCATGATCACTGCTTGGTCCTCGATGGTGGCTTCGGAGGTAAAGCGATCCAGGCCGAAGTCCGGCTCGCCCTCGTATTGGTAGCCGAAGGTGGCGGCGGCAAGCGTGCGCTGGCGGACGACCGCAGGCTGCCAGAACTCCACCGTGTGCCGTACGTCGTAAAAGAAGGAGGCCAGCGGTTCGCGCGCCGAGCGGCGATCCAGCCCATGACGTTCGCCGTGCGTCTGGCGTACCAGCCACACCGATTTCATGAGCGCCTGCATGTCCAGCACGATATCGTAGCGGCGCGCGCCCAAGTTGCGGCGCAGCTCCGCCCTTTCCGCGCGCGTCTGTGGCGCCCACCAGCTTTTACGCCAGCGGCGGTGAGCGATCGGGATCACCTCGTGTACGGCGGGATGCCATGACGGGACCTCGGCGAAGCTTTCTTCGACGATCCAGTCGATGCAGGCATCGGGCACATGGCGGGCGATGTCACTGATGGCCGGCAGCATGTGGACCAGGTCGCCGAGCGACGAGGTGCGGACGATCAGGATTCTCTTCGACATGGCGCGATTATAAAGATTAGAGGGGGCCCCAACGCATCAAGCCGGTTTTCTTTTCCATTCCCATATCGCCAGGCTCGCCCCGCTGCTGCAGATGACGGCGATCCCCAGCCAGCTCACGGCATCCGGGAACTGCCCCCAGATCAGCCAGCCCAAGGTCGCGGCGGCGACGATCTGCAGGTAGACGAATGGCGCCAGCAGCGACGCAGGAGCGGACCGGTATGCCTGAATCTGAAGCAGGTGCCCTGCCGCCCCGAACACGCCGGTGCCGATCAGAACCATCCAGTGCAGCCAGTCCATTTCACGCAACAGTGGCAATGCCTGTGGGAGCAGGAACGGCATGGTGGCGCTGAGCACGACCGTGCCGACCGCACCGCTCCAGACCAGCGTGGTCATGGGATCGTCGACGGCCACTCGGCGCGTGGCGATGAATTGGGTCGCAAACGCCAGCGCGGTGCCCAGACCCCAGACCACGCCCATGGGGTGCAAGCCCGCACCGGGGCGAATGATGATGAGGACGCCCAGGAAACCGACCGCAGCGGCGATCCAGCGCGACACCCGAGCCGGCTCATTCAACACCCAGGGTGCCAACGAAAGCACGATGAGCGGAGCAAGAAAATTGATGGCCGTCGCTTCCGCCTGCGGCAGATAGCTCAGCGCCTTGAAGAAGCAGAGCGTGGCCACCAACATGACGGAGCCCCGGAGCAGCTGCGCCCGCGGCCTGACGCTGCGCAGTACACGTGTCCCCCGCAATGGCAGCATGAGGCCGAGCACGAGCAGTAGATGCACGGAATAGCGCACCCAGCAAAGCACCCACAGCGAAACGCCGGCCGCCATGACCCATTTGCCGCTGGCATCCAGCCCGGACAATGCCCAGGATGACAGTATCAGCGTGATGATGCCGGCCATCGGCCGGATGCGCGGGGCCGCGGGTGCACTGGCGGGAACGGCGGTTCCCTTCCCGGCTCGACGTGTCGCCATATATAGGGGGCTGGGCTCGAAGCGACCGGCCTTCAGGCCTGCTCGGTGCCGGGTTCCGGCAAGGCAACGAGTTCCGACTTAAACAAGCCGCGGCGCTCGACATAAGCCTGTGCATTGCGCCGCAGTCCCGCGACGTCTTCGTCGGTGAGCGTGCGTACCACCTTGGCCGGGGCGCCCAAAATCAGGGAGCGGTCGGGAAAGACCTTGCCTTCCGTTACGACGGCGCCGGCGCCGACCAGGCACTCACGGCCGATAACGGCATTGTTGAGAACCACGGCCTGAATACCAATGAGCGACCCGTCGCCGACGGTACAGCCGTGCAGCATGGCCTGGTGGCCCACCGTGACGCCGCGACCCAGCGTAAGCGGACAGCCCGGGTCGGTGTGCATCACCGTGCCTTCCTGCACGTTGCTGCCTTCGCCCACGACGATGGGTTCGTTGTCGCCGCGCAATACGGCACCGGCCCATACGCTGGTATTGGCGGCCAGACGGACATCGCCGATGATGGTCGCTTCCACCGCGACATAAGCGCTGTCATCGATAGTGGGTGTCTTGTCTCCGAGCCGATAGCGGGTCATGTCGTATCCGTGGTGTCCTGAAGGTTCTACTCGTTGCGCGATGATCGTAGCATAGCGACCCTGCCCACGCCGGCCCGTTCAGGGCAGGCTCCAGCCCTGAACGAACGCCGACACCGGCTGGCGTTTTCCGCCCGCCTTCTGCAGCGCCAGCACCCGCAGCACACCCTGGGCGGTCGCCACATCGATGCCCTGCGCCGAGACGCCGAGGATTGTTCCCGGCGCCGCATCGGCGTGGTCCGGCAGCGCGGTCGCCGACCAGATCTTCACCGCTTGATCCAGGCCGGGCAGCATCATGGTGGCGCCTGGCACGGGATCAAAGGCCCGCACGCGTCGCGCGAGCGATTCCGCCGATTGCGAGAAGTCGAGTGCCGCTTCCGCCTTGTCGAGCTTGGCGGCATAAGTAACGCCGTGCTCGGGCTGGGGACGCGGTACGAGCTCGCCCCGCTCCAGCCGCGCAATGGCCTCCACGATGGCTTCGGCGCCCAACTGGGCCAGTTCCTCGTGCAACACAGCGCCCGTATGCGCTTCGGTGATCGGCAGCTCCCGAGTCAGCAGCATGGCGCCGGTATCAAGACCTTCGTCCATCTGCATGATGGTCACGCCGGTTTGGGTGTCGCCCGCCTCAATGGCGCGCTGGATGGGCGCCGCGCCGCGCCAGCGCGGCAGCAGACTGGCGTGGATGTTCAAGCACCCGTATTGCGGCAGGTCCAATACCCATTTCGGCAAGATTAGCCCGTACGCCGCCACCACCATCAACTGGGGTGAGATCTCGCGCAAAGTCTGTTGCGCTTGCTGCGCGTCTTCGGGATAGCGCCCATCCAGCCGGAGGCTGCGCGGCTGGAGTACCGGAATATGGTGATCGAGAGCGGCCGCCTTCACGGGGCTGGGCCGCAACTTCATGCCGCGCCCGGACGGGCGGTCGGGCTGAGTGAGCACCAGGGGAACGTCATGGCCGGCGGCCAGGATGGCGTCCAGCGCCAACTTGGCGAATTCCGGCGTACCGGCAAAAACAATGCGCATGGAATCAGGCTCGCAGTGCTTCGCGTTCCTGCTTACGCAGCTTGGTGCGGATGCGGTTTTGTTTCAGGGGCGATAGATATTCCACGAAGACCTTGCCCAGCAGGTGATCCATTTCGTGCTGCACGCAGACGGCCAGCAGGCCATCCGCTTCGAACTCGTAGGTCTCGCCGTTTTCATTCAGAGCACGGACACGAATCTGTGCGGCCCGCTCCACCTGATCGTAGATACCGGGAACCGAGAGACAACCTTCTTCGTAGACCTGCAGCTCATCGCTCTTCCAGAGAATTTCCGGATTGATGAGTACGCGCAGGTCGTCGCCGTTCTCGGATACGTCGATCACGATCACGCGCTCGTGGACGTCCACCTGCGTCGCCGCCAAGCCTACGCCCGGCGCGTCGTACATGGTTTCAGCCATGTCGCGTACCAGCTGACGTATGCGGTCGTCGACTTCGCGGACGGGTTCGGCCACCTTGAAGAGGCGCGGGTCCGGATATCGCAGTATGGGAAGTAAGGCCATTGAAGCATCCAAGATCGAGGTAAGCCCCTATTATAAAATCATTTTTTCCTCTAAGACAGGACAATCCCGTGTTCGGCGGACACCCCGCCGCTGGGGACCGTGGCACACTACGGCATGGTCGAAACTCGCACACCCGAAGAGCTCAGAGGCTGGCTGCGCCTCGTGACAGAGCCCGGCCTCAGCCGCGCAGCGGCCCGGCACCTGCTCAAGGAGCTGGGCCTGCCGCAACATATCTTCGCGGCGTCCTCGGCGGCACTGGCCCGACATGTACCGCAAGACCTCGCCGCCCGCCTGAGTGCAGCGCCGGAATCGGACATCCAGTCCGCCCTGGATACCGCCGTCCAAATACTAAGCCGGCCTAACCACCATCTGCTCACACTGGCCGATCCCGGTTACCCGGCAGCGCTCTTCGACACCGGCGATCCACCCCTGCTGCTCTTTGTGCGGGGCAACCCGGAACTTCTGGTGCGGCCGTCCGTCGCCATCGTGGGCGCCCGCAGCGCAACCGAAGGGGGAAGGGACAATGCGCGCGCCTTTGCGCGCTACCTGGCCGCACGCGGCTGGACGATCATCAGCGGCCTGGCGCGAGGCATCGACGCCGCCGCGCACGAAGGCGCCCTACAGGCCGGCACGACGGGCGGTTCCACGGTAGCCGTTCTGGCCTGTGGGCTGGATATCGTCTACCCGCGCCAGCACACGGCGCTGACCGAAGCGATCGCTGCCGACGGCTGCGTCGTCACGGAGTATCCCCCCGGCACACCCGCGCAGCCTTTCCGTTTCCCCGACCGCAACCGCCTTGTGGCGGCGCTCTCGCGGGGCGTATTGGTGGTGGAGGCGGCCGCCCAGAGCGGCTCCCTGCTCACCGCAAAGCTGGCACTGGAATGCGGCCGCGAGGTCTTCGCCATCCCCGGATCGATCCACGCCCCACTTGCCCGCGGCTGCCATGCCTTGATTCGGCAGGGCGCCAAGCTGGTGGAACAAGGTCGGGATATCGAGGAAGAGTTGCTGCGCACAGGACCCGTGCCGGCCGGCGTAGCTGCGTCAGTTCCCGGTTCGCCCCCCGCGCCTCGCGATGACCGACGGGCCAATGGTGAATGGACAACGGCTCGCGCTAGGGGGTACGAGGAAGAACCCTCTACTACGGCCCGCAGCGTCACGCGCATGCTCAAGGATCCGACCGTAGGGCGCGTGCTGGCGGCGCTGGGATACGATCCCGCCGACACCGATCAACTGTGTCGCCGCAGCGGTTTGGCCTTCTCGCGAGTGGCCGCCGTTCTCACAGAGTTGGAGCTTAACGAGGTCGTTCAGCGCTTGGATGACGGTCGCTATGTCAGGCGCCAACAAGGTATCATTTACGGCTAGCCTAGAGGAGACGACATGGCCACACCGCAGAAAGTGAAGATCGTCGAGGTAGCACCCCGAGACGGCCTGCAGAACGAGAAAAAATTCATCCCCACCGACATCAAGGTCGAGCTTATC
>DATGNX010000018.1:0-2083 GCA_035306485.1 Burkholderiaceae bacterium
TATGCGGGCGGCTTTCGCCCAATTCTGTCCGGCCGCCTGCAGGGCCTGAACAATGAGTTGCCGTTCGTATTCTTCGATGGAGGAACGCAGCGGGCCCAGTGTCAGCGGGGCGTCCGAAGCAGGATTCCCATTATTCGCGTCGGTGAGTGCTCGCGAGCTGTTGGCCTCCATCGTTTGGGCGATGGCGCCGGGGGGGAGGTCAAGATCGAGCAGCTCCGCCGGTATGGTCAGGATCTGATCGCGCGTGGCGCCCCGGCTCAGCAGCTTCAAAGCGGCGCGGCTGATTACATGTTCCAGTTCCCGCACGTTGCCCGGCCAGGGGTAGCCGAGAAGCGCTTCTTCCGCGCCATACGACAGGCGTAGGCCTCGCACACCGAGTCGCGCCCGGTTGAATTCCAGGAAGTGGCCGGCCAGGATCAGTACGTCGCGGTCACGATCGCGTAATGGCGGGATGTGCACCGGGTACACCGACAGACGGTGATAGAGATCCGCCCGGAAGCTGCCTTCCAGGGTGTTGTCCTTCAATTGCCGATTGGTGGCTGCGATGATGCGTACATCGGTCTTGATGACGTTGTCGGTGCCCAGTCGTTGAATCTCGCCGTTCTGTAGCACGCGCAAGAGCTTGGCCTGAACCGATAGCGGCAGTTCGCCCACTTCGTCCAGAAACAGGGTGCCGCCTTGCGCGGCCTCGAATCGTCCGGCGCGATCCTGGTTGGCGCCCGAGAATGCACCTTTCACGTGTCCGAAAAGCTCGCTCTCCGCCAGCGTTTCGGGCAGGGCGGCGCAGTTCACGTGCACCATCGGCTTGTTGCGTCGGCGCGAATGCCGGTGCAGCCGTCTTGCAAACAGCTCTTTACCCACACCGGTCTCGCCCAGCAGCAATACGGGCAAATCGGACTCCGCCACTACGTCCAATTCGTGCAGCAGCTGGGATATGGCTTCGCTGCGGCCGATGATTTCCTTGTCGTCGATGACCTGAAGGTCGTCTACAGCGCTGTTGCCTAATTGGCGCAAGTGGCGGTTCTCTTTCTCCAGCACCGTCACGCGGATCGCGACCTCAAGAAGGAGGGCGTAGCGCTGCAGATCCATCTGCGCTTCTTCATCGAAGGTGCCGGTCTGCAGCGCGTCCAATGTCAAGGCGCCCCAAGGCTTGCCCTCGATATACAGACTCATGCCCAGGCAATCATGCACGGGTAGCGGTGCGCCGCGCCGATCATCCAGCAGCCCGTCATAGGGATCGGGCAGTACGCTGCCCGGCTCAAACCAGGTGGGTTCGCGGCGAGAAAGGATGGTGGCGAACCGGGGGTGTTCCGCCACGGCGAAGCGCCGTCCCAGCGCGTCGTCTGCAATGCCCGCGGCGGCGACCAGCCGCAGGCTGCCTTCATCCAGCTTCAGCAGTCCCACCGCGTCGGAACGGAAGCGGTGACGCAGCGTGTGCACGATGCGTTGCAGCCTGACGGCGTCGGGCAGGTTGGTGACCAGGTCGGCCAATATCAAGGAATCCATAGGGTGAATCGTACCATGATGGGTTGAATTGACCCGAACTTGACAGGGTAAATGTCACCCTGTATTTCGCGTATGGCAGGGTAAACCCGCCAAAAAAAGTTGGCATGGACGTTGCGTAGTAGGGGTTGTCACTAACTACGGAGGACGAAACATCATGAATGCCCCCGTGCCTCCCCAGGTCGGCACCCTGGCGGTCGACGAGCTCATCGAGTACATCGTGAGCCGTTTTCACGCCGGCCATCGTTCCCAATTGCCGGAACTCGCGCGCTTATCGCGGCGTGTCGAGCACGTGCATGCGGGTCACGCGCAATGCCCCGAAGGGCTGGCGGACGAACTCGAAGCGCATCTGCAAGAGCTCGAAAGCCACATGTTGAAGGAAGAGCAGGTCCTCTTTCCCATGCTGATGCGCGGCATGCATGGCCCGGCGCAAGGTCCCATCTCGGTCATGATGTTTGAGCACCAGCAGCATTTCGACGCGCTCGAACGCATCTATCACCTTACCAACGATCTCATCCTGCCCGATGGCGCCTGTAACACCTGGCGCAGCCTCTACGAGGGGCTGGGCGCTTACGCGCAG
>DATGNX010000019.1:0-7108 GCA_035306485.1 Burkholderiaceae bacterium
CTTCATTGCCGGTGTTACGGCGCCTCCCGGAAAGCGGATGGGCCACGCCGGTGCACTGATCTCCGGTGGCGCCGATACGGCTGACGCCAAGCTCGAGGTCATGGAAGCCTGCGGTATCCGCACCACCCGCGATCCATCTGAAATGGGCAAACTGCTCAAATCGGTGTTGTAAGTATTGGGGGGCCCGTCACAAACGGGCCCTCACATGCTGCGCTTCCGTCTCGTCCTCCAAAGGGAATATGACGGAACGCTCGCAGGGCCTTGCGGCGATTCTTACAAGAAGCTGAATTATAATGGCCCGCTTTTTGCACCCAGCGCACCCGTTGCGCGTGGGCCTTTATCTCTTCTTAACGCCTCTAGGCAACGGAAACACCTATGGTTGAATTTTTTCAGACGCTCCACTGGGGGGCGATTTTCCAGATCATCCTGATCGACATCCTGCTGGGTGGCGATAATGCCGTCATCATCGCGCTGGCCTGCCGCAACCTGGCACCCAAGCAGCGCATGCAAGGCATTCTGTGGGGTACCGCCGGCGCCATCGGCCTGCGCGTGGTCCTGATCGCCTTCGCATTGGTGTTGCTGGACATCCCCTTCCTGAAGGTCGTCGGCGGCGTGCTGCTGCTGTGGATCGGCATCAAGCTGCTCGTTCCCGAAGAAGACGCACATGGCAACGTGAAGAGCGGCAGCTCCATCTGGAGTGCCGTGAAGACCATCCTCATTGCCGACTTGGTTATGAGCCTGGACAACGTCATCGCCATTGCCGGCGCTGCGCAGAACACCCACGCTGATCATCAGCTGTACTACGTGGTCTTTGGTCTGATCGTCAGCGTGCCCATCATCATCTGGGGCAGCACACTCGTGCTCAAGCTCATCGATCGTTTCCCGTTGGTTGTTACCTTCGGTGCGGGTCTGCTGGGCTGGATCGCGGGCGGCATGCTGGTCACGGACGTGTTCGTGATCGACAACTTCGGCGAAGTCAGCGGCATGGTCAAGATCATTGCTGAAGTCATCGGCGCGATCTTCGTGATTGCCCTGGGCAAGTGGCTGGCCGCTCGTCAGAGCTCCAAGCGAGGCGAACTCAATGAGTCTGTTTAAGTCATCCGATCCCAAGAAGCGTGAGTCGGGGCTGTCGCTGTTGCAGGGGCTGGGTATCCTGGCCCTCATAGGCATTGCCCTGGCGCTGCTCTTCAACTATCTGGCGGGATGAGCATGTCGAATCCCACCAGTTTGGTGATCGCCACCCGCGCCAGCCGGCTCGCCCTGTGGCAGGCCGAGCATGTGCAGGCGCGGCTGCAGGCCCTTTACCCTGAATGTGAAGTCAGCCTGCTGAAGATGACGACCCGGGGCGATCAGATCCTGGACCGCACGCTTTCCAAAGTGGGCGGCAAGGGTCTGTTCGTCAAGGAACTGGAGACGGCCCTGCTGGACGGCAGGGCCGATCTCGCCGTGCATTCGCTCAAGGATGTCCCGGTGGACTTGCAAAGTCCCTTCAGTTTGCCGGTCATCATGGAGCGCGACGATCCGCGCGACGCCTTCGTGTCGGGTCGCTATGCGTCGCTTGACGAGTTGCCGGCCGGAGCGGTGGTAGGCACGTCAAGTCTGCGGCGCGAAGCCCAAATCCGGGCGCGCTACCCGCAACTGGAAGTCAAGCCATTGCGCGGCAACCTCGACACTCGCCTCGGCAAACTCGATAAAGGCGAGTACGACGCCATCATCTTGGCCGCAGCGGGTTTGCGCCGTCTGGGCCTCGGTGAACGCATCCGCGGTCTGCTTGATCCGGCGGTTAGCCTGCCGTCAGCCGGGCAGGGCGCGCTGGGAATCGAAGTCCTGGAATCGCGCAGCGAACTCGCCGACTGGCTGCGGCCCTTGGCCTGCGTCGCCACCACGGCCTGTGCCTTGGCGGAGCGGACCGTATCGCGCGAGTTGGGCGGTTCCTGTCAGGTACCCCTAGCGGCTTACGCGGAGGTCGAAGGCGAACAGCTGACGTTGCGCGCACTGGTGGCTGAACCCGACGGCACGCGTATTGTGCGCAGCCAACAGTCGGGCAGGGCTGCAGACGCAACGCAGCTTGGCGAAGCCGCCGCGCGCGAGCTCCTCGCGCAAGGGGCGGATTCCATTTTGGCGCGCCTTCTGCCGCCAACACCCTGACGGATATCCCGCCCGTGGTTCGCGGCCCGTCCCGGACACAGGTTTTCCTCACACGCCCGCAAGGCCGCAATGGGACGGTTCCCGAGCGCTTGCGGGCGCTGGACATGGACGTCCATGAGCTGCCGGCGCTCGAATTGCGCCCACTGCAGCCGACTCCTCCTTTGCCTCAGCCGGGCGACTATGACGTCGTGGTATTCGTCAGTCGGTACGCCGTCCAGCGCTATCTGGCGTTATGGGCCGCCGACGTAACGCGCGCACACTGGCCCGTCGGAACACTCGCAGCAACGGTGGGCGCAAGCAGCGCCGACAGCCTACGCGAGTCCTCCCTGATTCCTCCCCAATGCGTTGTTCATCCCCCCGCGGACGATCCAGCACAGGATTCCGAGTCCCTGCTTGCCATGCTCGACCAGCGCAACGTTCGAATGCACCGAGTGCTGATCGTGCGAGGTTCTCAGGGTAGGGAGTGGTTGTCGGGCACGCTTGCTGCCCGCGGAACGCACGTCGATATTCTGCCCGTCTATGAAAGAGTGATCGCGCCGTGGTCGCCGCAACTTGTTGCCACGCTGTCCGATGCGCTTACGCAACCCGACCGCTGCGTTTTCCTGCTGACCAGCAGCGAAGGGGTGCGTGCGGTGGCTGACCGTGTCGCGGGACTGGGCCTTTCGGCGCAATGGGCGCGAGCCCGTTTCGTGTTGATCCACGCGCGCATCGGCACGACGCTACAATCGGTGCTGGCGTCGCCGTCGGAGTGCGATGCGCGACCGCTGGAGTTCTGTACGCCTGACGACGATTCCATCGTCGAGGCCATTCATGCCGCAGCGAAGAGGGCGGCCAAACCATAGGTTTACAATCCGGCCATGACTGACAAGAAATCCGATACGCCACAGGGCGACCGTGCTCCTTCCAAGTCTGCCGTCCTCACGACGCCGACAAATAAACGCGTACCGCCGGAAGACAAGGCAGGCGATACACAGCCGCGTAGATCCAGGTCCGTGGCCGGCCCCGTTGCGCTGGTGCTCGCCCTGATCGCTGTAGGCCTGTCGGGTGCCGTCTGGGTGCAGCAGCAGCAGACGCGGGATGCGCAAACGCGGATGCTTGCCCAACTTTCCTCGAATGAAGCCGCCGCACGAAGTGCCGCCACCCGAGCCGACGAATCCTTTGAGGCGCTCCAGGCGCAACAGGCTCGCATTGCTGAGCTCGAATCCCAGCTGGGCGAGGCCGGCATCATCATTCAAGGTCTGGACGAAGCCCTGCGAACCATGACCGATCGTGGTTCGGAGCTGGTGCTTCTGAATGACATTGATCACTTGGCTACCATTGCCCAGCAGCAGCTGCAGCTGGGTGGCAATGTGCGTAACGCCATCGTAGCGATGGAGTCGGCACAGGCACAACTGGCCCGCGCCAATCGCCCATCACTCGCGTCCCTGATGCAGACAGTCAATGGCGATCTCGACCGGCTACGCGCCGCGTCCACCATCGACGTCGCAGCCTTCTCGCGCCAACTCGAAGAGCTGGCCATGTTGCTCACCGAAGCCCCGCTCATTATCCCGGACGACGCCGGCCGTAGCGCCGACCCTCAAATCGGGAGCGAAACGCAACGCGAACAGCCGGCGCCCACGACACCGCCCGCGACAGCCGCCGACGATGTCTGGTGGAAGCAGGCCTGGAACACGACACGGGAATGGTCGCGTGAGGCCTGGGATGCGGTGCGCCAAGACCTCGGCCAGTTCGTTGATGTACGTCGGGTCGACGACGCCAATGCACTGCTCATGTCGCCGGATCAGGCCGCTCGCTTCCGCGAAAACCTCCGTACGCGCGTCATGACCGCACAGCTGGCACTGATGATGCGTCAGCCGGAAGTATGGAATACCGAGACTCAGGCGATCGTGCGGGCTATCGAAACCCGCTACGACGACGCGTCGCCGTTGACCCGCAAGGCCTTGCGCCTGGCGCGCAGCATGGCTGATGCCTCCATCGATGCCCGCCTGCCCACCGTGGACAACACGCTGCAGGCGCTTAACACCCTGCGGGAAGAACAGACGCGAGGGTTTGGAAGCACGCCTGAAGCCGACACGCAGAATGGTGCCGCGACGAATAACGGGACCGGCCCCGGCGAGAGTGCCGAGCCCGAATTCGATTCCGGCGCCGATACCGCCCCTGAATCCGGGAACGGTGCCGGTCCGGACGCTGCTGCGGACGCAGACCCGGATGCGAGTACTGGTACTGGCGCGGAGGCGAGTGCCGGCCCGGATCCGTCTGCTGAACCGGAAACGGGCGCGGGCGGCGACACCCCTCCGGGCGGAGGCAGTAATGGCAATCCTGCTGAGAACGGTGCCGCCGGATCCAGCCAAGTTCCTGGGGCTTCCGGCGGGTCGGAAGCAGCCGGCCAGATCGGGAGCTAATCGATGCGTACCTGGTTCTGGACCTTACTCGTATTCGTGGCAGCTGTCGCGCTTGCCCTTGTGCTGCGCGAGCACAGCGGTAATGTGGTGATCGTGGCGCAACCCTGGCGCATCGAGCTGTCGCTCACCTTGGCAGTCTTGCTGCTGGTGGCCAGCTTTGCGTTGCTGTACTTCATACTGCGCATCGTTGCCTGGGTGGGCGCGCGTCCCGAACGTTTCCGCAGCTGGCGTAGCCGCCGGTCGGTCCGACGCGATCAGGAAGGCCTGGAAAGCGGCTGGATCAATGTGCTGGAAGGCCGCTACGTCGATGCCGATAAGGACTTCACTCGGGTGTCCACGCGTACGCGTTCCGACAAGCGCAAAGTGCTGGCTAGCTTGGCGTCGGCCCACGCGAATCACCACCTGGGCGAATATGCCCAGCGCGACCGCGCACTGGAAGTCGCTAAGGCGGCTGCCGGCGACGACATTCGTCTGCGCGAAGCCTGGGCGATCGTTGCGGCAGAAATGTACCTGGATCAGAATCGCCCCCAGGACGCTCTGACCCTGCTGCAGCCCTTGCAAGACGCCAGTTCCCGATACCTCCACGCTACACGACTGCTTCTCAGAGCGCATCGGCAGTTGCGCAACCACGATCGCGTCTACGATTTGACCCGCTTGCTGCTGCGCCGAGGCGTTATCGACAAGAGCGAGGCATTGCAGCTTATCGAGATGTCCGCCGCGGCACGGCTGCATAGTGCAGGTGCGCAGGGCTTCAAGGCCATCTGGAGCGATCTGCGCTCGGAAGAGCGGGCCCTGCCGGACATTGCGCTGGCCGCCGCCGCCATTCAATCGGCGGAAGGCAACCATGACGAAGCGTCGCGTATTCTGGAAACCGCGATTGCAGCGCAGCCGGATCCGCGCCTGCTGACCGCTTATTCTCAATGCCCGCCGCAGCACGTCTCGCGCCGCCTGGCCAAGGCCGAGGAATGGCTGAAGCGATACCCTGAGGACGCCGCGTTGCTGGCCGCCATGGGCAATCTGTGCCTGACCGGGCAGCTGTGGGGTCCGGGCGAGCGTTACCTCAAGCGCAGTATGGCGCTACGCAACGATATGCGTATTCACGCCTTGCTCGGCAACCTCTACGACAGACTCGGTCGTCGCCAGGAAGCCATGAGTCATTGGCGCTTGGCAGCAGGTGTGGCCGGCGTATTGCCCGTATTGCCGCGCAACCGTTATCTGCCTGCCGCCGACATGCGCGACGATCCCACCCTGATCGACGTCGAGGTGCCGTTGGAGCCTGGCGCTGACACGGCTCAGGAGGCGGCCCCCATCGCTGCGAGCGCCGTCGATTATGTGGTGGAAGACCACGCGTCGGATACCCCGGTAGCAGCGCCGGCCGCAAAAGCACCGAAAGAAGTAAAATTCGCCGGCTCCGACAATTCGGAACTGGATGAGTATTTCGATAGTGCCCCTATCCCGGGTGTGGATCTCTCCCAGACCTCGGATGGGCCGCGCCGCGAAAATTGAATCCCTTTACAAGAACCCTCCTTATTTCCTAGCAAGGTTAAGAGCATGAGCCTAGACCGCGTGCCTGCGGGCGACAATTTGCCGGACGAGTTCAACGTCATCATCGAGATCCCCATGAATGCGGACCCCGTAAAGTATGAAGTGGACAAGGCCTCCGGCACCATCTTCGTTGATCGTTTCATGCTGACCGCCATGCACTATCCGTGCAACTACGGTTTCATTCCTCAAACCCTCTCGGACGATGGCGACCCCGTGGACGTGTTGGTCATGACGCCGTTCCCGATCCAAGTGGGTGCCGTGGTGCGCTGCCGGGCGTTGGGCATGTTGAAGATGGAAGACGAAGCGGGCATCGACGCCAAGCTGCTGGCCGTACCCGTGGACAAGCTGTACCCGGCATACGGACGCCTGCGTTCGACCGACGATGTATCCAGCGAGATGCGTGGTCAGATTCAGCACTTCTTCGAGCACTACAAGGATCTCGAGAAGGGCAAATGGGTCAAGGTGCAGGGCTGGGAAGGCCCCGAAGCCGCGGCCAAGGAAATCATCGACGGGGCTGCCCGTTACCGTAGCGAGGGCTGAGCGATGCAGACGGTGTTTCCTCCGCAGTCCCCCACGGTCGTGCCGGTCGCCGGCACTGACGCCGGTTTCCCGGTACGTCGCATTTATTGCGTGGGCCGCAATTACGCCGAACATGCCAAGGAGATGGGTTTCACCGGCCGCGAGGATCCGTTCTTTTTCTCGAAGCCGGCCGATGCCATCTTGTACGTTCCCGAGGGCGAAACCGGCGAAATGCCTTACCCTCCACGCACATCCAACCTTCACTACGAGATCGAGCTCGTGGTCGCATTGGGCAGCGGCGGGCGTGATCTGAGCGTGGAGCAGGCCGCCGCTTGCATCTATGGTTTCGCCGTCGGTCTGGACATGACCCGTCGCGACCTCCAGGGCGAGGCCAAGAAACAAGGCCGTCCCTGGGAAGTCGGCAAGGCCTTCGATCACGGCGCACCCATGGGGCCGATCTACCCGGCTGAGCGCGTCGGAAACATCGACAACGC
>DATGNX010000020.1:0-10175 GCA_035306485.1 Burkholderiaceae bacterium
TTCGGGTTCCGATGCCTGGAAGTACTGGGACGACCGGCGCGCCGGCAAGATCAGCAAGACGGAATGGATCGGCGTGGAAGGCGGCATCGCCCGCAGCGTGGGCACCTGTATGACCATGGGTACGGCCAGCACGATGACGGCTATCGCGGAGGCAATCGGCATGACGCTGCCGGGTGCTTCGTCCATCCCCGCAGCCGATGCCAACCACCTGCGTATGGCTGCCGAATGCGGCCGCCGCATCGTGGATATGGTGTGGGAAGATCTCACACCCGCCCGCATCCTCACACGCGATCACTTCCTGAATGCAATCGCGGTGGCAATGGCCATGGGCTGCTCCACCAATGCAGTGATCCACGTGGTGGCCATGTCGCGCCGCGCCGGTTGCGAAGTCACCTTGGACGATTTCGACGCGGCCAGCCGCCGTGTACCCGTGATCGCCAACGTGCGCCCCAGCGGCAGTACGTATTTGATGGAAGACTTTTATTACGCCGGCGGGCTACCAGCGCTGATGGCCCGGATGGGCGCCCTTCTGAAAGGCGACACGCTGACCGTGAACGGACGCACACTGGGCGAAAACATTGCCGGCGCCACCGTCTACAACGACGACGTCATTCGGCCCCTGGACAACCCGTTGTATCCCGAAGGCGCGTTGGCCGTGCTGCGAGGCAATCTGGCGGAATCCGGCTGTGTGATCAAGCCCAGCGCCTGCGCGCCGCAGTTTTTGCGCCATACCGGGCCTGCCTTGGTGTTTGACGATTATCCGAGCATGAAAGCGGCGGTGGAAGACGAGAACCTGGACGTTACGCCGGAACATATTCTGGTATTGCGCAATGCCGGTCCGCAGGGCGGTCCGGGCATGCCGGAATGGGGCATGCTGCCTATCCCCGTCAAGCTGGTGAAGCAAGGCGTGCGCGACATGCTGCGGATCTCGGATGCGCGCATGAGCGGCACCAGCTACGGCGCCTGCATTCTGCACGTGGCGCCTGAAGCCTACATTGGTGGCAACCTGGCTTTGGTCCGCACGGGGGACCTGATTACGGTCGATGTGCCGGCACGGCGCATACATCTGGAAGTGAGCGACGAGGAACTGGCGGCCCGTCGGGCGGCCTGGACGCCGCCGGTCAAGCGTTTCGAGCGCGGCTATGGCTGGATGTTCTCGCAGCATATCTTGCAGGCCGATGCGGGCTGCGATCTCGATTTCCTGGAAACCAGCTTCGGAAGCGCGTGTTCCGAACCCGATATCTTCTGATCTATTTTTCGTGCACGTAGCGCCCGGGCGCGTCTTCCAGGGGCTTGTAGCCCTTGCGTGCCGCGCCAAGCGCGGGTGGCGCCACTGGCGCCCCCGAGCCTGCCTTCAGCCAAGCCAACCATTCGGGCCACCATGATCCCTCGTGCAGCGGAGCGCTGGCCTGCCATTCGTCGGGCGACATCACGTGTCCGCCGCCGGCGGCCCGCGTGGCTACTTGGTAGCGTCTGCGCGGGTGGTCCGGCGGGCTGACGATGCCCGCATTGTGTCCGCCGCTGGTCAGCACGAAGGTGATTTCGGTGGGCGTGAGGTGGTGCAGCTTGTAGACGGATCGCCAAGGCGCAACGTGGTCGTTCACGGTACCCACGCAGAAGGCGGGCAGCGAAAGCCGCAGCAGGCTGACCTCGCGGCCGTTCACGGGATAGCGGCCGGCGGCCAGGTCGTTGTTCAAGAACAGGCGGCGCAAGTATTCGGCGTGCATGCGCGCCGGCATGCGGGTGGTGTCCGCATTCCAGGCCATGAGGTCGCTCATGCCGCGGCGATCACCCATAAGGTATTCCTGCACCATCTTCGACCACAACAGGTCGTAGGAACGCAGCATTTGGAAGGCGCCGGCCATTTGGTTCGCGCGCAGATAGCCGGCCTGCTCCATTTCGGCTTCCAACATGCTGACCTGACTTTCGTCGATGAATAGGCTGATCTCGCCGGGTTCGGTGAAATCCGTCTGCGCGGCCAGCAGGGTGAGTGTGGCCAGCCGATCGGCTTGACCGTCGCGCGCCATTGCGGCGGCCCCGATCGCCAGCAGTGTCCCGCCCAAGCAGTAGCCCACGGCGTGGACCTTGCGCTTGGGGACGATGGCGTTGATTGCGTCCATGGCGGCATTGAAGCCGTGCGCCAGGTAGTCGTCCATGCCCAGGTTGCGTTCGGATTCACCGGGATTCTTCCACGATACGCAGAAGACGGTATGCCCGTTCTCCACCAGGTAGCGCACCAGCGAGTTATGCGGCGAGAGATCGAGAATGTAGTACTTCATGATCCACGCCGGCATGAGCAGTAGCGGCTCCGGGTGCACCTTTTCGGTAAGCGGCGCGTACTGGATCAATTCCATCACCGGGGTGCGCAGCACGACCTTGCCTTCGGTCACTGCGACATCTCGCCCCACTTGGTAGTTCTCGGCACCTGCCGGCGGGTGGCCGCCCTGGGCGAGCTGCACGTCTTCCAGGAAGTTCTGCAGGCCGCGCAGCAAGTTGGCGCCGCCTTCCTGCACGGTGGCGTTGAGGGCTATGGGATTCGTCAACAGCATGTTGGCCGGCGACAGCGTGTCGATGAGCTGCCGTGCGACAAAATTTACGACCTCGCCGTGATGCGGATCGACGCCGCGCACATCCCGCGTGGCGGCATCCCACCACTTCTGTTGCATCAGGAAGCTTTGCTGCAGCACGCTGTACGGATACTGCTGCCAGAGGGAATCGCTAAAGCGGCGGTCGGGCAGAGGGGCGTCGGGTGTGGAGGCATCGGCTGTATTTGCCGATAAGGCCTTCCAGCCGGTGGCGGCCAGGCTTTGCTGAGCATAGTGGGCCAGCATGCCGGCCTGTTGCAGCGCCAGCCGCGCCAACTCAGCCTGTTTTCCCGGCGAGGCAGCGAGGTGCGATGCCCAGTCCAACCACGCCAAGGCCAGCGCCTGGGGTGACAGCGAACCGGTGGCGCGTGCCAGCATGGCCTGCGCCTGGATGTCGAGCTGTTCGTTGGGGGTAGGCGGCGAAGAAGCTTTCTTCATGGCGAGTCCCGTCCTTGTTGTTCATGATACAGGACGCTTGCCTAGTGAACAGGGCGCCGAATCGCCCGGCCCAACCAGCCGAACAGGGTATAGGCAATGACGGTGCTGCCGATGGCCCCGAGTACGAACACTAGGGCGATGAGCACCCAATCGGCCGGGCCGGCCGCATCGCTATAGCCCGAGGACGACACCTCCGCCATGAAGACCAGGGACATGACTCCACCGAAGAGTCCCATTAGTTGCGACCACATGAGGCGGCGCGGGTGTATCGTGCGCTCGCGAATCAGCAGCCACAGGAAAGCCAGCGTACCTACCACGATGACGGCCAGCAACAGCCACAGGAAGGGGCCCAGCATCTCCTGGAAGACGGCAAGAAGCATGAGCGGGTCGAGTTCTTTCATATCGGTGTCCTCGTGGGTTCAGGCGCGACCGCGCAGCATGCTGAGATAGGTGGGCTTGAGTGCCATGGTCTTGATGACCCAGCTGGCCCAGAGTTCCTCCAGCGGAGCGATCACGCCGGGGAAGGAATACACAAGATTGTTGTCGTAATCGAATTCGATCAGCATGGCGCGACCCAGGCGTGTGATCAGTGGGCAAGACGTATAGCCTTCGTAGATCATGTCACTTTTTGTTCCCGCGATGTCGGCCACCAGGTGATCCACCGCCACGGGAACCTGCCATTTCACGCTGGCCGCCGTTTTGCCTTTGGGAACGCCGGCAATGTCCCCTACACCGAAGACGTTGTGGTAGCGCAGGTGACGCAGTGTTCCACGGTCGACTTCCATCCATCCTTCTTCCGCCCAGGCGCCGCTTTGCCACGGCAGGGGGCTGTTGCGCACGGCGGTGGGCGCGCGCATGGGCGGAATCACGTGGATGAAGTCGTAAGGCTGTTCTTCGCTGCCGTTGGGGCCGCGGAAAGTTGCAACGCGGCGCCCGGGATCCAGCGCGGTGAGCACGCGTTCGTAGTGCGCTGGAATGCCGCGCTCGCGAAACAGCATGCGAACTTTCTCCGCGACGATGGGCACGCTGAACAGCACTTTGTTATTCGAGAAATATTCGATTTGTATGCTGCTGCGCTGCCCCCGGCGCACGGCGTGGTCTTCCGAAAGAAACGTGTATTTCAGCGGCGCGCCCGCGCATTTCATTTCCGTGGCGGGGCGTGTGAAGACGCCGCGTCCGCCGCGATCAATGAACGCGGACAGCGCTTGCCAGCTGGCCAGCGCGGCTTCAGGCCCGTTGTAGATACTGGCAATACCCTCCTTCCCAATCAGACCAGGCTCCATGCCTTCGATTTCTTCGTAATGCAGGGATAGACCGGTGGCCACCACCAGGAAATCGTAGGGCACCGATTTGCCGCTACTGGTGACGACCTTGTTGCCGTCGGGATCGATCTCCGCCACGGATTCCTGCAGCCAGTCCACGCCGGCAGGCATGTATTCGCGTGTCTCGGACACCACGTAATGCGCGGGTTTGATGCCGGCGCCCACCAGCGTGAAACCGGGCTGGTAGTAGTGGGGCATGCGCGCGTCGATGATCGTGATGCGGGCGCCGTCCAGCTCGGCGGAGAGGCGCGACGCCGCGGCCAGGCCGGCGGCACCGGCGCCGGCGATGACGATGCGCGCGGAAGTTTTGAGCGGCGCCTTGGCGCTACGGGCCTGGGCAGGCAGCGCCGTAGCGGCGGCGCCTGCAGCGAGCAGGGCCAGGAAGCGGCGGCGGTCTGCAACAAGTGCATCTTCGAGTGCCGTATTGCTCGGTTTAGACGCGTTCATCACCACACTCTCCCTGGAATTTTCGCCGTTACATTATTTACATCCTACTATATTAGACCTCGCTAACATATTGATCAATTCGGGGTTTGATGCAGACTTATCGCCAAAATTCGCAAATTGGGCCCAAAAATCGGGGTCAGACCACGATCTTGATAAAGCAAAGATCGTGGTCTGACCCCAATAGCATCACAGTGGCGTGAACCTCAGGCGCGTCAGCGTTCAAGGGTGACGGGTGTCTTGAGGTAAGAAACGCCGTTGTCTTCCGGCGGCGGCAGGTGGCCGGCACGGATATTCACTTGGATCGACGGCAGCAATAGCGTCGGCGGGTCGAGCGTGGCGTCGCGGGCTTCGCGCATGCGCACGAACTCGTCTTCAGAGACGCCTTCGTGCACATGCACATTGCTGGCCAGTTGTTCGGCAACGGTGGTTTCCCAGGCGAAGTGGTCGCGCCCCGGCGCCTTGTAGTCATGGCATAGGAACAGCCGCGTGGCGGGCGGCAGCGCCAGCAAGCGGCGAATGGAGCGGTACAGCTGCCGGGCGTCTCCGCCCGGGAAATCCGCACGTGCCGTGCCGTAGTCCGGCATGAAGAGCGTGTCGCCCACGAACACCGCGTCGCCGATTCGATAGCTGACACAGGCGGGTGTATGCCCCGGCGTATGCATGACCGATACGTGCATGCTGCCCAGCGAAAAGGTTTCGCCGTCACGCACCAGGCGGTCGAATTCCCTACCGGAGCAGGAAATATCATTCAAGTTGAAGGTTTTGCTGAAGATGCGCTGGACTTCCGCGATATGCTCGCCGATCACGACTTCGGCGCCGGTTTCGCGTCGGAAGAAGGGGGCGGCACTCAGGTGGTCTGCGTGGGCGTGCGTCTCCAGCACCCATTGCAGGGTCAGGCCGGCTTCCTTCACGGCAGCGAGCATGCGCTCAGCCGACCGGGTGGATGCGCTGCCGTCGGCGTGGTCGTAGTCCAGCACGGGGTCGATGATGGCCGCCGCGCGCGTGGAGGGATCGGAAACCAGGTAGGACACCGTGTGGGTGGCCTCATCGAACCAGGCTTGGATCTTGGGTTGCTGGGGCATGTCGGCTCCTGTTGCAATGAATCTATATATTAGTGTAATCTAATTTAGAGTTAGTTAAATTATGACGAATCCAGCGTTTAGCGAGAAGGATCGGGAATTTTTGCAGGAAGGTGCCGCCAAGGCGGCCGCCCTGCTCAAGGCGATCGGAAACGAAAACCGCCTCTTGGTGTTGTGTCTGTTGATTCAGGCAGAGGAAATGTCCGTGGGCGCCATGCTTGAGCACATTCCTCTCAGTCAATCCGCGCTATCGCAGCACCTTGGGCGCATGCGAGACGAGGGGCTGGTGACCTATCGGCGCGAATCGCAGACCCTTTATTACCGCATAGCCAATCCCGATGTCGAGAAAATCGTCTCTACGTTGAAGTCGATCTACTGCCCATGAACCTTGGAGGTCGCATGCAATGAAGACGGTCACTCCCGCCCAGGCCCGGGCGCTGATGGCGCAGGGCGCGGTACTGGTGGACGTGCGCAACGCCGCGGAGCGTGCCCGCGAATACATCCCTGAATCGCGTCACCTGCCGCTCGAAACGCTTGAAGCAAGCGGCCTGCCGTGGTCCGCGCCGCAAGGGGTGATCTTTCATTGCCGCTCTGGAAACCGCACACAGCTGAAGGCGTCGCTCATCGCCGCCTGCCTGCGCGGTCAATGCGCGGACGACGACCTCTTTCTGCTGGATGGCGGCCTGGACGCTTGGAAGCGGGCGGGCCAAGAAGTGGTGTTTGACCGGCGCCAGCCGATCGAGCTTCAGCGGCAGGTACAGATCGGTGCTGGCTCGATGGTGCTTCTGGGCGTCGCGCTGGGTGCAATGGTCCATCCGGGCTTCTTCGCTCTGTCAGGTTTCGTCGGCGCCGGGCTCGTCTTTGCCGGAATCACCGGCTTTTGCGGGCTGGCGCGTGTACTCATGAAGGCGCCCTGGAACCGGCGCGCCGCATCGCTTTCCAACTGAAGAGGCAATCGCATGAAACGCAATATTGGAACCGTAGACCGGGTACTGCGCATATTGGTGGGTGTTGTCATGATCGCCCTGGCGGCCACGGGAACCGTGGGTTGGTGGGGCTGGCTGGGCGTTATTCCCCTGCTGACCGGCCTGGTGAGCCGTTGCCCCGCGTATTCGATCCTGGGCGTGAACTCCTGCTCCAAGTAGTGGGCGTTTGACGGGCGAGGCGTAGAAGTTCATAATCTCGCGCCTTGCCCATGTGGCTCAGTGGTAGAGCACTCCCTTGGTAAGGGAGAGGTCGGCAGTTCGATCCTGCCCATGGGCACCACCGTTCCCGGACCCGGAATGCCGAGCCTGGCAAGCGGAATGCTAAGGTATTACTTTGGCGCCACGCAACGGGGGAGCACCATGTCTATCGAAGCTGATTTCACGCCGCAGGCCGTTCGCATGGACGCCACCGAAGGCGCCCAGGAAACCACGTTCCCGCTCAGCACCAGCCTCAATATCGTCTTTAGTGCCTACGAGGACCGCCTGGTGGTCCGTAGCCGCCGTGTCAATCGTGACCCCGTCAATGTTCTGCTGACACGCCGCATGACCATTATTGTGCTCGCGCAGTTGCTGGCGAATCTGCCGGAGCTCAGCGGCCTGGATAAAACGCCCGCCCAGTATTGGCAGGAAGTCCTGCAAATGGGTCACCAGACCGCGCTGGAATCCGGGCGCAGTGCTTCGGACGACGAGACGGCGGGGAACACGCTCACCAGTGAAGATTCTGTCGTGGCTGACGAAACGTCCGAGTCCTCCGACACCACCGGCAAACTGGAAGGCGGCATCTACCTGGCCACTTCCCTCACCATGCAGCTCAAGGAGGGCCAGCTCATACTGGCGCTCACGGGACTGCCCATGCCTTGCGCCATGACGGAACCCTGCGACCGCGAGCCATTGTTCGCCATTCCGTTGCAGGTCGAGAACGTGCACCAGCTGATCCAGTTGATCATCGACAAGGCCCAGGAGGCGGATTGGCATCTGCCCTTGAACCTGCCTTGGCTCGACAGCCCCGCTGACGCACCCGCCACCACGCTGGGCCTTCTGCACTAAGCTGCTACGCGAAACGGCGGCCGTATCGGTCATCAGGCCTCGGCCGTCCGCGCCTGGCCGTTCGACCTGCTGACAACCCGTACGGCCCAAGTGAAATTTCAAGCGAACTACCGAAACCAAGCCGTCAGAACTACTGTGCCGGTTATACCGGGTAAGCCGTCCATCCGCGGCAGTTTGCTGCATACTGCTGCTCGGCGGATGAAAAGATCCGTTGTGGGAATCCTGAAGACACTACTCTTATGGAGGCGATATGAAAACATTCGCCGTAGGGAGGCTGTTGTTGGATGGTTGCATGGCGGGTTTGGTGGGGTGGGGATCGCTACAGGCGGCACCCCTACCCGATACGGTGATCGGTACTCCTGGAGAGGCGCATGCGTTTACGGACGCTGCGCCTTTTCTCTTTTCCGGTCAGTCACTCATCGTGAACTGGGGTTTCGCAACGGATCGCGCTATTGAGCTTCAAAGCCTGGCTCCGATCATCGTTGGGCCGGCGCAGCATTTCGAGTTGCGCGGCGAGGTGTCTTCCGCTGCGACACCCTTGACGGCACCGCTGGAGAAACGGGGGTTGGGCACATTGCTTCTTTCCGCTGCGAATACCTACACCAGCAATACGGTGCTGCGCGAAGGCACCCTACATGTGGCGGGCGACTCGGCGCTGGGTTCCCACATATATAGCCTGGAGCAGCATGCGGGCACGGTGTTGAAGCTGGCGCCCGGCGCGCGAGTGGTGAATTTCCTTCAGTTGACCGACAGGCGTGCAGGCGATGCACCGCTACCCGGCCTGGACGGTCGGGTGGAGTGGCGGGTGGATAGTGGGCAGGCGACCCTCGCGAACAACATGACCGCGCTGGTGCCCATACGCAAGGCAGGAGACGGCGGTCTGCGTCTGACTGGGGTGGTGCATGGAGGCCAAACGCTACACGTGGACCAGGGAGCACTCGTGCTGGACGGTACGGCAAGCGGCCTGGTGGAAGTGGGGCCGGGCGCCCGCTTGGAAGGTATCGGCAGCTTCGCGGCCGCGCGCATCCGAGGTGGCGGCATGCTTGCACCGGGTGGTCGCCTCGCGGTCGGCACCCTGGCGTCATGGGGCGATGTGGTCTTCGAACCGGGAAGCCGCTACCACGTGGACGTCTACCCAGATGGGCGGTCGGATCAGCTTCATCTGCTAGGCCGCGCAGACCTCGCGGGCAGAGTATGGGCGGAAGCCGGCAGCGGTGCGTGGATGCCGGAACATCGTTACCCGATACTCATCGCAGGCGCCGGATTGAACGGGACCGCCTTCGATGGCGTGGACGCGAACCTCGCCTTTCTGGACCCTTATCTGGAATACGAGCCGGACCGCGTGTACTTGGTTCTGCGTCGCAATGAGCGCGAGATAGGCGAGACGCCGGAGGACGGAGATGTCGGTGATGCCATCGACACGCTGCCGCTCACCCCATTGAAGCGGGCCCTGCTCAATGTCACGCCGGAGCAGGCGCAGGCGGCTCTGCGCAGCCTGTCGGGAAGCTGGCATGGCTCGGTACGCAGTTTTCTGTTTGAAGATAGCCGCCACGTGCGTGATGCCGTGCTCGCGAGCGGATGGGGCTTAGAACGACAGGATGTCTTGGAGCGAGCTGCCAAACCCGCTGGTCTGCGCAGTTGGTCCCATGCCTATGTGGCGGGCGGCGATCGTGCTGCGGTTTCTGGGGTGGCCGGCGACACGCACACCGGGCGCGGGCTCATACTGGGGCTGGACGCGCCGGTCGGCGAAGGCTGGCGTGTAGGCGGCTTACTTGCAGCCCAACATGCTCGCCTTAAACGGACGGGCGAAATGGCGACGGCGTCAGTGGATAGTCGACATGTGGGGCTCACCGCAAATGGGCGTTGGGACGGCATGCGCGTGACCGTGGGATTGCTGCATGCCTGGCACCGCATCGAGAGCCGGCGACAGGCGTCGGCCGGGCCCATCGGCCGCTCCGGCGCGACATGCCCGCCTCTCTGCCCGCTATGCCGGCTTGCTGGGACGCGACCTCCGCAGCCACAGCGCCTGGGCGGAGCTGCAAATCGCCTGGTAGGGGCCAAAAGAATGGGGTCAGACCACGATCTCGCGGGAGATCGTGGTCTGACCCCGATTACAGCGCGGCGCCGGCGACTATTGCCGTTTACTGGATCTGGTCGCCGTAGAGGTCGTATTCGTCGGAATCGGTGACGCGTACGCGGACCATGTCGCCGGGTTTAAGAGTTGCGTCGGTGTTCACGAACACGTTGCCGTCGATCTCCGGTGCGTCGGCG
>DATGNX010000021.1:0-32146 GCA_035306485.1 Burkholderiaceae bacterium
CGGCGCGAACCGATCAGCGATTCGCCGACCGTGCGGTTCAGCAGCGCGCCGTAACGCGGGTGCTTGCCCACAACGACCACGCTGCGGCGTTGGCTGTCCGCGCCCAGCCGCTCGAACTTCGCGTAGCGCAGCGTGACTCCCGCTTCCCAGCCCGCTTCGGCCAGCTGCGAGGCGTAATCCACGCTGTATCCCAGGATGGGTGCGTTACCCGGGGTACGCAGCACTTGTTGAACATTCTTGTTCAGCGCGGACAACATCAGGTTGTGTTCCTGATTGTCCACCACGGCGTCCGCCGCCACGGTGACGGACTGCATGCTGGATTGCAAATCCACACCGAAGGCCTGGCTGGCGGCGTTGACCAAGGCGGACTGTATGGCGGCTTCCCGGGTCAGGCCCGTTCCTTCCGCCGACATGGTCGCTTCCGAAACTTGGGCTGAGACGCGGGGCGATACGGCCATGCCCACCGAGAGTATGGCGGCGCCGAGCGCGACAAATATCTTCATGGTCGAACCTTAGAAATCGTTGCGATCATTGACCCGGCGAGAGGAGCGGGACTGGTCGGCCGCCGTACCCTGTGCGGCCGTCGCGCCGCCGGACCGTCCCCCTTTACCTTGTGCGTCGATAGCATTGGCGTTTTCCAGCTGGGCGTAGCTCCAGGTCACCACGGAACCGACATGCAGGACACCGTTCTCGTCTGTCTCGCTCCATGTCTTGACCACCGAAGTACCGCGCAGGTCGCCCTGTGCCACGGCCTTGCCCGATTTGGTGAAGACGCTGATGGCATCGGCCACCTGTCGGCGGGTGTCGGTGATTTCACCCGGCTTGCCGCTGTCGAATTGCGTCACGCGTTCCAGCTGCTCTTCTTCCGTGGTGCCGATGTTGTTGGTTTCCTCGACCTGAACGCTGGTGTTCATGAACTCGATGATGTTGCTTTCGGCCAGGGCGCGCGCCTGCTGCGTAGCGTTCTGCTTCGCCTGGAATACGCGCGAGGGCGACCAGTCGGGCGCGATGCTGACCGATGCGCGGCCGTAAGCCAGCAACATGGGCCGGCCTTGTTCGTCATAAACGTAGCGCAGGCCGATTTCATCGAGGTAGCCGCGTGGCTCGCTCGGCAGCAGGTCGGTCAGAGAGCGCGGCGTGCCGGTGACGAGCGTGGGGCGCTTGCGGGTAATGTCTCGCGCGAACTGTTGCGTTTTTTCCGACCGGACGGCGATAACGCCGACAATGGCAACCTTGCCGTTAGGAGTGTCGTGCGTGAAGATCCGGGTCTGGACGGGTACCAAGCCCTGCATGCTGTGGAAGGCGCGCTTGGTGATGGTTTTGTGCAGGTTGTTTTTGAAAAGCGTCTTCTTTTGCTCGACCGAGATTCGAGTGAGTTCTTCTGCAGGAACCCCTTGTTCGATCAGCTGGCTATCGAGCTTCTTCTCTACGACGGTAAGGGCCTTGTCGAGCAACGCTTCCAGGCGACTGCCGCCAGCGGCAGCAGCCGTCTCCAGCTCGGCGGCCGGGAACTCGTCGCGGTTGTCGGAGCCATCTTCGTAGATGGTGCGAACGGCTTCCGTCTTCAGGCGGCCGTAGTTCTGCATGATGAAGTCAGCACGCATGTCGAACATGGCTTCTTCGTATGCCATGGCCAGGCGCCGCCCGAAGTTCCCGTCGAGCATGCTGCCCTTGACTGCCGCCTGACCGGCGAAGAAGCTGCGGCCCTGTGAGGCTTGCCCAATGGGCTGAAACTCCCGTTCGAAATTGGCAACCCATTCCTCGAAGGATTCCATCTTCGTGGTGCTTGCCGCGGTGGTCGCCGTTTCGACGACAGTCTCTGGTGTGGACGGCTGAACGCCGTCTACACCAGGGGTCTGTGACCACGCGGGTTGGGCGGCACCCAGCAGGGCGGCGAGAATCAGTCCAAGCAGTGGTTTTGGCGTGTACATCGTGTGTTTCATGTAACGGCTCACCATGCAAAGTTCTGGTTCGGGCCCAGCTTCTCGATCGGCACGAAGGCCTGGAAGATCTCCAGTCCCGTATCACGCTCCACAACGCGGAAGTCGAACTCGTATTCGAGCTGCTGTTGCCGCTGGTCCACGCCGACCAAGGTGCGTTGGCGGATGACCCCGAGCATCTCCAGGTCAGGCGCGACCACTGTGCCGTTACGTGCGACCGTGGACTGATCGAACATCTTGGACTTCTTCAGCTGACGGGAATCCGCCACGAAGCTGGTACGGTCGCGACCGGTCGCGCCAGTGAAGATGAACTGGCCGGACTGCATCATTGCGCGCTTCATCCGTGAGGTCATGCTGGCGGTATCGATGCGGAAGGTGGTGTCGTTCACGACTTCGCCCATCTGTACCACCCAGCGACCCTTACGAGGCTTGCTGCCGGCGAAGGGCGACTCCAGAAATTCCTGGACGGCCTTGTTGGCGGCGTATTCGAAATCAACGCTTTGCAGACCGAAAGCGACAAAGCCCTGTTGTCCCGTGCGGTTCAGTTCCGCGTTGGGGTTGCTGGAGCTCACGGGCATGGTCTGGCAGCCGGCCAGGACGGTGGCCAGTGCGGCGACGAGCACAAGTTTCTTCATGGTTTTTTTCCTGTGTGGGTCAATCGACGTAGATGCGCAAGACGGCGTGCGCGGCGTCGGGATGCATGGCAGTGGATTGCACGATCTCCTGACGGCGCGGATCCAGAACCAAGCCGTCCACGGCGGGACTGCCAACCTTGAGCGTGCGGCCGCAATGGTCCGTCCAGTGGACGGTGTAGCGAACCTTGATGATGGGGTTGAAGGGATCGGGGCTACGGACGTGTCGCACCGAGAACTGCACGGCCTTCATGCCGTTGGGCAAGGTGATGAGCACGGGGTTTTCCACCCGTGCGCCCCGTGCGCTGGCTTCATCCTGCACCTGCAGGGGTGAGCGGGGGGCGGGAGTGACGTCGCAGTTAACGACCCGAGGTTGCAGGGTGCGTACGTCCTGTGCCTGAGCGCCGCCAAGCGCGGCCAGCGTCAGGCAGGCGGTGGCAAGCAGATCAGATTTTCTCATTGCTGCTCTCCAGAGCCAGCACCGGTGCCACGACCGTGCTGGGTTCTTCGGCGGGCAATACCTGCTGGTAGATGGCGGGACTGCCGCCCGTGCCGGATGCCTTGATGAGCAGCAATGTGTTCACGTCTTTGGGGACCGTGACCGTAGAGATGGGGTCGCCTTGACCACTCGTGAGAATGAGTTCGCCATTCTTGGGTCGATCCACTACGGCCATTTGAATGGTGTTGGGGAGGTTGACCCAGGCGCGGGTGTCGGCGCGGGTGAGTGCGGCCTGCGCGACGCCGGTGCCAATCTTCAGCAGCGTGCCGATCAGCGGATTTGCGTTCTGATCGATCTGGTTGTTGATTACGGCCTGAGCGGCGGTCTTGATGACGGTGGAAATGACGGCCTTGGCGACAATACCCTTGTAGGCGGCATCGAACTCCAGAGCGGCGAGTTCGTTGATGTCTGTCAGTGTGGCGGTTGAGCCCGCGGTCTTGCCCTTGCCGATCTTGATTTCACCGAAGGCGGGCTGACCGGGAACGAACTGGGGCAGGGCAATGCCCGTGTACATGACGTCCGTGGTGACAAGGAACAGCGGCAGGTCGATGCGGAATTCCTTGAAGGTCGGCCCCATGCCGTCTTCGTAGACGACGATCACCTTGTTCTTCAGGGTACCGCGGCTCTTGCGCAGCTCGCGATCCAGGTAGGCGATCATGGCGCTGCCGCCGCGCGTGGCGCTGGCCTTGCCGGCGCTCTTCAACATGTCGCGGCTCAGATTCGTGCTTTTGTCTGCTTTAGCAGAGGAGGTGGAGCGGAATACGGCACTCATGACGTCGCCGGCAGCCAACCGAATCTTGGATTGGCTCAGGTTCGCAGGCAGATCCTTAATACCGTCGGCCACTTTCGGTCCGACCTCGCCGAGGCTTTGTTTGGCGCTTTCGGCGTTTTCTTCTTCCAGGCCGTCCTTGACCGAGCGATCGACCGTGCGTGCGAAAGCAGACAGCTGTGTAACCGCGTTGCCCTGGCGCACTTGCAGGCGATTGAAGTCGACGCGTGCGTTGGCTTCCTCACCCAACATGAGGTGATTAATAGCTTGGTAATAGTCGATGAGGGAGCCTTGATGGATCTTGCCCTGATAGGCGCCGAAGGCGTCACTGGTCAGCGTGGTGCCGATCAGGTTCGCGACTTCTTCGGGGGTATCCACCGTGTCTTCCTTCCAGCTAAGCAGCTTGCTCGCTGCATCGAAGGCGTCGCGGCTCAATGCCCACATGCCGGCATCGTTGAATGCCTTGCCGGCTTCCAGGGTGTCGAGCAGGCTAGAGGGGTCGTACTTGGGTTGCCCCTTGCCATCCAGGTATTGCGCTGCATAGGCCTGATAATCGGAGCTGGCCAGCATAGCGCTGGCAGACTGATGATCCACTGTGCGGGTACCCGCGCACCCGGCCAGCAGGCCCATCAACATAACGATACTGGCCCAGCGGGCACCTCGTGACACGAACATGGCTGTGGTCTCCTCGCATTCAGCCCATGGAACGAAATATGTCGTAATCATATACGTATTTGATTACATTCCAGCGCCTCGGGATTACGCCGATGACTTGTACGCAACATAGGAGGAGTAAGGGTTGTCGTGGTCTTCCGGGCGTTGCAGGGTCGCCGCGTGCTGGCGGAAAATACAGGCTTATCGCAGCATCGGGAGCCGGCAAGGGGGGCGAATCATGCGCGTACGACGATTGTTCTGGGCGATTCTCGTCACAGCGGGCGTCCTCCTTCTGGGATTCATTGTCTGGATCGTGAGTCTGCCGCCGCCGACGACGGCCGATCCGCAGCCGCCTATCGCCCAGGCAGAAACCAAAGAGCTGCTCGCCGCGCTCCGGCCTCCCAAGAGAGGGCGGCCCGTGGTGGCAATCATCGGCATCAACCAATCCACCGAAACCACCGACTACCTGATGCCTTACGGGATCTTGCGGCGTGCCGACGTGGCGGACGTATTTCTGATTGCCACGCAAGCCGGTCCTGTCACCCTCTATCCCGCGCTTTCAGTCGTTCCGGATGCCACGACGGCCGAGTTCGATGCCCGTTATCCCGAGGGTGCCGATTACGTGATCGTTCCGGCGATGGAGCCCAACGATGATCCATCCGCGCTTCAATGGTTGAATGCTCAAGCCTCCAAAGGCGCCACGGTCATCGGCGTGTGTGCCGGAGCGACGGTGGTTGCGGCCGCAGGCCTGCTGGACGGCAAGAAAGCTACGACGCATTGGTACTATCTGGAAGGTATGCTGGAGCGCCACCCCACCATCACCTATGTGGCGAATCGACGCATGGTGGTGGATGGCAATGTAGCAACGACGACGGGTATTTCGGCCTCGATGCCGGCATCACTCACTTTGATAGAAGCCATCGCCGGGCGCAGCACGGCGCAATCGGTGGCGCGGGAAATCGGTTTGCAGGATTGGAATCTCCGTCACGACAGCAACGCCTTCTCGTTCACGCAGCCGTTTGCCACCACAGCGCTATTCAATGCGTTGGCCGTCTGGAATCACGATGAGTGGGCGATCGAGCTTCAGCCCGGAATGGATGAAGTCTCCATGGCTCTGGTCGCCGACGCATGGTCTCGAACGTATCGATCCAGGGTCCTCACGTACGCTGCCGGGGGCGAGCCGGTTGAAAGCATGAACGGCTTGAGAGTGCTGCCGGACCGCAACTCGGTCGATCATCTCCGTCGAATTGAACCTTCCGGCTTCGGCAAGCAGAAACCCGCGGACGTCATGGTGCAGAATCTCGAACAGATCGCAGCACTGTACGGTGACGACACGGCACAACTTGTGGCCATGCAGTTGGAGTATCCCTGGTGATTTCACATTATTCTTGCTCAGGATTGAAGAGGGCCCGGCAGGGCATTGCCGCTGCGGCGTTGGCAACGATTGCCTTGCTGTTTCAGGACGTTGCGGCGGCGGAGAACCCTGTGTTGCAAGCGGCGCAGCGGGCCGAAGCGACTCTGCAGGCACGTGTCGGAGTAGCGGTGCACGACACCCAGAGCGGTGAAAGCTGGCGTTACCGCGCCGATGAGCGCTTTCCCTTGGTCAGTACGTTCAAGGTACTGGCTTGCGCCGCACTGCTCCACCGGGCCGACGCTGGGAAACTGGAGCTGGACCGTCCGGTCAACATAAGTGCGGACGACCTGGTCACGTATTCTCCCGTCACCGAAGCGTGGGTCGGCCGTTCGGTCAGCCTGGCGGATTTGTGCGACGCTACGATGCGCCATAGCGACAATACCGCCGCCAATAAAGTGCTGGAGGCGCTGGGGGGACCCCACGCGGTCACCGAATTTGTGCGTTCCCTGGGCGATACCGTCACCCGCTTGGACCGCTGGGAAACCGACCTCAACACGGCGATGCCGGGCGATCCGCGAGACACCAGCTCTCCCGACGCGATGGTCGCTGCGCTTCGGTCGCTCCTGCTGGGTAATGTCCTGAGCCGGGCTTCCAACGAAACATTGATTCAATGGATGGTCGGCAACGAGGTGGGCGGCCCCCTGTTGCGCGCCGGGTTGCCTAACGATTGGCGGGTGGGTGACCGGACCGGGGCAGGTGGCAATGGGACCAGAGCGGTGGTGGCTGTCGTATGGCCACCGCAGCGGGCACCGCTGATTGCTGCCATCTACATTACCGAAACAGACGCCGACATGAAGCAAAGAAACCAGGCCATCGCTGGGATCGGGCGTGCCTTGGTGAGCGCTGTCGAAGCTCAATAAATGCCGGTGTTTCTGATGTAGGTGTTTCCGAGTCAGGCTGGATGGCCGAGCATTTGCCTTAATTGCGGTACGGCATGATCGATAAAGGCACGCACCGCGCCGCCATGGCGCCCCCGCTGAGGCATGAAGACGAGATTGACGGGGACAGGTTCGGGCTCATAGGCCTCTAACAGGCAAACCAGCGATCCTTCCGCCAATTCGCGCTGAACCTGGTAAGACAGGGGGCGTACGATGCCAAGGCCTCGAACGGCGGCGTCGATCGCAGTGGCGACGCTGTTCGTTCCTAAACGGGAAGAGACACGCACCGACCGCAGGCGGCCGCCGGCCGCAGGGTCGCGATAGGGCCACAGTGCATGTTCTGCGCCGGCGTTAAGCCCGATGCACGAGTGTTCGACCAAATCACCGGGCTGTCTTGGTTTGGAATGTACAGCGAGATAACTTGGGGCGGCGCAGGTGAGCCTGCGGACCTCTCCGACCTTCGTCGCGACCAGCGACGAGTCCGCCAACTTAGCTAGCCGGATTGCAACGTCTACCCCTTCACCGACTAGGTCGACCATGCGGTTCAGAAGCAGCAGTCTAAGTCCAGCATGGGGGTGCGCCGCCAGAAAGGTGTGCACTACGGGCATGACTTTCAGCCGCCCGAAGAGCTCCGGGGCCGTGACCACAACATTGCCGGTGATGGTGGTGTTACGGGCGCGGGCTTCCAGCTCAGCCAGTTCCGACAGTACAGAACGGTATGTCCCGGCGTGCCGGATTCCCGCCTCGCTAATAGCGACGCGCCGAGTGCTGCGCTCAAGTAGACGCTCACCCGAGATTTCTTCCAGGTGAGCCACGGCACGGGTCACTTTTGCAGGGGAGAAACCGAGCCGGCGTGCCGCGGCGGCCAGAGAGCCTTCGTCCACCACAGCCAGGAAAATCGACATTGCCTCGAGTCTGTCCATGATCGTTTCAGATACTGCAATTATGTATTGCAAGATGGATGGATTGTTTCAGAACAGAGAGTGCCATATCTTGTTCTTCATTGAAACCAAGGAGCGAAAAATGAAGATCGGATATGGATATCAAACGGTTGGCGACGTAGACGTTTTCTATCGGGAGTCGGGTCCGCCCGACGCTCCGGTGCTATTGCTGTTGCACGGGTTTCCGTCAGCCAGCCATATGTTCCGGGACTTGATACCGCTATTGGCTGACCGTTATCGGGTGATTGCACCGGACCTGCCGGGGTTCGGTCAAACGAAGGCGCCGCCTCGCGGCACGTTCAACTACTCCTTTGATCGTCTTGCCGACGTGGTGGAAGGTTTCACCGAAGGTCTGGGCCTTGAGCAGTATTCGCTCTACGTGTTCGACTACGGTGCACCGGTAGGTTTTAGACTGGCGATGCGCCATCCGGAGCGTGTCACCGCAATCATTTCCCAGAACGGCAACGCCTATGTCGATGGCTTTAGTGATGAGTGGACGGCATGGGAACAGTATTGGCGGGATCCTGGCCCCGCGACACGCGAGGCTTGCCGAGCTTCGCTTTCACCGGCCACGATACGGGAGTGGCAGTACGGCACGGGCTCGGATCCCGCCCGTTTATCGCCTGATGGTTATGAACTGGACATCGCCTATATGGCGCGCCCCGGGGCGGAAGAGATCCAGCTGGACCTGATCCTGGACTATCGCAGCAACGTGGCACTGTATCGGGAATTCCAGGCGTATTTCCGCGCGCACCAGCCGCCGTTGCTTGCAGTGTGGGGACGCCACGATCCGGCCTTCATTCCTGCGGGCGCGCTTGCCTACCAGCGCGATTTACCAGAAGCACAGGTACACCTGCTGGACGCCGGGCATTTCGCCCTGGAAACGCATGCGGAAGAGATCGCTGCATTGATTGGTCCCTTCCTGGAGAGTGCTTCCCATGTGGAAGAGGCGGGGCAAGCGCAAGCGTAAACGCTGTGCCGCGCCCGCGGTGGCCGCTGCACTTAGCGTCACCGTATAGCTCCGGCAGGGGTATGGCGCTACTGCATAGTGCGCAACGGCATCAGGCTTGCTGCTTTCCGCCTTCGTGGCGTCTCTCATGGTGAGGACGCGTAACGGGAGGACGACATGGAACGCGCAAGCCGCGGCACGGCCCTGATCGTGGCACTGTGCCTGAATGCGATCTTCGGAATCGTATTGCTCGTGGGAGGCGCCTGGCTTATTGCTTTAGGCGGTTCTTGGTACTACGCGCTGGCCGGCATTGCGTTGTTGGTGGTCGCGTACCTATTGTTCCAGCGCCGGCCTGCCGCGCTCTGGGTGTATGCCGGCCTATCACTTGCGACCTTGCTGTGGGCACTGTGGGAGTCCGGACTGGATTGGTGGCCGCTAGCCGCCCGCATCGACGTGCTGTTTCTACTGGGTCTATTCATGGCGACCCCTTGGGTGACGCGGTCGCTCGTTAACCGCAGCGTAGTCACGGGTGGTGGCGTAACTGAACCGGTGGTTCACAAAAGGCGAGTTGCGGCGCCTCTCTTTGGCGTGCTGGCGCTGTTTCTTGTGACATCGGTGGCTTCATGGGTGGTGGATCCGCATCACAATGAAGGCAGTCTGCCTGGCGAGCGGTCTCAGGCCCAGCCTGCCACCGAAGCGGCGGAGATCCCGGCGGGCGAATGGCATGCATATGGACGTACGAACGAGGGACAACGGTACTCACCCCTGTCGCAAATCACGCCGGACAACGTAGCGCAATTGGAGGTGGCCTGGCATTACGAGACGGGCGACATGCGCGGTCAGCCGGGTGACCCCGAAGAGACGACGTTTGAAGTGACGCCGCTAAAGATCGGCGAGCGCCTGTATCTTTGCACACCGCACCAATCCGTCATTGCATTGGACGCAACGACGGGCAAGGAAATCTGGCGTTATGACCCTCAGATCCGGGATCAGCTGGCGCTGCAACATCTGACTTGTCGCGGGCTGTCCTACTATGACGCCCAGCGTGTAACGCCGCCGCAGAATACTGAGGCAGGGGCTGAATCGCAGGATGCCGCACAGCCCGCCGAAAGCCGGACTACGGAGGAGCCGGCCCAAGTAGAGGGAGGCACTGCCTCTACCGAGTCTGCCGAGCGTGCGCAAGCGGAGCCAAACGAAGCTTTGGCGCGATTGAATCTGCCTGTGGCCGCTGAAGATGGGCAGACCTCGGAGTGCGGATCCAAGCTCTTCATGCCCACAGCCGACGGTCGCATCATTGCTCTGAACCCCGATGACGGATCGGTGTGCAGCAACTTCGGCAATGGCAGTGGCCAGATCAACCTCTGGGCCAATATGCCGCACGCTAAAGTGGGCGGCTATTACTCCACGTCTCCGGTTGTCGTCACCCGCTCGCTGATCATCGTAGGGGGTACTGTGCTCGACAACGTGTCTACGGAAGAGCCGGCCGGGGTGATTCGCGCGTTTGATGTTAATACCGGTGAGCTGGTGTGGAACTGGGATCCTGCCAACCCGGAGGATACGAAGCCGCTGCCGTCAGGCCAGACCTATACGCCCACCACACCCAATAGCTGGTCGATCTCCAGCGCGGACGAGGCGCTGGGCATGGTCTATGTTCCGATGGGGAACCAGCCTCCCGATCAATGGGGCGGCGATCGAAGCGAGGCCGTCGAAGCGTATGCATCGGCCATTGTGGCCCTGGACCTGCAGACGGGCAGGGTGCGTTGGGTGTTTCAGACGGTCCACCATGATCTGTGGGATTACGATGTGCCCGCTCAGCCGAGCCTGATCGATCTGACGATAAAAGGGGAGACTGTCCCGGCCGTCGTGCAGCCGACCAAACAGGGTGAACTGTTCGTGCTGGATCGTCGCAACGGGGAACCGTTGTTGCCTGTGACGGAGAAGCCGTATCCCCAGGGCGCTGCCGAAGGCGATTTCACGTCGCCCACTCAACCTGTTTCGGCGCTTTCATTTGACCCGCCTCCTTTGACCGGGGCTTCGATGTGGGGGGCGACATTGTTCGATCAGCTAGCGTGTCGAATTGAATTCCAGTCGCTGCGATATGAAGGCCGCTACACGCCGCCTTCCACTCAGGGCACGCTGGTGTATCCGGGCAACTTCGGTGTTTTCAATTGGGGCGGTGTGGCGGTTGATCCCCAGCGCCAGGTCGTGTTTGCCACCCCCACGTATCTGGCCTTCATCTCCAAGCTGATACCTCGGGAGGACGACACCACGCTTTACGTGCAGGGTGGCGAACGGCCCCAGGACAGTCTTCCTGCCTTGAACGAAAATTTCGGTGCGCCGTTTGCCGTGCAGCTGAGCGCCTTTACGTCGATGCTGGGCCTGCCTTGCCAGCAGCCGCCGTGGGGGTATATCGCCGGCGCCGACCTGACCTCGGGAGAGGTGGCGTGGATGCATAAGAACGGGACAGTGAGAGACAGTTCGCCGTTGCCGCTGCCTTTCAAGATGGGCGTACCTAATCTGGGCGGACCCATCATTACCGCAGGTGGCGTGGCATTTCTTTCCAGTACGCTTGACTACTATCTGCGCGCTTACGATCTTACGACCGGGGAAGAGCTTTGGAAGGGTCGCTTACCGGCCGGCGGACAAGCCACGCCGATGACCTACACGGGTACGGATGGGCGCCAGTATGTGCTGGTGGCGGCCGGCGGGCACGGTTCCTTGGGTACCAAGGCCGGCGACGATGTCATTGCGTATGCACTGCCTGCTCAAGGTAATTAGGGGGTTCCCCTGAAACGCCGCTAAGATCGAGGATCCCCAACTTCGCCCGTATTGGCTATGGATGCGATACAGATACGCCCCATGTCGCTCTCGGACTACGACGACGTCATCGCCATCATGAAGGAAATGGATGGCGTGGTACTGCGAAACGCGGATTCTCGTGACTCGATCGAACGGTACCTACGCCGCAACCCGGACTGCAGCTTTGTAGCCGTGGATGGCGCGGCCATCATTGGCTGCATCATGTCCGGCCATGACGGTCGGCGCGGTTACCTGCACCACCTTGCGGTGCTGCCGGCTTATCGTAGGCGGGGCGTCGCAGCCAGCCTGGTCGAACATTGCATGGACGCCCTGGAAAGGGACGGAATCCAGAAATTCCATATCGATGTACTTCAAGGCAATGTAGCGGCCCAACAGTACTGGGAAGGACGAGGCTGGCAGCTCAGAACAGACATCCATCGATATTCATTTGTACGTTCCGGCGGCGAAAACGCTTGATCATCTAGCGGGGCGTTGCGGTAAATTCGTGCAAAAACCACAACGGAGTCAGTCGGTGAAACTGTCCACTTTGATGGGGGTGACCGCGTTGGCAGCGCTGTCATCCTGCGCGAAGCCCGCTATGGATTCCGCCACACAGGCCGTCAATGCCCAGAATGTTGAGCGTGCCGTGCAACAGCTCGACACCGTGGCTCAGGAAATTCTTGAACGCTCCGGCATCCCGGGGATGGCGATCGCGGTGGTTCATCAGGGAGAGACGGTATACGCCAAAGGATTCGGCGTGCGCCGGCTGGGTGACCCCGAGCCGATAGATCGGGACACGGTCTTCCAGCTGGCATCGGTGTCGAAGTCGGTGGGCGCCACTGTCGTGGCATCGCAAGTGGGCCTCGGAAACATCTCATGGGACAGCCGAGTGGTCGAGACGCTGTCATGGTTTGCCCTGAACGACCGCGACTCCACGCGCCACCTTACGATCGGGGATCTCTATGCTCACCGGTCGGGACTGCCGGATCATGCCGGAGACGAGCTGGAGGAGATCGGCTACACGCGACGCGAAGTGCTGGAACGCCTGCACCATCTGCCCGTACTTCCTCTGCGCGCGCACTATAACTACACCAACTTCGGCATGACAGCAGGGGCGGAGGCTGTCGCCACCGCAGCCGGAACCGAATGGGAATCTCTTTCGGAAGCAGCGATCTATCGTCCCCTTGGCATGTCGCGTACGAGTTCCAGATATTCCGACTACATCGGTCGTTCAAACAGGGCGCATCCCCACGTGCGCTCACAGGGCGTTTACGTGCCCAGCGCTCAACGCCAACCCGATGCTCAGTCGCCGGCGGGTGGCGTCAGTTCCAGCGTCACGGATATGGCGAACTGGATGAACCTCGTCTTGGGCATGGGCAATTTCAAGGGAACTCGGCTGATCGCGCTGGACGCGTTGGCGCCGGCGCTCAGCCCTCAAATTCTGTCCGCGCCGGCAGAAGGCGAGAGGCCTGCCGGCCATTACGGGTATGGGTTTAATGTCTCTACTTCGGCGGCGGGGCACAAGATGCTGAATCACTCTGGCGCGTTCCTGATGGGCGCGGCCACCACATTCAGCCTCTTGCCGGCGGCCGATACGGGTATCGTCGTGCTGACCAATGCGGAGCCGGTAGGCGCTGCCGAGGCGGTAAGCATGACTTATATGGATCTTGTTCAGTTCGGCCGCCCGTCCCGCGACTGGTATGCACTGTTTGAACAGGCGTTCGCGCCCATGACGGCACCGGAAGGCTCGCTCGTGGACGAAGCCTTTCCGACGACGCCAGTCCCTGCACTCGCACCCCACGCCTACGTCGGCACGTATCGCAACGCTTACTACGGCGATCTCGTCATTGGGGACGAGGGAGGTCAGCTCATGTTGACGGTGGGGCCTGCCGCGAAACGCTACGCGCTTGCGCATTGGGACGGCAATACATTCGCCTTGGAACCGGATGGTGAAATCGCCCCAGCCGGCTCGCGGTTCAAAGCTGAGTTCGGCGTGGGTGCGGATGGATTGATGCACAGCGTCAAGGTCGAACTCTTTGACGAAAACGGGCTGGGTACGTTCACCCGCTAAGAGCGGTGAAAAGTGTCGTCACGCACACAGGCCTCGTGCGCTCATGAGTGCGCCGTTAGGCCTATCATATCGTTGGACGAATCGCGGATACACGCAAATCACACAGCAGCATGGCGACACCCTTACCGAACAATGCCGACAGCCGTCACTGGTTTGAGCAGATACAGGGCTGGGCGCGCGAACTCGGGTTCTCGCAGCTCGGCGTCTCGGGAGTGGACCTCTCCTCGGCCGAACCGTATCTGTTGCAGTGGTTGGCCATGGGCTTTCACGGCGATATGCAGTACATGGAACGACATGGCCTCAAGCGTGCGCGTCCGGCGGAACTCGTCCCGGGTACGGTGAGCGTCATTACAGCGCGCATGCCGTATTTGCCGCAGGACACCACTGCGCCTGACTGGCAAGCGCGCGAGCTGGCGAGGCTGAACGAAGCGGGCGAGGGTGTGGTGTCGCTGTATGCCAGGGGGCGCGATTATCACAAGGTGGTGCGAGGGCGCCTTAAAAAACTATGTGACCGCATCGAGACATTGGTCGGTCCGTTTGGATATCGAGTCTTCTCAGATTCCGCGCCGGTACTGGAAAAGGATCTGGCCATCCGCAGCGGGCAGGGCTGGCGGGGCAAGCATTCGCTGGTGCTTTCGCGCGATGGCGGCTCCATGTTCTTTCTCGGCGAAATCTTCGTCGACTTCGCCCTTGAACCCACTGAACCGGTTAGCGCCCATTGCGGTACCTGTACTGCCTGTATCGACATCTGTCCGACAGGCGCCATTGTGGCGCCCGGCGTGGTCGATGCGCGCCGCTGCCTGTCTTATCTAAGCATAGAGAATCACGGCCCCATTCCAGAGGAATTCCGGCAGGCGATGGGCAACCGAGTCTATGGCTGCGACGATTGCCAGCTGATTTGTCCTTGGAATAAATACGCGCACAGGACTGAACTGCCGGACTTCGACGAACGTTCGCCGCTGGTGGGTCAGCAGCTCGTAGCGATGTTTGCCTGGGACGAACACACTTTCCTTCGAAATACAGAGGGTGGGCCGGTCCGGCGCATCAACCACGAGCGGTGGTTACGCAATGTCGCCGTGGCGCTCGGCAATGCGCTGCGACAAGCCGAATCGGGGCAAGCTGATTCTGAGAAAGTCAATGAACTGCGCGCCGCCTTACTAAGCCGCGCCGATCACCCCAGCGCCTTGGTGCGTGAACATGTGGCGTGGGCGTTGGCGCAGGGCGGTGCTTGAACGCAGAATCGCCGCGCAGGCTTATCGCTATTCCCACGCGCCACAACGAAAAAGACAATAAAAAAAGCCCACCGGAAAACCAGTGGGCTTTTCAAATTTTGGTGGAGCGGAGGAGGATCGAACTCCCGACCTTCGCATTGCGAACGCGACGCTCTCCCAGCTGAGCTACCGCCCCGAAAGTCAAAAATTCTAGCATAAGCAATTCGCCGTTTCAGCAGGTTTTTGGGGCTGCATTTCGGTCTGCTTTTTCGCGTTGGCACGCCATCTGCATGCGGCAGTACACTGTGCTTGGGAGATCTGCCATGCCTTTACCTTTATTCAGCAAATTGCCCGGCTATACGAGCCGGGGCAAGTCCGAACCGGGGCTGGAGCGCAAGATCCTGCGCAACATGCCGTACGCCTTCCTGACCATCATATTTTTGTGTGGGCTGCCTTCCGTACTCGTGCGCTACATGGAGTGGCAAGGTAGCGATCTGGCCGTCGAGGCCTTCATCGGCAGGGTGGACATGATTGCCGCCGGCGTTTTCTTTACGCTGTTCAACGCGGCCTTCGTAGTGACCACCGGGGCAATTCTCATCATGCTTATGAAAGGCCCGGGCTATGTCGCCGACGGCTACAAGCTGATTGATTCGGAATCGCCCGAGAAGCTGTCGGACAAGCCCTGGATCGGGGATCGCGACTGACACGCGCCGCCAGCAGGGGCGGGCGCGGGGATATAATGACCAGTTATTCGATGTTAATCCCAAGGCCCGCTCCACAATGACAACCATACTTGAAGACGTACCCGTCGGCCAGAAGGTCGGCATTGCCTTTTCCGGCGGTCTCGACACCAGTGCCGCACTGCTCTGGATGAAGAACAAGGGTTCGATCCCTTATGCCTACACGGCCAACCTGGGCCAGCCGGACGAGCCGGATTACGAAGCGATTCCTCGCAAGGCCAAAGAGTATGGTGCCACCCTTGCACGTCTCGTGGATTGCCGCCCCCAACTGGTAGCCGAGGGCATCGCCGCGTTGCAGGCCGGGGCATTCCACGTCAGCACGGCGGGCGTGACCTATTTCAATACCACGCCGCTGGGCCGCGCCGTCACTGGCACGATGCTGGTCGCGGCCATGAAGGAAGACGACGTCCACATTTGGGGCGACGGCAGCACCTACAAGGGCAACGACATCGAGCGCTTCTATCGCTACGGTCTGCTCACCAATCCCGAGCTGCGCATCTACAAGCCCTGGCTGGACCAGACTTTCATCGATGAGCTGGGCGGCCGTGCAGAGATGTCGGAATACCTGCGCGAGCACGGCTTCGATTACAAGATGTCGGCCGAGAAGGCATATTCCACCGATTCCAACATGCTGGGTGCGACGCACGAAGCGAAGGATCTCGAATATCTGAACTCCGGCATCCGCATCGTGAACCCCATCATGGGCGTCGCGTTCTGGCGCGACGACGTGAAGGTGGACGCAGAAGAAGTCACCGTGCGCTTCGAAGAAGGGCAGCCGGTGGCTCTGAACGGTGTGGAATACTCGGATCCTGTCGAACTGATGCTGGAAGCGAATCGCATCGGCGGCCGTCATGGTCTGGGCATGAGCGACCAGATCGAGAACCGCATCATCGAAGCCAAGAGCCGCGGTATCTACGAAGCTCCGGGTATGGCGCTGCTGCACATCGCCTACGAACGCCTGGTTACCGGTATTCACAACGAAGACACCATCGAGCAATACCGCATCAACGGTCTGCGCCTGGGTCGTCTGCTGTACCAGGGTCGCTGGTTCGACCCGCAGGCCATCATGTTGCGTGAAACGGCCCAGCGTTGGGTGGCCCGCGCCATTACCGGCGAAGTGGTGCTCGAACTGCGCCGCGGCAACGATTACTCGCTGCTGGATACGCGCTCCGAGAACCTCACCTACAAGCCTGAGCGCCTCACGATGGAGAAGGGCGAGTCGATGTTCTCTCCGCGCGACCGCATTGGTCAGCTGACCATGCGCAACCTGGACATCACCGATACGCGCGAGAAGCTCTTCACGTATTCGAAGGCCGGTCTGCTGTCCGCGCCCGAAGGCGCTTCGCTGCCGCAGCTCAAGGGCAAGGCGGACTAAGCCTGCAGTAAATCAAATTGGGGTCAGACCCCGATCTGTCAGCAAGTGATAGATCGTGGTCTGACCCCAATTTTTATGGATCGTGGTCTGACCCCGCTTTCGTTTAGAAAGCTTAGGCGTCGAGATGACCGAGCAGGAGGAACTCCATGAGTGCCTTCTGGACGTGCAGGCGGTTTTCGGCTTCGTCCCAGACGACGCTTTGCGGGCCGTCGATCACATCGCTAGTCACTTCTTCACCACGGTGTGCCGGCAGGCAGTGCATGAAGACGGCGTCGGGGTCGGCCATGGCCATCATTTCGGCGTCTACACGCCAGTCGGCGAAGGCCTTGCGGCGCTCTTCGTTCTCGGCCTCGAAACCCATGCTGGTCCAGACGTCGGTGGTGACCAGGTGCGCGCCACGGGCGGCTTCCATGGGATCGTCGAACTCGCGCAGAACATTGGAAGCAACCTGTCCGGTGCGCTTGGGGTCGAGCTCGTAGCCCCTGGGCGCGGAGACGTGCAGGGTGAAACCGAGAAGCTCCGCCGCCTGCAGCCAAGTGTAGGACATGTTGTTGGCGTCGCCGATCCAGGCAACGGTTTTGCCCTGAATAGGTCCACGCAATTCAATGTACGTGAAGATGTCGGCCAGAATCTGGCACGGGTGGAACTCATTGGTGAGCCCGTTGATTACCGGGACCCGGGAATGCGCCGCAAAGCGTTCGATACGCGTTTGCTCGAAAGTCCGGATCATTACGATGTCCACCATGCGGGAAATGACACGCGCTGTGTCCTCGATGGGCTCGGCCCGCCCCAGCTGCGAATCGGAGGTGGTCAAGTGTATGGTGGACCCGCCCAGCTGATACATGCCGGCTTCAAACGAGACGCGTGTGCGCGTGCTGGCCTTTTCGAAGACCATGGCCAGCGTGCGGTCGTGCAGGGTGTGGTGCGGCTGATAACGCTTGAATTTGTCCTTGATCAGGCGTGCACGCCCGAGAACGTATTCAATTTCTGCACGCGAGAAATCACGAAACTGCAGGAAGTGCCGCAAGGGACCGTTTTGCATCGCGTTCTTATTTGCGTCTGACATATTCAGCCTTGTTCTAAAACGACAATCTTACCTTTTCGCGCCTTTCCCAGCAAAGCGGCCGAATTGCCTTCACCGCTGGGCTTCGGAACCCGCGATCTGCCCGAAGTGCCAAGGCCCCTGCGGGCCCGTTTCGCCTGGATCGGCTACAATGGGGGGTGGCGGCGGCAACGGTGATTCGGCCCAGGTCGGCCAGGATTTTTCATGACACAAAAGCTGGAACAATTCATCATTCACGGTCTCACAAGTGAGGGTCAACGCTTCCGGCCCAGCGACTGGGCCGAGCGTTTGGCCGGCGTCATGTCGCAGTTCCGCCCCTCCGGTTTCCGGGGCGGGCCGCTCAGCTATTCGCCGTATGTAGTGCCCGTGAATATGGATGGCGTTCGTTGCGTGATCGTGGACAAACGCCTGCGCGAACTCGAACCTTTGGCATGGAAGTTCGTATGCGGTTTCGCTGCGGACAATGATCTGCAGACCAGCGATCGCGTAATTCCCGCCGGCCAAGCACCCGCCACCACCACGGCCGACGCTTAATTTTCTCCCGCGCGGCTTAATTCGTGTCTCTCAGAAGCCCGACTTAACTCTTCTTCTCTCAGAAGCACGGCTTAACTCTTCCTTTAGAATCCCGGTAAGCGAGCCGTCGCCGCCTGGCTCAAATCAGGCGGCAGCGCATTTTCGTGTTCGAGTAGCCAACGCTTTCGAGATAATCCGCCACCGTAGCCTGTCAGTGTCGCATTGCTGCCGATCACACGATGGCAGGGCACCACCACACTAATCGGATTCGCGCCATTCGCCAGCCCAACGGCGCGGACCGCCGCGGGTCGCCCGATGCGCATGGCCAGTTCCAGGTAGCTGATCGTCCGGCCAGCGGGAATCGTGCGCAGCACCGCCCAGACCTCGCGCTGGAAGTCTGTGCCACCGGTGGCGACCTTAATATCGTCAAGGGCGGTTAGATCGCCGGAGAAATAGGCCTGCATGGCTTGCGTAGCATGCGACACCGTATCGGATTCGTGCAGCTGCACACTGCGGCCCCGGTACTGCAGCCGCAGAAGGCGCCGCATGTCGTCCTCGTGGTCTTTCCAATCCAGTATGCGAAGCCGGCCCGCCGGATCGGTTGCGATCAGCATTTCCCCGAGCGGGCTTGGCACCCGTTCCAATTGGAGGTGCAGCGGCTCTTGCATGGCGGCTTATTGCCCTTGTTCGATCACCAATTCGACTCGTCGATTGCGTGCCCGGCCTTCGGCCGTGTCGTTGTCGGCGATAGGTCGCGTGTCCGCATAGCCGATCGCCTTCAGGCGATGCTTGGCAATGCCGTTGGCCTGCATATAACGCACGACGCTGCCGGCTCGCGCGCTCGACAATTCCCAGTTGGAAGGATAGCGGACATTGCGGCGCACCGGCACGGAATCCGTGTGACCTTCGACGGTGACGTTATGTCCTGCTTCCGTCAGCACGCCCACAATGCGTCGCAACACCGCCAGGCCGGAACGGCTCAGGTCGGCTTGGCTCGAGTCGAATAGGATCTCGCTGTTGACGCGGAAACTGACCGAACGCTCACTGACGACGACTTCCACGTCGCTCCCCAGCTCGCCCAGTGGCAGCCCGGCAGCAAGCGCCTCTCCCTCCGAAGGGATGTCCTCCGCCGGTGCAGGGGCGGGTGGGAGGATAATCGTATCGGTATCGTCCTGCGGGGCCGGGGACAATGCGAGATGAGCCGGCCGGGGAGGCCCGACGAATGACGCCGCCAGATCATCCGCGCCCCAGCCGGGATACATGTCGGCGAGTGTCGGGGTGTCGTCCGCAGTGAGAGCGGGCACGATCGTGGCGTCGCTCGGTAGGGCGCCGGCCACGAGGGTTGACGGCCCCGACTGCATGTCAGCGGGGGCGAGCGCATCGGGAATGCTGGCGTGACCGGGTAGCAGTCCTGTGCCGCCGGGCAATAGTCCGGTACCGGGTCCTGTTGCGGTCTTCGCTGCAACGTCGATGCCTGTATCGGACGTGGCCGCTTGAGGCTGTGTCTCCGATTCCGTCGTGGAATCCAGTTGCCCCACCTCGACGGCTGCGGCGGAGGCGGGCGCTTCTACAGCTTGCTCCGCGGCGCGGGCGAGTTCTGGAGTGGAAGAGGATTCAGCAGGCGTTTCGTCCGCCATGGCGACGACGCTGACTTCCGCTGCCTGATCGCTCGTCGAAAGCGTATCGCCGGGCTGTTTACCCAGCGTGCCGGAGAACCCGAGCATCACAATCATGACGACCAGAAGCAACGTCATCATGTCCAGATAAGTCAGGAACCAGCCTTCTTCCTGTTGGGGCGCAGACGGGAGTTCCAGACCCCAGCGGCCCAGCGTGTCCGGGCTCTTGCTGTGGCGACGCAGATGCATGCGCGCGCGCTGAAGCTCCGTTTCGAGTTCGTACATGCGCCGCGCGACGGCGCGCGACGGATGTAGATCGCTCAGCGGGTCTTTCATGTCCGACCGGATCCACTTTCAGGGCCGACGGCAGGCTGCGTGACCGTCGCGCCCGCAGCTCCGCCTGCCGTCGTAGTTGGCGCGGCGGTTTTCCCGCCCTTGCGCTTGGAGCGGCGGCTGGCCTTCTTCTCCGCCTTGGCGTGTTCGGCAGCAGCGGCCGCATCGATGATCTCGTCCTGCACGTCAGCGACAAACGCATTGAGCGTCTCACGCAGCATCGATGGACTGCGTTTCTGATTCATCATGGAGATGCCCTGCATGATGGTGTTGAGCAGTACCAAGCGCTGTTCCGTCCGACGTTCCAGCTTGACGGCCACCGGCTTGAACAACAGGTTGGCCAGCAGCACGCCGTAGAACGTCGTCATAAGCGCCAGCGCCATTTGGCGACCGATGGCGGTCATATCACCATCGCCCAGCAAGAACAGCAGATTCACCAGGCCGACAAGCGTGCCCAGCATGCCGAAGGCCGGAGCGAAGCCGGCCATAACGCGAAATAATTGGGCTTCGGCGTGCTCCTTGGCCTTCATTCTTGCGATGCGCCACTGCAGAAGGTCCAGAATGTCTTCCTCGGGCACGTTGTCGATGAGCATCTGCACGCCATTGCGCAGGAAGGGATTCGATACCCGTTCCAGCGCCGACTCGACCTCCCGGATATTGCCCTGCATCCAGATGCGGGAGATCTCAACCAGATCCTCCAGGTCTTTATCCGTATACAGCCGTTCATTACGCACAATGGTGCCGATCAGCTTGAATACGCGCACGACTTCGCGCAAAGGGTAGGCAATAAAAGTCGCCGCCGCCGTACCCACCAGCACGATGCCCAGTCCGGGCAGGTCGATGAACAGGAAGGGGTCTTCGGCTGAAAAGAACAGCACGATGGCCAGCAGCAATGTACCGGCGACGATGCCGATGAGGGTGGATGGATTCATGCCGATTCTGGTCCGGTAATCTTGAGTCGTAGCTTGCCGATGCTTCGGGGAATATGGAATTGTCGGCCAGATTCCATGTCGGCAATGCAAAAAAATAGGGCGCCTAAGCGCCCCATCTTGTTTTCGGGGGCCGTGCCCCCGAGTATTTTCGCCTTCAGACCATCACACGAATTTAGGCAAGCGCCTTGATGGCGGCTGCCAGGCGGCTCTTGTGGCGAGCGGCCTTGTTCTTGTGGATGATGTTCTTGTCGGCGATGCGGTCGATGACACTGGAGGTCTTGCGGAACACTTCGTTCGCGGCAGCCTGGTCGCCGGCGGCAATGGCCTGGCGAACGCGCTTGATCGACGTGCGAAGCATCGAACGAAGGCTGGCGTTGTGCTTGTTGCGCGCGACGGACTGGCGGGCGCGCTTGCGGGCTTGGGCGGTATTGGCCATGTTGCGTGTTCTTTAGTGTAAGGTCTGTCTAGCAAAGACGGCTATTCTATATCACCTGGACTTTCGTGTAAAGTCAGCGGGCCGAAAGCCGCATAGTCCCAGCGTTGCGAAATACGCGACACCAACCCCGGCCAACACGGCGCCCAGCCAGGCGATGCGCAGTCCAGGTTGGGTGCCCAGTGCGATCCAGTCGATATGGCGATCCGTGAGCACAAGCAAGCCTGCCAGCACGGCCTGTGCCGGCAGAATCCGCAACATGAACGATGTCCAGCCCGCGCCGGGGCGATAGACACCGCGTCGACACAGCGTCGTAACGAGTAGCCCCGCATTCACCGTAGCGCCCAGGCCGATGGAGAGCGCGAGCCCGGCATGGGCCAGGCTGGGCACCAGTGCCAGATTCAGTAACTGGGTGATCACGAGGCTGAACGCCGCGATCTTGACGGGGGTGCGGATGTCTTGGCGCGCGTAGAAGGCGGGCGCAAGGATCTTGATAGCGAGCAGACCGATCAGCCCCACCGCGTAGGCCATGACGGCCAAGCGGGTCTGGTCCACGTCACGCGGACCAAAAGCGCCGTAGTTGAAGAGGGTGGCGACGAGCGCATCGGAGAGCAGGGCCAGGCCCAGCGCGGCAGGAATGCCTAGTAACAGCACCAGCCGCAAGCCCCAGTCCAGCAAGGCGTTGTAGGCGTCGTGATCCTCTTTCGCGTAGGCGCGCGACAAGCTGGGCAGCAGGACCGTCCCCAGCGCCACGCCCAGCAAGGCGGTCGGGAACTCCATCAGACGGTCCGCGAAGGACAGCCAGGTAACGCTGCCCGGTTGCAGCCACGTGGCGATATTGGTGTTGATGAGTAGCGAGATCTGCGCCACCGATACGCCGAGAATAGCGGGCAGCATCTGCTTCAGAATGCGCCGGACAATCGGGTCGCGCCAGCTGGGACCGATGCCCGCGCCGAAGCGGGGCAGCAGGCCCATACGCGCGAGCGCCGTCCACTGCATCGCCAGCTGCAGAACGCCGCCGATCATCACGCCGACTGCCAGCGCATAGATACTGACGTCGAACCAGGCTACGAGAAACAGGCAGGCGCCTATCATGCTGAGGTTCAGCAGTATCGGCGTGAAGGCGGGGATCGCGTAGCGACTCCAGGTATTAAGAATTCCGGAAGCGAAGGCCACCAGCGACATGCACACGATGTACGGGAACATCATGCGCGTCATCCAGACGGCGGCTTCGAATTCCGTCTGCCGGTCGGCGGCGAGCATGCCGCTGGCCATGATGCTGACGACCCACGGCGCACCGAGTACGCCCAGTACGGTCACCAGCATGACCGCCAGGGTCAACAGCAGAGCGACCCGGTCGAGCAGGCGGCGGACGTCATCGTGATCGGAGGTACTGCGCAGTTGGCCCAGTATGGGAACGAAGGCTTGCGAGAAGGCGCCTTCGGCAAAGAGGCGGCGCAGCAGGTTGGGAATGCGGAAGGCGACCCAAAAGGCGTCGGTCAACGGACCGGCGCCGAAGGCTCGTGCAATCAGGACGTCGCGTATGAGTCCCGTAATGCGCGACAGCAGCGTAAAGCTGCTGACAGTGGCCGCCGACCGCAGAAGTCCCATTGTTTCGCTTATTTCGGCGCCATGCGAATGGCGCCGTCCAGGCGAATGGTCTCACCGTTGAGCATCTCGTTGGTGACGATGCTGTGGACGAGCTTGGCGTAGTCTTCCGGCGTGCCCAGTCGGGAGGGAAACGGAATGCTCGCCGCCAGCGAATCCTGAACTTCCTGAGGCATGCCGAACATCATGGGCGTGCCGAAGATGCCCGGAGCGATGGTCATGCAGCGGATGCCGGTCTTTGCCAGATCGCGGGCAATCGGCAACGTCATGCCAACTACACCACCCTTGGAAGCAGAGTACGCCGCCTGGCCAATCTGGCCGTCGTAGGCCGCCACGGAAGCCGTGTTGATGAGCACGCCGCGCTCGCCTGTGGGTTCTGGCTCGTTGTTGCTCATGGCCGCGGCCGCCAGCCGGATCATGTTGAAGCTGCCGATCAGATTGACGCTGATGACCTTTTGAAAGAGGTCCAGCGCATGCGGGCCGCTGCGTCCCACCGTGCGCGATGCCGGCGCAATACCCGCGCAGTTGACCAGTCCGAACAGCGGCCCCAGCTTCAGGGCGGCGTCCACGACAGCCTGGCCGTCCGCTTCCTGAGTGACGTCGCAATGGACGAAGACCTGGCCGAGTTCCTGGGCAAGCGCCTGACCGGCCTCGTCCTGGACGTCGGCGATCACCGTCTTGCCGCCATGGGCGACGAGCATGCGCACCGTGCCGGCGCCCAGGCCGGAAGCGCCGCCCGTCACGATGAATACCTTATCCTTGATTTCCATCTGTTCTCTCTTGGATGTAGGGTCGGAAAACGCGCCGCTCAGGCCGAAAGCGCTTCAAAAATGCGCTCGCGTATCTCGTCCACCGTACCGAGGCCGGTGATGCGGCGGTAGGCGGGTGCAGCCGGATCGCCCGATCCCGCCCATCCCTCGTAGTAGTCCACCAGGGGTCGAGTCTGGTCGCGATAGACCGACAGACGGTGCCTAACGGTTTCCTCACGGTCGTCGTCGCGCTGGACCAGCGGCTCGCCGGTGACGTCGTCGACATCGGGTTGCTTGGGCGGATTGAACTTCAGGTGGTAGGAGCGACCGCTGGCGGGGTGAATGCGGCGTCCGCTCATGCGTTCGATGATGTTCTCTTCGGGAACCACCAATTCGACCACGTAGTCCAGGGCGATCTTCGCCGACTTCAGTGCGTCCGCTTGAGGAATCGTGCGCGGGAAGCCGTCGAACAGGTAGCCTTTTTCGCAGTCGGGTTCCCGAAGACGGTCCTGTACCAGACCAATAATGATGTCGTCGGAAACCAGACCGCCGGCGTCCATGATCTTCTTAGCCTCGATGCCGAGGGGTGTCTGGGCCTTCACGGCCGCGCGCAGCATATCGCCGGTGGAAATCTGTGGAATGCCAAATTTTTCGGTGATGAAGGCTGCCTGGGTACCTTTGCCCGCTCCGGGTGGACCTAGCAGAATCAAACGCATGTATTCCTCCTGGGATTTGAGTGGTTCGGATTATGCCGCAATGCAACAAAATATGCAGTACGCTACGTCGGGTAAATCGCGATGTCTGCGGGTTATACCTAGGCCGCGCATAGCGTGAGTATCTAGCTTGTGCATAGCCTGCGTACCCGTTCGAGATCCTCGACTGTATCCACGCCGGCTGCCGGATGCGTGTCCGTGACGTGAACCGCGATGATGTGGCCGTTCTCAAGCGCTCGCAACTGTTCCAATGCCTCCCACTTTTCCAGTGGGCCTTGCGCCAGCGAACTGAATTGGCGAAGAAACCCGGCGCGATACGCGTACAGGCCGATGTGATGCAGAGCGTTCAGTCCCGGTGGTAGGGCGTCGGGTTCCTGCGTGAAGGCGTCGCGCGCCCAGGGAATGGGGGCGCGAGAAAAGTAAAGGGCGTGGCCGGCGGCGTTGCAAACCACCTTGACAGCGTTAGGATTGCGCAGTGTCTGGATGTCGGTGATGCGACTGGCGCAGGTGGCCATTGCTGCCTGAGGGTCGCGCAGCAGCAGCCCCGCCACCGCGTCAATGAGGGCCGGATCGATTAACGGCTCGTCGCCCTGGACGTTGACGAGCACGGTGTCGTCGGGCAGGGACAGCTGCACGGCGACCTCCGCCAGACGATCGGTGCCGCTGGGATGGTCGGCCCGCGTCAGCAGAGCTTCGAAACCGTGCACGCGCGCGGCCGCCTCGATGCGGGCATGGTCCGTCGCCACGATGACACGCTCGGCGCGAGAGGCCTGCGCCCGCTCAGCGGTCCGGACCACCATAGGCTTGCCGCCGATGTCGAGCAGGGGTTTATCCGGCAGACGCGTGGATGACAGCCGTGCCGGTACGACTGCGATGAAGCTCATGCTGCAGGAGGGGGCGTATCAATTTGCCCGTTTTCGCGGTCTGCAGGATCGAGAGACGGAGGTGGAGATTCTGGCGTAGGCTCGAGTTCGCGCGCCTCGTTCTCGAGCATGATGGGAACGCCGTCACGAATAGGAAAGGCGAGCCGGTCGGCACGGCAGATCAGTTCTTTCTGCTGCCGATCATGGCGCAGCGGCCCCTTGCATAGGGGACAGACGAGAATTTCAAGCAATCGCGATTCCATGGGCATCCTGCCGGTGGGGTATTCGGTGTCAAAGTTCCGAGTTTAGTTCTTCTGCGCCGGCGGCTGTATGTTTTCGGTCAGAAATGGCACGCAGCATCTCGTCCACCAGTGTCAGCCAGCCTGGATCCGAAAATTGCGGTCCAGGATGAACGCAGTACAGCCGTGCGTCATTGAACTTCCTGCACTTCACGGCATCTTTCGGCGTCACGAGGATGCCGTCAACCTGCAAACGGCTAAACGGGGATTCGTCGTACATATGGTGATCCGGCAGCGCGCGCGTCTCCATTTCCGTCAGGCCATGATGGCGCAACATGGAGAAAAAGCGTTCGGGACGGCCGATGGCGGCAACCGCAGCCACGCGGTCGCTGTGGTGTTGCGCCAGCCAGTCCGCCCACGGCGCCGTCACGCCGGTCAGCAGATGTTCGACGAGAACGGGAGCCATCGTCATGTCGACCACGTGCGACATTCCCGTGTCGACGTTCGGACGCTTCTCGCCCGGCAGAAGGTTATTGACGACGAAATCGACCGATTGCAGACGCGCTGGGGGTTCGCGTAAGGGGCCTGCGGGCAGGAGACGCCCGTTGCCGATACCACGGCCGTCCTGCACCACAACCTCCAGGTCGCGGCCCAATGCCAGGTGCTGTAGGCCGTCGTCGCTGATCACTACGTCGATCTTGGGATACTTCCTGCGTAAACGTCGAATGGCGGCTTGACGGTCCGGATGCACCGACACGGGTACGTTCGTCTCGGCGGCAATCAGCGCTGGCTCGTCGCCGAAAACTGCCGGATCCAGTCTGCCGGTGCCGACGCGGGGCTTGTCCGTGTGCCGCGCGCCGTAACCGCGACTAATGACTCCAGGGTGCCAACCCCTGTCGCGCAGGGCGTTGACCAGCGCGATGACTACCGGGGTCTTGCCGGTGCCGCCCACATACAGGTTGCCCACGACGACGACAGGAACGGTGTCGTGGAAAACACGGTCGTGTTGGGCCTGGTATCGGGCGGCTCGCTTGGCTGCCACCGCCGCGTATATGCGCGAAAGCGGCCATAACACCGTGCTGAGCATGCCGCGTTTCAACCAGGCGGCATGCATTGTTTGTTCGAGTCGGGCCTTCATGGCGTTGACTGGGTGGCGAAATGCACCCGTTCGATTCCTACGAGTCTCGCGGCCTCCATGGCCCGGACCACCGCGGCGTGTGAGGCCTGAGCGTCGGCGTCGATCACCAGCACTGGGTCGGCTGGGGCGTCTGCCCCTTCCGGGTTAGGTCGGACGGCCAAAAGCGGTCGCAGACCTTCTGCAATATCCTCGGTCGTAGTGCCCGGGAGCAGCTGCCCTTGCACCGCATAAAGGCCGTCATGGTTGATCGCGATATGCAGCGTTTCCGCCACTGGCGCGTCCGCCGCCGCGCGCGGCAAAGTCAGCTTCAGTTGTTGGTAGCGATTGAATGAAGTGGTCGCCGCCAGGAAGATGAGGATCACCAGCAGGACGTCGATCAAGGGGATGAGATTGATCTCCGGCTGGTCGTCCTGCAGGTTCTTCCTGAAATTCATTGGCCCGCTCCGCGGTCCAGGAGTCGGCTCAGCGCCATGGCCTCGCGCTCCATCCGATGCAGAAAGTGATCGACGCGCGAGCGGAAGAATCGATGAAAAATGAGCGCCGGGATCGCAATGATGATGCCGAAGGCCGTGTTGTAGAGTGCGATTGAGATGCCGCGCGCCAGCTGGGCGGGATCGCCGCCCGCCGGTGTGTAAGAACCGAATATCTCAATCATGCCCACCACCGTTCCGAACAGCCCCATCAGCGGGGCGACCACGGCGATGGTGGCCAATGCGGGAAGATAGCGGTTCAGCCGATGTGCGACATCTTTACCGACGTCCTCCACGGTGGCTTGCCGCATTGCCGGTGTCTCGTTGCGATTAACTAGGACTTCCGCAAGCACCCGGCCCAAGGGCGAGGACCCGGCCAGTCGTACGATGGCGTCCGTATCGTCATTGCGTTGTCTGACCAGTTCCAGTACCTGGCTGGGAAGACGCGGCGGAAGCACGCGGCCCGTGCGTAAGGAAAGGAGCCGTTCGATGATGATGGCCAAGCCCAACACCGACGTGGCGATGAGCAGCCACACTGGCCAGCCGGCGGCGCGGATCAGTTCAAGCATAGGGGACACCGGTAAACGGGATGCTGCATTCTACAATCGAGTGTGCACGGCGGACACCCTGAAGGCGATTCCGACCGTACGCAATGCCTGTATTTACGGCGTATGGCGGTAGCAAAATGGCGTGGTTGCTGGCTTAGCGGAAGGTATCCACAGAAAGTGTGGATAATTCTGTGGGTAACAGGCCCGAGTGCCGCATTTACGTTGACCTAGAGGTCCATTGGCCAATTTTCACCCAATTCAAGCCCTTTAGAAAAACACTTATTAATCAAATGCTTACGAGCGACATTTAAAGCGTTGTTTGATTTGATGCCTCGTCGGCCCCGATTTTTCGTCATTTTGACAAACCGAAACGATCTGTGGACAGAGCGACCCCTATGACCCCTGCTTTTCACCTTCCTGATCCGCCGTCCGGCGGATCTGAGCCGATCTGGACGGTGGCCCAGTTGAACCGCAAGGTAGGCGAATTGTTGGAGGCGTCGTTCACGCGTATTTGGTTGCAGGGCGAGATTTCGAATTTCACGCAGGCAGCCTCTGGTCACTGGTATTTTTCCATCAAGGACGAAAGTGCGACGGTGCGCGCGGTAATGTTCCGCGGACGGGCTCAAGCGGTGGGTTTCGTGCCGCGCGCCGGAGATCGCTGCGAATTCCGCGTTACGGTCACGCTCTATGAACCACGGGGCGACTACCAAGTTCAGGTCGAAGGAATGCGACGCGCCGGGCAGGGCGATCTGCACGAGGCTTTTCTTCGGCTGAAGGAGAAACTGGAACGCGAAGGTTTGTTCGATCCGGCCCGCAAGCGAGTACCGGAGCGTCACCCTCGGCGGATCGGCGTCATCACTTCGCTGGCGGCGGCCGCTCTGCGGGACGTTTTGACGGCCCTGGCGCGCCGGGCGCCGCACGTACAGGTGATTGTTTACCCGGCGCCCGTTCAGGGCGCTGACGCGCCTGCAGCGTTGTTGCGGGCACTCACGCTTGCCGGCGAGCGGGCGGAAGTGGATACACTCTTGTTGGTGAGGGGAGGCGGAAGCCTGGAGGATCTCTGGAGCTTCAACGACGAAGCTCTGGCGCGGGCCATCGCAGCCAGCCCCATCCCAGTGATTAGCGGCGTAGGCCATGAGACGGACTTCACCATCGCCGATTTCGTGGCGGACCTGCGCGCCCCCACACCGACGGCGGCCGCCGAGTTGAGCTGCATGCCGCGGCTGGATTGCTTGCGGGCGATCCAGGTGGCGCTCGAAGCCCTTACGCTGCGCCAGAGGCGGCTGATCGAGCGCGCTTCCTTACGACTGGATCGGGCCATGGCCGGCCTAGTGTCGCCACGCCAGCGGCTGAATCAGCAGTCCGACCGCCTGCATGCGTTGTGTCAGCGCCTGGACCGGGCCGCGACACGAACGCTGGAGCGGGCCCGGGCACGCCATGCGCTGGCGGCTGCCGCGATGGAGCGCGGCCGACCCCGCGTGGATGAGCGACGGCGGCACCTTGAGCGACTGTCGCAAGCCTTGCAGCGGGCGGCCGCTGCAGGCGTCGCGCAGCGCCGCCGCCAGCTCGCGGCCCTGGGCCAGACCCTGGAAGCGCTCGGCCCACGCAGCGTTCTCGAGCGAGGCTATTCCATCACCCGAGATGCCCAGGGGAACATCATAAAAAATGGGTTAGACTTAAAAGTTGGTGAGACAGTGCAGATCGAGTTTGAGCGCGGCACCGCGCAGGCCAGCGTCCTGGCGACGCATGGTCTTCTGTAAATTCATTGAATCAAAGGACAACGAACATGGCATTTACGCTTCCTCCGCTTCCCTACGAAATGAACGCCCTCGAGCCGCATATCTCCAAGGAAACGCTCGAGTATCACTACGGCAAGCACCACCAGACGTACGTCACCAACCTGAACAACCTGATCGCTGGCACGGAATTCGAATCCGCGTCGCTGGAAGACATCGTTCGCAAGTCTTCCGGGGGTGTGTTCAACAACGCCGCTCAGGTTTGGAATCACACTTTCTACTGGAACTGCCTGTCGCCTAACGGCGGCGGTCAACCCGAAGGCGCTCTGGCTGAAGCCATCAACGCTAAGTGGGGCAGCTTCGATGCCTTCAAGGAAGCCTTCAACAAGTCGGCCGCCGGTAACTTCGGTTCGGGCTGGACCTGGCTGGTAAAGAAGGGCGACGGTTCCGTGGACATCGTGAACACCAGCAATGCCGCAACGCCGCTGACCACCTCCGACGTCCCCCTGATGACCTGTGACGTCTGGGAGCACGCCTACTACATCGACTACCGCAATGCGCGTCCGAAGTACCTGGAGAGCTTCTGGAACTTGGTGAACTGGCAGTTCGTGGCCCAGAACTTCGCCTGATTGCTTAAGCAGGGAAGCCAAGGAAAAGGCCGGCGATATCGCCGGCCTTTCTAATTTGTGGACTGCGGCTTTCGTTTCTTAACTTTCGGCAGGCCGTGCACGAGCGTTCCGGGCTTTGCATTGTGCCCTGCGAACCAACCCTGTTCCATTTCCAGGGCGTACAAGGCGGGAGCAATAGCGCAATGCGGATCCAGGGAATAGGGCTGCATATCGGCCAAACTGATAATCCGGCCGCTTGCGTCGATGAATGCAACGGTCAGCGGCAGCGGCGTGTTCTTCATCCAGAAGCACATTTGCGTTGAGTCGGGAAAGACGAACAACATGCCATGATTGGGTTTCAGGTGTTCGCGATGCATTAGACCCTGGGCGCGCGCGACATCGCTGGCAGCCACTTCCACGCTTAGCTTGTGCCCGTTGATTTCCAAGGGGATCCTCGGCAGCTCGACGGTCTCGCTGCGCTGTGGCGAATCGGTCGCCCGGGCGTGAACGGTGTGGAAGCCGCCCAGCCCAAGTACAGCCAGCAGCACGAGGCAAAAAAAATCAGGGCGCGTGCGCCCTGAGCGTGATGAGTATCCGAACATTTTTTCTGAGCTGAAGAACTGAGGGCATTTTGCGCCCAATGTTGCGAGCGTAAGTAGTCAGGCCGCAGTAATATTCAGTGCTTGCTTGCCTTTCGGACCTTGTGCGATTTCGAATTCGACTTTTTGTCCTTCCTTCAGTGTTTTGAAGCCGTTCATCTGAATGGAAGAGAAATGTGCGAAAAGGTCTTCCCCCCCGTTATCGGGAGTGATGAAGCCAAACCCTTTAGCGTCGTTGAACCACTTAACGGTTCCCGTCAGCTTTTGTGTATCCCCGGGCACGGAGGTTTCGGTTGAATCAGACATGCGGACTGCCCTCGACATTTGGTGTGTTAGATTGATACCTGACTACATCGGTGCTCTTGCGGCGATGGATTCTGGCATGCAACAAATACTTCAAAGCCGTCAGAATCAATTAATGATGCGCAATTAGCACAAGTGGCGTCAACTATCGGAAACACTAGTATTGGTATGGGCACTCAGGTTGAACGTACGCACGGGACAGTGGTGGAACGCAAGCCGGCAAGGCTGGCTCCGCCGCCTATGTATCAGGTCGTACTCCTCAATGATGACTACACCCCCATGGATTTCGTCGTGGTGGTCGTTCAGCACGTCTTTGGAAAGACGCTAGAAGAAGCCTCGCGGATCATGCTCCAGGTTCATCACGAGGGTCGAGGCATCGTAGGTATTTATACGCGGGACATCGCGGCCACCCGGGTCGAGGCGGTCCTCCAGCTTGCCCGCATGAACCAGCATCCGCTTCAGTGCGTGATGGAACCCGTACCTCCGGCGGAGTGAGTGCTTTGTTACCCTTGGTTGGTCCCGCCGCACATTCATCCAAACTACGGGTATAGTAAAGACGTTACGTGGCGTCTGGAGACGACGCCAAAGCGTTCAGTCATTGGCGATACGCAAGCTCGATTTAGTCATAGAATAAGAACAGGGATTTGTCGAATTTGTTTGTCCCGCTCCGATATGCAATGGAGGTAGCGTGATCTCCGAAGAACTTGAAGTCAGCTTGCACATGGCCTTTGTCGAGGCCCGCACGGCGAGACATGAATTTATTACCGTAGAGCACTTGCTGCTTTCCCTGTTGGACAACGCTGCGGCAGG
>DATGNX010000022.1:0-47632 GCA_035306485.1 Burkholderiaceae bacterium
CATGAAAGACCTCGCACTTGAGAAGGCTCTGACGACGGCAACCACGCCGGCGCGTCGTCGCGATGCGCCCCCGGCGCGCGCGCCAGGGGCGTGCCCTTACTTCAGCGCCTTGTAGCGCAGGCGACGCGGCTTGGCGCCCTCTTCGCCCAGGCGGCGCTTTTTGTCCGCTTCGTATTCCTGGTAGTTGCCATCGAAGAAAACCACCTGCGAGTCCCCCTCGAATGCCAGGATGTGCGTGGCGATACGGTCAAGAAACCAGCGGTCGTGGCTGATGACCATGACGCTGCCCGGAAACTCGAGCAGGCCGTCTTCCAGGGCGCGCAGGGTTTCCACGTCCAGGTCGTTGGAGGGTTCGTCCAGCAGCAGCACGTTGCCGCCGGCGATCAGCGTCTTGGCAAGGTGCAGGCGGCCGCGCTCGCCGCCGGAAAGCTGGCCGACGATCTTGTTCTGGTCGGCGCCCTTGAAGTTGAAGCGGCCCAGATAGGCGCGCGACGACATCTCGAACTTGCCCACCGTGAGGACATCGGCGCCATCGGACACGGCATCGAACACGGTTTTGTTGTCTTGCAGCGCGTCGCGCGACTGGTCGACAAAGGCCAGCTTCACGGTCTGCCCGATGGAAATCGTGCCCGAATCGGGCTGTTCGCGGCCGGCGATCATGCGAAACAGGGTGGACTTGCCGGCGCCGTTGGCGCCGATGATGCCGACGATGGCGCCGGGCGGCACCTTGAAGCTCAGGTTGTCGATGAGCAGGCGGTCGCCATAGGCCTTGCTGACGTTGGTGAACTCGATGACTTCGTTGCCCAGGCGTTCGCCCACCGGAATAAAGATTTCCTGGGTTTCGTTGCGCTTTTGATATTCGTGCGATGACAGCTCTTCGAACCGCGCCAGCCGCGCCTTGGCTTTGGCCTGGCGGCCCTTGGGGTTCTGGCGCACCCACTCCAGTTCTTTCTTGATGGTTTTCTGGCGTGCGGATTCCGAGGCTTCTTCCTGCTTCAGGCGCGCTTCCTTCTGCTCGAGCCACGAGCTGTAGTTGCCCTTCCAGGGAATGCCGTGGCCCCGGTCGAGTTCCAGTATCCATTCACAGGCGTTATCGAGGAAGTATCGGTCGTGAGTAACGGCGACCACGGTTCCGGGGAAGCGCTCCAGGAACTGTTCCAGCCACTCCACGCTTTCCGCGTCCAGGTGGTTGGTGGGTTCATCCAGCAGCAGCATGTCGGGCTTGGATAGCAGCAGGCGGCAGAGGGCCACGCGCCGTTTCTCACCGCCCGATAGATTCCCGACCGTGGCGTCCCACGGCGGCAGACGCAAGGCGTCGGCAGCGATCTCCATCTGATGTTCGATATCGTCTGAGCCACTGGTGGCCGCGGCGGCAATAACGGCCTCCAGTTCGGCCTGCTCGGTAGCTAACGCATCGAAATCGGCATCGGGCTCCGAATAGGCCGCGTAGACTTCGTCGAGCCGCTTGCGGGCCTGGAATACGTCACCCAACCCCTCCTCAACCGATTCCCGCACCGTGTGTTCGGGATTCAGGACCGGCTCCTGCGGCAGATAGCCGATCTTGATGCCGGGCATGGGAATCGCTTCTCCCTCGATCTCACGATCGATGCCGGCCATGATGCGCAGCAGCGTGGACTTACCAGCCCCATTGAGGCCCAGCACGCCGATCTTGGCGCCCGGGAAGAAGGAAAGCGAGATATCGCGCAGGATCTGCCGCTTGGGCGGCACGATCTTGCCCACACGATTCATGGAAAAAACGTATTGAGCCATATACACGAAGAAGAATGAAGACGAACAATGGTCGATTGTAGGCCGGGCGGCCAAATAAAGCGCCGGCCGTCCACCCGCACCACGGACTAAAATGACAGACCCAAGATGGACACGCGCAAACGGAGCTCCCCATGACCACCCCTGACCCCACCCTGGTTTTCACCCAGGAAGAACTTGATCTCATCGGTCACACCGCCGACGCGATGAGCGCGTACATGGGCAAACCCGTGCTGGCGGAAATCATGGACGCGGACGACACCGGAGCGGAATGGGTCGCTTTCGGAATTCCACTCGGCGTGGACGACGAAGTCGACGAAGACTCCACTGTGGTCATACAGCTGGGTGGGCCTGGAGCGCGCTTCGCCGGGAGCCGTGGCGGTCTGGGCAATGACAACGACGTCTACAGTTGTGAATGCCTTTGGATCATCCAACTATCGGACGACGAAACGGCGCGCTACGTGAAGGTCGATCCGCTGAATCAGGAATTCGTCGCCGACAACGACTTGCGCGAACTGCTGCCTTTCAACATCAGCGATGAAACCTTCGCGATGTCCTCGGAGGACGATGACGACCTGCTGGGTGACGACGACGATGAAGAAGAAACGCGGCGGATGGACGGTCTGCTTGACGACAACCTACCGCCATCGCGGCGTCTGCACTAAAGCGCACGGCCAGTGCCGGGCATCGTTGCAAGATTGCCCGGCGCCGCGTCAACACGGCTTCAAGTCAGATACGGTGTCTCAATATAGGCGGCTGCGGTCGCGCATATAGAGCAGCGCACCGACGGGCCACATGGCATAGACCAGCAGGCGCGAGGCGGCGCCCCTCAGATTGCGTCCTGTCGGCCGCGGCAGGCTGGCGGAGCGCAGATGCAGATAGAAGCGGGTATAACGGGCCGCTGCCATGAGGAAGGCGCGGGGCTGGTAGCGGAACCAGGGTAGACATTCCACCACTGTGTCTTGCGCGAGCAGCCACAGTCCCAGCGCATGTTGCTGGCTTTCCCGGCTTTGGTGCGACAGCGAATCTTCACTGTCGTGATAGATGCGGAAGACCTGATTCACGAAGCGCGTCAGATAACCGGCCCGCGCAATCGCCCGCCATACCAGGCTCTCGGGCACAAATCCCGCGATTTCCTCGGGAAACGGAAAATCGAGCAGGACCTTGGTACGCATACAGCCGAACTTCTCGCCCGACACGTGGTACTTGAAGGTCATATCCAGCGCGGAGGCATCGAAGACGTCCTGCGGGTATCGGTCGCCGACGATGCTGCCGTCGGGCCGCGCACAGAGCCCCGTGATCGCGACATAGCGATGCCTTTCGGTCTCAGGTATGCCGTACCAGGTGGACATCATGGACGCCAGGGCGTTGGGGTCAAGACTGTCGTCGCTATCCAGGGCCACCACCAGTTCGCCAGCCGCCTTGCTCACGCCGCGGTTGAACGCCGTCTTCTTATGCTGGTTCTTTTGCCACACATAATGAATGGGAAACCGGGCCTCGCGTTGCCAGTCCAGCACCAACGCACGGGTGCTATCCGTCGACCCGTCATCCACGATGATCCATTCGAAATCCTGCCAGGTCTGATCGCGCAACGACGCGTACACCCTGCCCAGCGTGTGGGCACGGTTATAGGTGGGCGTCACCACAGAGAATAGGGGGCGATGCGGCATGACAGTATTAAGACGGAGACGACGACTGGATCATAGGACAAAAAAAAACCGCAGACTGGAGATCTGCGGTTTACTTGCCTTACTTACAATTCGCGACACCGCCTCGGCCTGCAGGCGGGGTGCTGCCAGTAAGTTTAGGCGCGCTTCACTTTTTCAAGCATCTTGAATACGCCCTTGGGGGAGCGCACGAAAAGACGCTTGAACGCCTTGCCAAGGCAACGACGCTCAAGAGTGTTGCGACGCGTACGTTTGATTTCTGCCATGAGTTTTCTCCGCTAAGAATCTTTTTGCCACGTGCTGACGAATCCGCCATTCTAACCTGAAACGGTACTGCGCCACAAAAAGCGGCGTTCGACGCTTGGTGCAACGAGGCAACGGAAGTCCCGACCAAAACGCCATTATCATTGTCACCATGAGCTCCCAAATCCGCATCTTTGGCGCCCGCCAGAACAACCTCAAGAACCTCGACGTCTCGTTCGACACCGGCAGCTTCACCGTGATCACGGGAGTTTCCGGGTCCGGCAAGAGTTCGCTCGCTTTCGATACGCTGTATGCGGAAGGCCAGCGTCGCTATGTAGAGACCTTCTCTCCCTACGCACGGCAGTTCCTGGACCGCATGGACAAGCCGCAAGTGGAGCGTATCGAGGGCATCTTGCCGGCGATTGCCATCGACCAGGTCAACCCTGTCCGCAATTCCCGCAGCACCGTGGGGACGATGACCGAGCTCAACGATCACCTGAAGCTGATGTATGCACGGCTTGGCAACCTGTATTGCCGGTGTTGCGCCCGACCCGTCCAACGCGACGACCCGGAGTCCATCCGCCAGGATCTGGCCGTGCGCAGCCCTCAGCTGGGACACCCCCGGCTGATTGTGACTTTCCCGATCGCCGTGCCCGGCAACTTCACTGAAGAGGAAATCCGCGGCTTTCTCGAGCAGCAGGGCTACACGCGCGTTCATCACGAGGAAACCCGTGAACGCGTCGTCGAAGTCGCCCCGGGCAAGGGGCGCGCGCGCAAGACCTCCATTGAAAAGCAGCGCGTGCTGCATGTCACCCAAGACCGCTTCCGCTATGAAAATGCCGAGCCGCAACGGGTGATGGAGGCCCTGGATACGGCGCTGAAGCAGGGGGACGGGCACCTTGCCATCCATGCAGTCGACGACGAAGGGAACGACTCGGCGGTCTGGCGCTATAGCAGCCGCCTGCACTGCGCCCACTGCAACATTGAATACAGCAATCCGCTGCCCAGCACCTTCTCCTTCAACTCCCCGCTGGGCGCCTGCGAACAATGTCGCGGCTTCGGCCGCGTCATGGGCATCGACTACGACCTGGTGGTGCCGGACGAACGCAAAACGCTACGCGAAGGCGCGTTGAAGCCGTGGCAGACGCCCAGCTACAAGGAATGCCAGACGGAAATGGAACACTACGCCGCGCGTAGCGGCATCCGACTGGACACACCCTGGAAGGATCTCGACGAGCATGAGCGGCAGTGGGTCATTCAGGGCGATCCGCAATGGAAAGGCGGTAACAACGCCTGGAAGACTCAGTGGTACGGCGCCCAGCGCTTCTTCGACTGGCTCGAGACGCGCGCCTACAAGATGCACGTGCGGGTGTTGCTGTCCAAATACCGAAGCTACACGCCCTGCCCAGCTTGCGGAGGGGCGCGTCTTAAGCCCGATGCCACGCTTTGGCGGCTGGGCGGCCATCTCCCCCCCGAAATCGAAGGCGGGCATCCGCGATTCCTGCCGGTGCATGCTCAGTGGAGCCGTGAAGTGCTTGAGCGCATGCCCGGCCTCGGCATACACGACCTCATGCGCCTGCCCATTGATCGCGTGCGGGCCTTCTTCGATGAGCTGTCCTTCGGCTCGCGAATGGATGCGGCGTTGGACCTACTACTGACCGAAGTGAGGGCGCGGCTCAAGTTCCTGTGCGACGTCGGCCTGGGCTATCTGTCGCTCGACCGCCAAAGCCGCACACTCTCGGGCGGCGAGGTGCAGCGCATCAACCTCACCACCGCGCTTGGGACCTCGCTGGTCAACACCTTGTTCGTGTTGGATGAACCATCCATCGGCCTGCATCCGCGCGACATGCACCGGATCGTTCAAGTCATGCACCGCTTGCGCGACAACGGCAACAGCCTGGTGGTCGTGGAGCACGATCCGCAGGTCATGGTGGCCGCTGATCGCGTGATCGACATGGGCCCGGGACCGGGCGAACGCGGCGGCCAGATCGTCTTTGACGGCACACCGGACGCCTTGCGTTCGGCTTCCACCCTCACCGGCCGCTACCTGGGAGGCAAGCTCAGCGTCGAGTCTCCCCGCCCGCAGCCGGTGGCGGAAAACACGCCAAGACTCGTGCTGGAAGGCGTGCGTGCCAACAACCTCAAGAATGTTTCCGTCTCCATACCGCTGGGTCGCCTGGTGTGCATCACCGGTGTCTCGGGGTCGGGCAAGTCCACGCTGGTGCAGGACGTCCTTTACCCGGCCATGCTCAAGAAACTGGGTAGGCCGACCGAGGCGCCCGGCGAGTACGACCGCCTGCTGGGCGAGGACCGCCTGTACGACGTGACCATGGTGGATCAGACGCCAATCGGCAAGACCGCCCGCTCCAACCCGGCCAGCTACGTGGGCGCATTCGACGCCATCCGCAAGCTGTTCGCCCAATCGCCGCTTGCCCGTGAACGTGGCTATACCGGCGGGACTTTCAGCTTCAACAGCGGCGATGGCCGCTGCCCTACTTGCAGCGGCACCGGCTTCGAACACGTGGAAATGCAGTTTCTTTCGGACGTCTACCTGCGCTGTCCCGACTGCGACGGTAAACGCTTCCGTCCCGAGATCCGAGAAGTCCGCTTGGAGCACCTGGGCCGCTCCGCATCAATCGACGAAGTCCTGGACATGACCGTCAGCGAGGCCCTGGAATTTTTCTCGGGACTGCGGGACGTGCAGCGCGCACTGGCGCCGCTGGCGGACGTGGGTCTGGAGTATCTGCGGCTGGGGCAACCCGTACCCACGCTGTCCGGGGGCGAGGCCCAGCGGTTGAAGCTCGCCGGCCACCTGGTGGAGAACAAGACGAACGCCAAGGGCCTGGCGATCAAAGGCAAGCTGTTCCTTTTCGACGAACCGACCACTGGCCTGCATTTCGACGACGTCGCGCGCCTGATGCGTGCTTTCCGGCGCCTGCTGGCCGGCGGCCACAGCCTGCTCGTCATTGAACACAACCTGGACGTCATCCAGGCATCGGACTGGGTGATCGACCTGGGGCCCGATGGCGGCGAAATGGGCGGTCGGGTCCTTGGCGCGGGAACGCCCGCGGACATCATGGAGATCGCTGAATCCCACACAGGACGGGCGCTGAAGGAATACGCCTCCAGCATTATCCGATCCGCGGAAGACTCTGTGGCCGAGAGCGCTACCTCGGCAATGGCCGTCGCTGAGCCGGCCATCAGCTATGCGGTTGAGGCCGACACCCAGACCACGTCCGCCGTGGCATTAGATTCGACAGCGCACGATGACGACGGCAGCCCGCTGCAGAGCATCTTGCGCCGCCGGCGCGCCGGCCGCAAACACATCGACATCCTGAATGCCCGCGAACACAACCTTAAAGGTGTGGATGTCAGCATCCCGCGCGATACGTTTACCGTCATCACCGGCGTATCGGGTTCCGGCAAGTCCACCCTGGCATTCGACATCCTGTTCAACGAGGGACAGCGCCGCTACCTGGAGTCTCTGAACGCCTACGCGCGAGCGATCGTCCAGCCGGCTGGCAAACCGGACGTGGACGCCATCTACGGCATCCCCCCCACCGTAGCCATTGAGCAGCGCACCAGTCGCGGCGGGCGGAAGTCCACCGTGGCGACCATGACGGAGATCCATCATTTCCTGCGCCTGCTCTACATGAAACTGGGTACCCAGTACTGCCCACATTGCGACATCCCGGTAGAGCCGCAACGTGCGGACCAGATTGTGGCCAACATCATGCAGCGGTACGCCGGCCGGCACATCGGCGTGCTCGCACCGCTGGTAAAGGCGCGCAAGGGCTATTACACGGACCTCGCAAAATGGGCCGGTGCGCGCGGCCATAGCCACCTGCGAGTGGACGGCGAGTTCATTCCCGTTAGTCCCTGGCCGCGGCTGGATCGGTACAAGGAGCACACTATTGAGCTGCCGGTGGCCGACCTCATCGTGGATCCTGCCAACGAGCAGGCTCTGCGCACCGCCGTGTCGCAGGCCCTGGAGCATGGTCAGGGCACGATGAGCCTGCTGGTGGACCTGACCGACGAGGCGCCAACGATCGAGGACCGCCGCGATGGCGGCCTGTCGCCGGATGCGACCATCCAGCACTTTTCCGCCAAACGCGCCTGCCCCAGCTGCGGCATGAGCTTCCCGGAACCCGATCCGCGCATGTTCTCGTACAACTCCAAGCACGGCTGGTGCACGAGCTGCTATGGCACAGGCCTGCGTCTGCCAGGCTTCGACGCCGAACAGACCGGTGAAGAAACAAGCTGGAACGCCTGGTACGAGGGCCAGGAAGAGACCTGCCCCAGTTGTGAGGGCGCACGGCTGAACCCGATTTCCCTTGCAGTGCGCTGGCGCGACCGTTCCATCGCGGAACTCGCTAGCCTGCCTGTGACCGACGCCCGTTCCTTCTTCACCGGGCTGGTGCTGCGCGGGCGCGAAAGCGAGATTGCGCGTGACATTCTCACGGAGATTCGCGGCCGACTCGAATTCATGCTCAAGGTGGGTCTTGGCTACCTCGCACTGGACCGCGCCGCGCCTACCCTGTCGGGCGGCGAGGCGCAGCGCATACGCCTTGCCGCGCAATTGGGTTCGAATCTACAAGGCGTGTGCTATGTGTTGGACGAGCCCACCATCGGGCTGCATCCGCGCGATAACCGTATTCTGCTGGACGCTCTCTCCCTGCTCGAAGGCAACGGGAATACGCTGGTGGTGGTGGAGCACGACGAAGACACCATCCGACGGGCGGCCCACGTCATCGATATGGGGCCCGGCGCGGGCGTACGCGGCGGCACCGTGGTCGCCGAAGGGACAGTCCAGCAGCTCATGGACGATCCGGCGTCTGTCACCGGCAGGTATCTGCGCGAACCGCTGCAACACCCGCTGCAGCCACGCCGGCCGATCGAGGACGACACCCCCATGATCGAGATCCACGGCGCCCGACTGCACAATCTGCGCAACGCCGATGCCCGCATACCGATCGGACGCCTGAGTGTCGTCACCGGCGTATCGGGCTCGGGCAAGTCCACGTTGGCACGCGAAGTCCTGTTGGACAACCTTGCGCGTGCCGTCAGCGATCGGGGCGCACACAGCTGGACCGGGTGCGAGCGCATCACCGGCTGGGAGGCCCTGGATCGTGTGCTTGAAGTCGATCAGACCCCCATCGGCAAGACGCCACGGTCCTGCCCCGCCACCTATGTCGGTTTCTGGGACGACGTGCGCAAGCTGTTTGCCGGTACCCGCGATGCGCGGCTGCGCGGCTGGACGGCATCCCGCTTCTCCTTCAACACCGGTCAGGGCCGTTGCCCCATCTGCGAAGGCCAGGGCATGCGTACCCTGGAGATGTCCTTCCTGCCGGACGTGAAGGTGCCTTGCGATGCTTGCGAAGGGCAGCGTTTCAATCGCGACACCCTGGGCGTTACGTGGCGAGAGCTTTCTGCCGGCGATGTGCTCGCCATGGAAGTGGACGACGCCATCCAGCATTTCGCCGCTCATCCGCGCATTCTCAGGCCCTTGCAGCTCATGCAGGACGTGGGCCTGGGATATCTGACACTGGGTCAGCCCTCGCCCACCTTGTCCGGCGGGGAGGCTCAGCGCATCAAGCTGGTCACGGAACTCGCCAAGGCGCGCATGGACGAAGGCGTCTTGCGCGGAGGCCGCGCGTCACGGCTGCCGCACACTCTCTACGTGCTGGACGAGCCGACGGTAGGTCTGTCTATCGCAGACGTTGAAAAACTCATCCACGTACTGCATCGCCTGGTGGAAGCCGGCAATACTGTGGTGGTCATTGAACACAATCTCGATGTGATCGCGGAGGCCGACTGGGTCGTAGACTTGGGTCCCGAAGGCGGCACCGAAGGCGGCCAAGTCGTGGCAGCCGGCACACCTGAGGCGCTGATGGCGGTTCGAGAGCGTTCACATACCGGCGCCGCGCTGCACGACTTTATGTTTGGGGATGAGCGGCCTACATCCTGACAAAGAAAACCACCGTCAGACAAAAGCCGACGACCACCACGAAGTTGCGCATCAGAACGGGGGAAATGTGTTGCCCGATCCGGGCACCCGCCCACCCCCCGAGCGCCGCCGCGAGCATCATGCCCAACGCGGCGGGCCAATACACTAGCCCCGCGCTGGTGTAGACCACGATGGCCACCACAGTGAGCGCCGCCGAAGCAAGGTTCTTGGCGCCGTTCATGCCGCTCATGCTCTTATGGCCGAAAGCGGAGAACAGAGCCAGTAGAACGATACCCACACCGCCGTTGAAATAGCCGCCGTATATGGACACTATGAGCAGGCCGGCCCTAGCCGCGAAATCTGGCCCCGCCATGTTGCGACGCTGAAGAAACTGGCTGATGCGCATGCCCTGCCACAGAGCAATCGTGGCGAACAGCATGAGCCACGGTACGACTTTGGCGAACACGATATCGCCCGTCCAGACCAGCAGCGCAGCGCCCAGTGCTCCGCCCAGAGCAGCAACGGCGAAGACGCCTGTCGCACCGAGCCTCCCAGGTTGGATCACCTCATGGCGTTGGACCCAGGCGCCGAGCACGTAGCCCGGAAGCAGTGCAGTGGTACCGGTGGCATTGGCTGCGCTGGGCGGCAAGCCTGCAAGCAACAGGGCCGGGAAGGTCAAAAAACTGCCGCCGCCCGCCACGGCGTTGAGCATGCCGCCACCAAAAGCCGCCAGCGACAGCCATGCCCAAATCCACTGCACTTCTACATCCATCTCAGTTCGCTCAATCCACTTTGTAGCCAATACGGTCCGCCACATCCTTCCATTTAGCAATGTCCGTTCGCATGAGGTCGGTCAGCTCGGAAGGCGGCCCCGGCCGTGCCTCAGCGCCTTGTGCTGCCAACATCTCACTGATCTGAGGCTCATTCAATGCCTTGATGATTTCCGCATTGAGCTTGGACACAATGGCTGGCGGAGTACCGGCAGGCGCGTACAGTGCGAACCAGGAGCCCGAATCAAACCCCTTCACGCCCTGTTCGTCAATGGTGGGCATGTCCGGCAAGGCTTGCGATCGGGTAATGGAGGTGACGGCGATTGGCCGCACCGTGCCCGCCTGAATCTGCGGCAAGGCAGAATTCATATTGTCTGCCACGACCTGCACCTGGCCGCCCGCCAAGGCGAGCAAGGCGGGGTTGCCGCCCTTGAATGGCACATGGGCCATATCCGTATTGGTCATCATCTTGAAGAGCTCCATGCCCAGATGGCCGGGAGTCCCGTTGCCCGCCGAGCCGAAGTTCATATCCTGCGGGTTCTTGCGAGCGTATTCAATTAAGTCCTGGACATTCTTGATGGGAAGCGAGGGGTGCACCATCAAAGCCTGCGGCACGAACGCTACCAGCGAGATGGGAGCGAAGTCCTTTAAGGGGTCGTACGGAAGGTTGTTGTAGGTAGCGGCGGAGATCGCATGAGAAGCGTTGGTCCCCATGACTAGGGTATAGCCGTCGGGCTGCGCCCGCGCCACGTGACGTGCCCCGATCGTCCCGCCTGCACCCGCCTTGTTTTCCACCACGAAGGACTGGCCGAATGTACCCGACAATATCTTGCTGATATGCCGCGCCAGCAAGTCCGCCGCACCCCCCGGTGCGAAGGGAACAATGATGGTGACGCTGCGCTCAGGATAACTCGCCGCAGCATCTGCGTTTGCGGTTAGCGGTGTCGCGCCCAGCACTCCCGCACAAAACATTACCGCCACGCGTCGACTCAATATTGATTTCATCAGTCTCATGATCTCCTCGGACACCGACGCGCACACAAAGCTGCGGCCAGGTCCCTCCTCCTTGGTTTAGACGTTGTCACGGTTATCGGATGAACGGCTCTGGCCGCTCGCCCGGCTGTGTCGACGGCCATATCAGCCGTCAACGTTCGCGCACCCTTCCCGTTCAGGCAGGTGCGACAATCTCCACTTTCAGGGGCGACAAACCGGTGATCTGTCCCTCCATCCGGTCACCGACCGTCACCGGCCCCACGCCTGCGGGCGTGCCGCTGAAGATCAGATCGCCCGGCATCAGGCGATACTGCTTGGACAGTTCGCGGATCATTTCCGGTACGTTCCAGATCATTTGCTCCAGCTGAGCGGACTGACGTTCCTCACCATTGACGGTGAGGCGTATGTCGCCCTGCGTGCGATGTCCTACTGCCGACACGGGATGCAACTTTCCACAGGGTGCGGAATGATCGAAGGACTTGCCGATTTCCCAAGGCAGTCCTCCCTTGAAGGATTCACGCTGACGGTCACGGCGCGTCATGTCGAGTCCGACGGCATAGCCGAACACGGCGTTCAAGGCATCCTGCTCACTCTCGCCCAGCGGTGTCGCGCCAATGGCAACCACCAGCTCGACCTCGTACTGCAGATCTTCGGTGCAGGTCGGGTAAGGGACACGCCCATCGGTCACCAGTGCATCCGTGGGTTTCTGAAAGAAGAAGGGAGGATCGCGCTCGTCGCCTTCTTTCATCTCGCGAATGTGGGCAACGTAGTTCCGGCCCACGCAATAAATACGCCGCACTTCGAAGACCTCCTCACGCCCATCGATGGGCAAGGAAGGCCTATCCAGAGTGTGCAATGAATGATCGGCGCGCGTTGCGTCGCCATTGGTGCTTGCCATGTAAATCCCCAAATGAATCTGATTGCTTCGACACGGCGTTGTGGCGCCATGACATAAACATGATCGTTTGGGAACACTCACATGACCAGAAACAAACCCGCCCTTCTATAGGACAAAACGTAGATTGGGGCGTTACGTGTATCAGGCTCGGCGTATGTCTTGTCTGAATTGAGAAGGACTACGCCCCTCGTATCGACGGAAGCGCCTGCCAAAGTAGCCAACGTCGTCGAAGCCCGAACGCGCTGCGACTTCCTTTATGGAAAGATCGCTATGCAGCAACAGAGAACGTGCTAGCGCCATACGACGTGCGGTAACGAACTGCACGAAGGTCTGCCCCGTTTCCTTCTTGATCAGCTGGGACAAATAGCCTGGCGATAGATGGACGGCTTCGGCGGCTTCCTTCAGGCTGACGGGCTCATGAAGGCGTTCCCGCAAGTAACGGGAAAGCACGGCCAGCGGTCGCCGGCGGATTGTCTCCTGTGCGGCCCCCGTTGAGAGCTCGCGCAGCTGCAGTTCGTACGTACGCCACACCAGACCGATGAGCTGAAGCAGATACGCTCGCAGCAGAATGGGCGAGGCCGCGGATCGCTTGCTTTCCTCCGCCGCCATTGCTCGGCACAACTCGTGCGCAGTGGCAAGCTCCGTATCGGACAACACAAAATCCAGTTTTTCCTGAAACCGAAATGGCACCAGTTCTGGCGCGCGCTCCAGAGGCATCTGATCGATCTCCAATACGGCATCGCCCAGAGCAGGAAGAAAATAGCCCACGCTTGCGTTGAGGATGTAGTAACGGCTGTCCTGAACGGTAGGGATGAAATGCGTCTTGAACGGAGAAATAAAACAGATCGTCCCGGGAGATACAGGCCTTGTGGTTTCTCCAATATAGTGACGCGTATAGCCGGACAGCTGTAAGTGGATCTGAAAGTAATCGTGCCGATGGGGACCTGGATTCGGCAAGGCCGTCCGTTCATCGCGCAAGCCGAAGTCGCGATGCCTCGATCGCTCCGTCATTGTGTAATGACCAATCACATCGCTCATGTGTGCGACTGCAGCACCTTCGTTCGGATGCATAGGCATACCCGTGGACCCTGCTAGCACCACCGCAACTCCTCCCCCAACCTCCTGCACCGCGACTGCGGCGTCTTTCCACTGAGTGTAAGCGGGAGTCGCAGTAAGCGCGACATCGACAAGGAAGACACCGCATCTTTACAATCCGCGCATGAATTCCGCACCACGCCGCCCTCAAGTCTTTCCAGCGTCAGCGCCTTCGCTGATCGAGACGATCCGCATCGACGTCGGCGGCACCGTGCCGCTATTGGACGGACATCTGGCTCGCTTACAGCGCTCCGCCACGATTCTGGGGTACCCGTGGCCTGGCGAGGCGCCGGTCAGAGCGGAAATCGCGCGTGCAGCGTCGGAGCTGGATACGCAGCGCTGCTGGCGCTTGCGTGTGCTGCTAGGCCCCGAAGGCGAATTAACACTTGAGCATTCAGCGCTGGAAGCGCCCGCGGCAGTCTATAAAGTTGTCCTGAACGGCCCACGTCCTCGGGCCGACGAGGACTGGCTGCTGCACAAGAGCACGCACCGTCCCTGGTACGCTGCGGCCACGCAATGGTTGGCGGCGCACCCGGAAATCTTCGACGTACTGTATTGGAACGAGGACGAAGACATGTGCGAGGGCAGTCGCACTAATCTCTATATGCAATCGCGCGAGGGTCAATGGCTCACGCCTCGCCTAAGCGCGGGTGTGCTGCCGGGCGTTCAACGGCAGGCCTTACTGGACGCCGGCCAGGTACACGAGGCACGCATTACGCGCGCGGATTTCGTGAACGCCAAAGCTATCCGTATCTCGAACGCGCTGCGCGGCTGGCGCAACGCCGTCGTGGTGGATCAGGAGGACGACGCCGGATAACGGCCGTGCAGCAGCCAGTGCACCGCTTCATTTGCCGCTGCCAGGCCCATGGCCGCCGTGACCATGACGGCGGAGCCATAGCCCGCACACGACAAACCCTGGGGCGCGCCGGCCTCGTCCGTCGCCTGCTGGGACCACGCAGCCGGCAGGATCGCCGGCTGGTCGAACCAGAGACAACGTACGCCCATGCGGGGCACGCGTTTGCGGACCTTACCCGCTGCGTCGGCCGCCCGGGGGTAGCCGTGCTGCCGGCGCAAGGTGTTTCGCAGCTTGGATAGCAAGGCGTCGTTGACCGCCTGCGACAGGTCTCCGCTACGTAGTGCCAGGGAGTTGGTCTTGCCGCCAGCACCGCCGCAGACGACCAGCGCCTGCTTGCGGCTACTGGCTTCGAGGATCAAGGCGATCTTGGCTGACGCCTGGTCGGTGGCGTCGATGACGACGTCAGCATCGGGCGGAACGATGGTCTGCACATTCTCCGGCTCCACAAAGTCGTCGATGACCTCCACGGCACATTCCGGATTGATATCCTGAATGCGTTGCGCCATCGCCACGGCCTTCGCCTGGCCCAGCGTGCTGGTTAGGGCGTGGATCTGGCGGTTCACATTGGACTCGGCGACGTGATCGAGATCGATCAGCGTGATCCGTCCGACGCCACAACGTGCCAGGGCCTCGGCGCACCAAGAGCCGACCCCGCCAATCCCGGCGACGACCACATGCCCGCCGCGCAGTCGCTCGGCGCTGCCCGGCCCGTAGAGACGTTCAAGCCCGCCGAACCGGCGACTCGAATCGATGAAACATTGATCATCCATAGGGAGCCGATTTTAGCTGCTCTACAATGTAGGGATCACAAATCGACCACCTTCGCATTCCCCCGGAACGTGAACACCACCGCGACGCTGCCGAGCACTCCGCCACCCACGAGCTTCCGCCTGCTAACCGAGGCAGAACGCGAAGCATCGCTGCAAGCCGCCATGGACCAGCTTTCGCCGAATCAGGATATCTGGATATTCGGCTACGGTTCGCTCATTTGGCGACCGGAGTTCGAATTTGCTGAAAGGCGCCACGCTCTGCTGCATGGCTACCACCGTGCATTGTGTCTGTGGTCGCGGGTGAATCGCGGTACGCCGGACAAACCCGGACTCGTGTTCGGGCTGGACGCGGGCGGCTCGTGCCGCGGTGTGGCCTTTCGAATTCCGCAAGAAGAGTCTCCCCAGATCATGGAAGCGCTGTGGCGCCGTGAAATGCCTAGCGGCGCCTATATTCCGCGCTGGCTCACCTGCCGGACGGACAAAGGTGCCGTCACGGCGCTGGCGTTCACGATGAACCGTAATACCGATGCCTACGTGCGCGACCTGCCGCAGGAGCATCTGCTGCATATCGTTCGCAACGCGCATGGCAGCTATGGCCCTTGCATCGATTACGTGCTCGAAACGGCCGACGCGCTGATGCGACACAACATTGTCGACAAACGCCTGTCCGCCTTGGCGCGCAACCTGCGCCAAGCTTGAGCAGACCCCTTTACTCCGCCTTTGGATTCTTAGAGCCCCGTCATGTCAGTCGCAGATCTCCGCCAGAAATACGGCAAGTTCGAACTCCTGGAAACCGGTGTCGCCGCCAATCCCGTCGAGCAGTTCACCCACTGGTTCGCCGAAGCGCTGGAAGCTGGCGTACCTGAACCCAACGCCATGACGCTGGCGACCGTGAGCGCCGATGGTCACCCTTCCGCACGCATCGTGCTGCTCAAGGGCTTCGACGAGCGCGGTTTCGTCTTCTATACCAATTATGAATCTCGCAAGGGGCGCGAGCTGGCGGAGCAACCACGGGCCAGTCTGCTATTCTTCTGGCAGCTACTGGAGCGCCAGGTGCGCATTGAAGGGCGCATCGAGAAAACAAGCCCCGAAGAAGCGGATGAATACTTCCGCAGCCGTCCGTTAGGTTCGCGCATCGGTGCCTGGGTGTCGCCGCAAAGCCGGCCCATTACGCGTGAAGCGCTCGAGGCGCGCAATGCCGAGCTGACCGAGAAACTGGGCGACGACCCCGCCCGTCCGCCGCATTGGGGCGGCTATCGGGTCGTGCCCCACCACGTGGAGTTCTGGCAAGGCCGCCCTTCCCGTCTGCACGACCGCCTGGCCTACGAGTTGCAGGGCGACGGCAGCTGGAACTTGCAGCGCTTGGCCCCATGACCCCCGAATTCCACCTTTGGACTTTGCAGGAACCTTGAATCGCCCATGACCGCCCACGCTCCTGATTTCGATCAGCATCTTTTTCGCTCGGCCCTCGGACGATTCGCGACCGGTGTGACCATCGTCACGACCGAAACCGCTGACGGCAAACCTTGGGGATTGACTGTCAGTTCCTTCAATGCAGTTTCGTTGGACCCGCCAATGATCCTGTGGTCGCTGTCGGGCAGTGCGTCGGCCTTGCCGCATTTTCTGGCTGCGGAACGTTATGTCGTGCACGTCTTGTCGGCAAGCCAGCTGCACCTGGCCAAGCGCTTCGCGAAAGGCCGCCAGGAAGAGCGTTTTCGGGACGTTCCGCTTAAGCGCAGCCCTCATGGAGTGCCGATGCTCGCCGACAACGACACCGCCGCGTGGTTCGAGTGTTGGAACCATGCACGCCATCCAGCGGGCGATCACACCATCTTCATCGGTCAGGTCGAGCGCTGCGCGCGTCGCTACAGCCAGCCGCTGGTGTATCACGCAGGCGACTTCGATCTAACCCCCTCCATCGAGCCCATCGCGGATCACTGAAACACCAGGCTCACCAGCCAAGTAAGTAAGAACATGGCAGATATAGACTGTATTGTCCTGGGCGCCGGCGTCGTCGGCCTCGCCGTTGCCCGAGAACTCGCCCTGACGGGTCGCGAAGTGCTGATCGTGGAAGCCGCAGAAGGCATCGGCACCGGTACCAGTGCGCGCAATTCAGAAGTGATCCATGCCGGCATCTACTACCCGCAAGGCAGCCTGAAAGCCCGTCTGTGTGTCGAAGGCAAGCAGTTGCTATATGACTATTGCGGGCAGCGCAGCATACCTCACAAGCGACTGGGCAAGCTGATCGTGGCAGCGAACGCCGAACAAGCCGTGCAGCTGGACGGTATTGCGGAACGCGCCCGGCTAAACGGCGTGGACGATCTGTACCGAATCAGCGGGCGCGAAGCCGCCGAACTGGAACCTGCACTGGTGTGCGAAGCCGCCCTGGTTTCGCCGTCTACCGGCATTGTTGACAGCCACGGCCTCATGCTGGCGTTGCAGGGCGATGCAGAAAACGCCGGCGCCCAGTGCGTCTTCATGACCCCCTTCGAGCAGGGGCGCGTACTGGACAATGGCGAGTTCCTGCTGTCTTTCGCCGGCGAAGAATCCATGGAGCTAACCGCCCGCAGCGTCATCAATGCGACCGGCCTGTCCGCGCCGGCAGTTGCGCGACGTCTGGCGGGACAACCGGACGCGTTGATCCCGGACGCCTACTTCTGCAAGGGTAGTTATTTCACGCTATCCGGGCGCTCCCCGTTCAGCCGGCTGATCTACCCCATGCCTGATCACGCTGGCCTGGGCGTGCACCTGACCGTCGATCTCGGGGGCCAGGCGAAATTCGGACCGGACACGGAATGGGTGGACGGAGAGAACTATGATATCGACCCGCGACGCGGCGACAGTTTCTACGCAGCCGTTCGCAGCTATTGGCCGGGACTGCCCGACGGCGCACTGCAACCGGGCTACACCGGCATTCGACCCAAAATTGTCGGTCCCGACGTGCCAGCCGCCGACTTCGTTATCGCGGGGCCCGGCACGCATGGCGTCGCCGGCCTGGTCAACCTTTTCGGCATCGAATCGCCTGGTCTAACGGCCAGCCTGGCAATCGGTCGCCATGCAGTCACCGAACTAGAGCGGGCACCTTTTCGGGCCTGAATCGATACCCGCCAATCAGAATAATTGGAATCACAGAAGCAATGAAGGAATACATACTCACCCTGTCTTGTCCCGACCGCATCGGCATCGTGCACGCCGTTTCCGGCTGGCTGTTGGGACAACAGGGCAACATCATCGATTCGCAGCAGTTCGGCGACGAAGAAACACGGCGCTTCTTCCTGCGGGTGCATTTCAGCCTGCCCGAGGCGCAGGATACCGACACGCTGCAGGCGTCATTCGCCGAAGTGGCTGACCGCTTCGACATGGACGCCCAGCTCTACGATAGCGAGCGCCGTTCACGCGTTCTGCTGCTGGTGAGCCGTCAAGGTCACTGTCTGAACGACTTGCTGTTCCGCACCCATGCCGGGCAGCTGCCGATCGATATCGTGGGCGTGGCCTCGAACCACCGCGACTTTGAGAACATGGCACGTGCCTACGGACTGCCTTTCCATCACCTGCCCGTCACACCCGATACTCGTGCGGAACAGGAAGCGCGCATCCTGGACCTGGTTGAACGGGAACAAGTGGACCTGGTGGTGCTCGCGCGCTACATGCAGATCCTTTCCGATGACCTGTGCCGCAAGCTCGAAGGTCGGGCCATCAATATTCACCACAGCTTCCTGCCCAGCTTCAAGGGTGCCCGACCGTATCATCAGGCACACGCACGCGGTGTGAAGATCATCGGCGCCACGGCTCACTACGTGACGGCCGATCTCGATGAGGGCCCCATCATCGAGCAGGACATCGAACGCGTGCATCATGGCATGAGCGCCGAAGAACTGACGCGTGTGGGCAGCGATGTGGAATCGCTGGTGCTTGCCCGCGCGGTGCGGTGGCATGTCGAGCACCGCATCCTGCTCAACGGCCAGCGCACGGTCGTCTTCGATTAAGCACCGGCCCACGCCTGGGCCAAGCTCACCCAGGCGATTGCACGACACGCGCCCGCCGTGCGGCGCGACCTCGAATCGTGCTTCAGCGACCTACCGCCACGCCTTCGCGGCGTGGATCCGCCCCACCTTGCAGGCCCGAGTCCGTCCACATGACGCCATGCAGGCCGCTGGGAAAGTCCATCGCACGAACCTCGTGACCCATGGCCTTCAACGCGGCCTCGGTACGAAGCAGCTCCGTGCCGCGCTCCAGCTCCGTGGCGCGGTTGCGACTGCCCATGTTCGGTAGCTCAATCGCTGACTGAATATCCATGTTCCAGAACAGCGATCCCACGAGCGTCTTGGCGACGTAGTTGATGATCGCGCTGCCGCCCGGGGACCCCACGGCCAGTAGGGGCTGGCCGTCCTTGAACACCAGCATCGGCGACATTGAGCTGCGGGGACGCTTGCCCGGCTCCACGCGATTGATGTGCGGGCGTCCCGAAGCGTCGTCCGGGCGAAGAGAGAAGTCGGTCATCTGATTGTTCAGCAGATACCCGTTCACAAAAATTTTGCTGCCGAATGCGGACTCGATTGAAGTGGTCATGGACACTACATTGCCTTTGCGGTCTGCGGCCACCAGATGCGTAGTGGCGGGCTGCTCAAGCGCCGCATCCTCCAACTGGCGATCCACTACACCGGGCGGCACGCCGGGCTCGGCTCGGCCCATGGAGCGCTCCGGACGGATCAGCGCGGCCCGCGAAGCGAGATACTCCGGGTCGAGCAAGCCGTATAGCGGCACCCGCTCGAAAGCCGGATCGGCGATATAAGCGTCGCGATCGGCGAACGCCAGGCGCCCGGCCTCGGAAAAGTAGTGCACGGATGCGGCCGAGCCGGGACGCAGCTCCGCGATAGGCGTGTGGCCGAGTATCGACATCATTTGCACGACGGCCACCCCTCCGGAACTGGGTGGGGGCATGCCGCAATACCGATACACATCGACCTGCGCGCACACTGCCTCGCGGCGGATCGCCCGGTATTGCCCGAGATCGTGGAGGCTGAGGTCGCCGGCCACGGCATGATCCGCCACCGCCTGAACCATGTCCTCCGCCAGCTCGCCCCGGTAGAACGCATCGGCGCCTTCCTGTGCCAGACGCTCAAGCACGCGCGCGTACTTCTCATTGCGCAATACATAGCCGACCGGACGGGCCTGGCCGCTTTCGTCGTAGAAATATGGCGCTGCGGTGGGACTCGCTTTCAAGCCCTTTGAACCCTGCACCAGCGCATGCATACGAGGCGATACAGCGAAACCTTCGGTGGCGAGCCGAATGGCCGGCGCAAACAGTTCCGGCCATGGCAGTCGCCCATGGTCCGCGTGCATGTCCGCCAGCATGCGAACCAAGCCCGGCGTCCCCACGGATAGGCCGCTATCCACCGCGGCGGCAAAATCCAGCACCTCGCCATTGCGGATGAAGCGATCGGGTCGGGCCGCCGCCGGTGCCGTTTCGCGTCCGTCGTAGGCATGGACCGCGTCCTCACCCGCACGATGCAGCAACGCGAAGCCACCGCCGCCGAGGCCCGACGACTGCGGCTCCACCAGTCCCAGTACCAACTGAGCCGCAATGGCGGCATCCACCACCGATCCGCCACGGGCCATCATGTCGGCCCCGGCCCGTGCGGCGTGTGGATTGGCCGCCACGACCAGATACTCTTCGGCCTGCACCAGGGCATTGGAAGAATCCAGCTGAGCCGTGGCGGCTTCCGGATTGAGATCGGTGTCCGGCTGGATCTGGACGGTCGGCCCTTGGGTCAATTGCCCGTGATTCGATTGCTGCGGAGCCACTTGCCCCTGGGCCGCAGCAAGTGGCGCCTGCAGGAATACAGACGCGCAAAACAACACCATCGCCTTCCAATGTGCGGCTCTCATGCGTTCGATTCCTCCAGCCATGCTTCCAGGTCGCGTAATGCTTCCGTGGGTTCATTGGCGACAGGGTAACTAAAGAAATACGCCTCTTCGACCTGCAAGCTCGCATCCACCGGCATGATCAGCTGACGGGACTCCAGCGCATCCTGCACCAGAAAACGCGGAATCAGCGCCACCCCCATCCCCTGCCTGACCGCCGCCAGCGACATGGTGAACAATTCATAGCGCGGACCGGCGTTCATCGTAGGCAGGTATTCCTTTCCCTGAGCTTGATACCAACGACGCCAGGCATCGGGGCGGGAGGTGGTGTGCAAATGCACCATCCCGGCGAGAGGCGCTTCCGGATCCTTGACGGACTCCAGCATGGAGGGCGCGCAAATCGGTAGCAGCTCGTGCTCGTCGAACAACTTGATGCCCTTCGTACCCGGCCACATTTGCTCGGCGTGGTAGATGGCGGCATCGAACGGCTGATCGTTGAACTGAAACGGCAAAGTCCGTACCGACAGGCTGACCGTGATGTCGGGGCGCACGCGTGCGAAAGCGGCAAGCCTTGGCAGCAGCCAGGTGGTGGCGAGCGTGGGAAGCACCGCCACATGAAGGTTACGCCCCACTCCGGCGCGCGACATCAACCCCAAGGTGTCCTTTTCGAGCTGGTCCAAATGATGTCGCACCCGAGCCGCGTACTCGGCCCCCGCCTCCGTCAGCATGACCCGCCGCCGCACGCGGGTGAACAGTTCGACACCCAACCTTTCTTCCAGCCCCGCCACCTGGCGGTACACCGCGCTATGCGTCAGCGCGAGCTCTTCGGCCGCGCGAGAAAACGAGCCCAGTCTGGCCGTGGCCTCGAAGGCTTGCAGGGCGCCCAGGTTCGGGATGCCGTTTCTCATGTTCGTTTCACCTCGTGTGTTCCTCCGAATGCACAGCCGTGGTTTCCCACTAGAATTGCAAGCGGTAGCGGGTCTTGCCGAGAAGGCAAGACATTGTGAGATTTTATCAATTGCTTTGTGCGTTGAGCGCACATATTCTTGAGACCATGAATCAACCCTCGAATACGACGCCCGCAACCCGCATGGGCGGACACATCCTGGTGGACCAACTCGTAGCGCACGGCGTGCGTCACGTGTTCTGTGTTCCCGGTGAAAGCTATCTGGCCGTGCTGGACGGTCTGCACGACCACGACATCGAAGTGACGGTCTGCCGCCAGGAAGGCGGCGCGGCCATGATGGCGGACGCTCACGGGAAACTCACTGGCGAACCGGGCATCTGCATGGTCACGCGCGGCCCGGGTGCCGCCAACGCCCTGGCAGGCGTGCATATCGCCAGCCAGGACTCCACCCCCATGATCTTGTTCGTGGGACAGATCGAGCGCGGCATGCGCGAGCGCGAAGCGTTCCAGGAAATGGATTACCGCGCCGTCTTTGGTACGCAGGCCAAGTGGGTCACCGAAATCGATCAGGTCGAGCGTATTCCCGAGCTGTTGTCGCGGGCCTTCCATGTCGCCACATCGGGCCGACCTGGTCCCGTGGTGATCGCCCTGCCGGAGGACATGCTGACGGAATCCGTGGCGGTGGCCGACGCTCCTCGCTATCGCGTGCCCGACAGCGCCCCCTTGCCCGCGCAAATGCAGGCCATCGCTGAAAAGCTCGCCACTGCCCGGCAACCGCTGGCCATTTTGGGCGGCAGCCGCTGGAACGACGAGGCCGTAGCCCAGTTCCAGGCCTTTGCCGAGGCCTGGCAGCTCCCGGTGGCGGTTCAGTTCCGCCGCCAGATGCTGTTCTCTACCGACCACCCGTGCTTTATTGGCGATGTGGGCCTGGGCGGCAACCCGCGGCTCATGAAGTACGTGAAGGAGAGCGACCTCATCCTTATGGTGGGTGGGCGCTTCTCTGAGATCCCCAGCCAGAGCTACACGTTGCTGGACATCCCCGTACCCCAGCAGACGCTGGTGCATGTACACCCCGACAGTTCCGAATTGAATCGCGTGTATGTCGCGGACGAAGCTGTGAACGTCTCTCCCGCAGCGTTCAGTCGTGCGCTCACTGGCCTTAAGGCACCGAGTTCCGCACCATGGGCCGCGGCACTGGCCGACATGCGCGCCAGCTACGAAAAGTGGACCGACCCGAGCACGATCACGCTACCCGGCGAACTGCAGATGGGCCAGGTCATGGCATGGCTCAACGACAAACTGCCCGACGATGCCATCATGTGCAACGGGGCGGGCAACTACGCCACGTGGCTGCATCGCTTCCGTCGCTTCACCCGCTACGGCACTCAACTGGCACCGACCTCCGGCTCCATGGGCTACGGCCTGCCCGCTGCCGTGGGTGCGAAGCGTCTGTACCCGGAACGCACGGTGGTGTGCTTCGCCGGTGACGGCTGCTTCATGATGCACGGCCAAGAATTCGCCACCGCTGTTCAGTACGACCTCCCTATCATCGTGCTGGTCATCGACAATGGCATGTACGGCACCATCCGTATGCACCAGGAACGTCATTACCCCGGCCGCATCTCGGCGACTGCTCTGCGTAACCCCGACTTCGCCGCCTATGCGCAGGCTTTCGGCGGCTATGGCGAGCGAGTCGAATCCACCGCTGAATTCGGACCCGCCTTCGAACGGGCCGTGGCCAGCGGCAAACCGGCCATCCTGCACTGCCTGCTGGACCCGGAAGCCATTACGCCCTCCCAGACACTGAGCGCAATTCGACAGCAGGCACAAGCCTGACCGGAAGCGCCGACTCCATTAATCCAAAACGATCATTACAGGAAACATCATGTCTGCAGCACCTTCTTTCAACTGGGAAGACCCCCTGCTTCTTGATAGCCAGCTCACCGAAGAAGAGCGCATGGTGCGCGATGCCGCCCACGCCTACGCACAGGACAAGTTGGCCCCGCGCGTGCTCGAAGCATTCCGTCACGAGAAGACCGATCCCGCCATCTTCCGCGAGATGGGCGAGCTGGGCCTGCTTGGTGCGACCATTCCCGAGGCCTACGGCGGCGCCGGCCTCAACTACGTGAGCTACGGCCTGATCGCCCGTGAAGTTGAGCGCATCGATTCCGGCTACCGTTCCATGATGAGCGTGCAGTCCTCCCTTGTCATGGTGCCGATCAACGAATTCGGCAGCGAAGCCCAAAAGCAGAAATACCTACCCAAGCTGGCGAGCGGCGAATGGATCGGCTGCTTCGGCCTGACCGAACCCAACCACGGCTCGGACCCGGGCGGCATGGAGACTCGTGCCGTCAAGACCAGCGACGGCTATCGCCTGACTGGCAACAAGATGTGGATCACCAACTCCCCTATCGCCGACGTCTTCGTGGTGTGGGCCAAGGTTGTCGGCGGTGAAGACGACGGCAAGATCCGCGGCTTCGTCCTGGAAAAGGGCCTGAAGGGGCTGAGCGCACCCGCCATTCACGGCAAGGTGGGGCTGCGTGCATCCATCACCGGCGAGATCGTCATGGATGAAGTGGACGTACCGGCCGACGCCATGCTGCCCGGCGTGACGGGCCTGCGCGGTCCCTTCACCTGCCTGAACTCGGCACGCTATGGCATTGCCTGGGGTGCGCTGGGCGCCGCGGAAGCCTGCTGGCACACTGCCCGCCAGTACACCCTGGATCGCAAGCAGTTCGGCCGTCCGCTGGCGCAAAATCAGCTTATCCAGAAAAAACTGGCCGACATGCAAACCGAAATCACGCTGGGCCTTCAGGGCTGCCTGCGCTTGGGCCGCATGAAGGACGAAGGCACGGCTGCGGTGGAGATCACCTCCATCATGAAGCGCAACTCCTGCGGCAAGGCACTGGACATCGCCCGCCTTGCCCGGGACATGCTGGGTGGCAACGGGATCTCCGACGAGTTCGGGGTCGCGCGTCACCTGGTCAACCTGGAAGTCGTCAATACCTACGAGGGTACCCACGACGTGCACGCCCTGATCCTGGGTCGTGCCCAGACCGGCTTGCAGGCGTTCTTCTGAGATCCAGCGGAACGCTTGGACGATTCGGGGCCACGACCTGACCCCGAATCGTCAACCTTCAACGACGTGTAAAGAATTTGGGGTCAGACCACGATCTGATGCTGAAGGAAATGGGGTCAGACCACGATCTCACGAGATCGTGGTCTGACCCCAATGTCGTTCTTAACCTAGGTCGAACATGTTGGTGGCTTCGAGTTCGAGCACCAAGTCGTTGTCCTGGTTGTACATGCGCCACGTCCAACGCAGGATGCCGAGGTCGGAGCGTGTGGACGAGACCCGCTTGGATTCCACGGTGGCCTCCAGGCGCAAGGCGTCGCCAGGGCGTACGGGCTTGGGCCAACGCAGGCGTTCCAGACCGGGGGAGCCGAAGGATTCCGAGCCTTTGAGGGCGGCCTCGTAAGCCATGCGCATTGCCACGCCACACGTGAGCCAGCCGCTGCCGATCAGACCGCCCCACCGGCTTTCCTGAGCAGCGGCTTCGTCGACATGGAAGGATTGAGGATCGTACGAATGTGCGAAGTTCAGCATTTCCTCGCGAGTGACGACGACAGGCGGATGAGTCACCACCATCCCGACTTCGAAATCCTTGAATTTCATGTGCGATACCAGTTCCGATGGAAGTTCCGGGCGGAAGTGCGACCGCCCTGCCGTCCCTTACACTATGGAGCTCCGATGAGCGCCCGCTCGGAGGACAGCTAGCTACAACCCCGAACAATGAGACGGCCAGCGGTGAACATACCATGAAGCCGGCCCGCAGGAGCAATTGATGACCGAGCTCGTCAGCACGCAAGCCCCCTCTTCGGTGCAAATCCGCAGCATGGGACGCCTGATCGACATTGAATATCAGTGGATCGCGCCGGAACGCACCGATCGGCCGGTCATCGTTTTCTTGCACGAAGGATTAGGTTCCATTTCCATGTGGCGGGACTGGCCGGCACTGGTCTGCGCGGCGACGGGCTGCCGCGGCCTGATGTATTCCCGCTATGGCTACGGTCGCAGCACCCCGCGTCCACGGGATGAGCCGCGCGGAACAGACTACCTGCACGTACAGGCACACGACGCTCTACCTGCCTTACTGACCGCGCTGGGCTTGGCGAACGAACAAACTATCCTATTCGGCCACAGCGACGGCGGCACCATCGCGCTGCTTTACGCCGCCTTGTTTCCGGACTCTCCCCTAGCCATCGCCGTGGCGGCTCCCCACATCTTCGTGGAAGATATCACTCTGCAAGGCATACGCGAGGCACGGGACGCTTACCGAAGCACGGACTTTCCCGCACGCTTAGCGCGGCATCATATCGACGGCGACTCGGTCTTTGAGGCGTGGGTGGACGTGTGGTTGAGTCCACAATTCCGGGACTGGAACATCGAAGCTTTCCTCGACGATATCCGCTGTCCGGTTCTGGCGATACAAGGTATCAACGACGAATACGGCACACTGGAACAAATCCGCGGAATTGCCCGACGCGTGCCCGGCACCCGCTTGTTGGAAATCCCCGACTGCGGCCACTCGCCGCAACGCGACCAACCCCACGCCGTCATCAAAGGCTTGCGGAACTTCCTTGCAGAAATCGGAGCGAACGTGGATCCTGCGTGATGCCACGTAGCGACAATGCCACTACGCAAATCCGTCCGAACTTAGGCCCTGTGCCCTATTGAACCGGACCCCGTTCAGCATTCATTCAAAGGCGGCCGCGGCACGCCCCAGCCTGTCGTTGACGGCCTGCCAGGCGGTCTCGGCGGGCGGGCGTTCCAACAAGATACGGTCATACCCGCCCTCGTCGAGCTCTCGTAATAGCGCGTAGAGGCGGCGGGCATATTGGACGGGGTCCAACGGACACTCGACACGATGGACGCGCGTAGCGTCCGGCTGCCCCAGATCGAACAAAGGCGGGAAGGTCGCCAAAGCAATCCGCTCGCCAAGCGCCGCGGCCACGTCGATCTGAGCGCGCAACTGCGAGCGCTCCACCAACTGTAGCGGCGTGCGCGGCGCGTAATGCGCTTTCAGGGAACCGGAGACTCGCGGTGCAGCCGCGTCCGGTCGCGTGGGCATCCGACCCAGAACCTTCCCTAGCGCCTCTGCCGATATATGGCCGGGCCGCAGCAATACCGGGCCAACGCCGTCCTCCAGTCGGGAAATATCCACGATGGTGGATTCGATGCCCACCTCGGATGATCCGCCTTCCAAGACCAGCAAGTTGTCCTCATCCAGCTCAGGAAACTCGTTACGAACGTGTGTAGCTTGTGTGGGGGAGACCTGACCGAACTTATTCGCCGATGGGGCGGCCACGCCGCCGTGCCCACCCTTCAACGCTGCGAAGCGGCGCAACAGCGCCTGGGCGACCGGATGGGACGGACAACGCAAGCCGATGCTATCTTGCCCGCCGCTGACCGCTGGATTGATATGCGCCGCACGGGGCAGGATCAACGTGAGCGGTCCGGGCCAGAACGCGTGCATGAGCAAGCGCGCCTCTTCCGGCACGCTCCTCACCCAGTACGACAGATCGGCATCGGGCGCGACGTGGACGATGACGGGATGGTTGGAAGGCCGACCCTTGACCTCGTATATGCGCGCCAGCGCCTCGGGATTCTCGGCATCGCCGCCCAAGCCGTAGACCGTTTCCGTGGGAAAGGCCACCAAACCGCCTGACAGCAAGCGCGCGGCCGCGCGATTCAACGTAGCGGCGTCCGGCACCACTTGGCCCTCAGCCGGCAGCACTGGGGAAGCGTCAGACCGCTGCTGGCCCTCGTTCATGTCGCCGAGTCCAAGGGTAGACCCAGGACGCCGGCGACCCGTTGCGCCCGCTCGCGAGCGATCTCGACGGTGTCTCCCAGGACGTTGACGTGGCCCATCTTGCGACCTCGACGTGCCTCGGCCTTCCCATAAAGATGCAGTTGCGCCCCGGGCACCGCCAGCACGGAGGCCCAATCGGGTTCACGCTGTACCTTGCTATCGCCTTCGAACCACAAGTCGCCAAGCAGATTGAGCATGATCACCGAAGTCAGGCTGGCCGTGTCGCCCAGCGGCAGACCGGCGGTCGCGCGGGCCTGCTGCTCGAACTGGCTGGTAACGCTGGCATTCATGGTGAAGTGCCCGCTGTTATGCGGACGGGGCGCGATCTCGTTGGCGACGAGGCTGCCATCTTGAAGGACGAAGAACTCCACGCACAACACGCCCACATACTTGAGCGCTTCGGCGATGCGCAACGCTGCTGCGCCGGCGGCTGCGGACAGCGGATCGCCCGCGTGCGTCGCGTCCACCGTGGACACCGCCAAAATACCGTCGCGATGTTCGTTGGTCGCGGAAGGATAAACGATGTGACCGCCGTCCGCACCCCGCGCCAGCACAACCGAAATCTCGCTAGCCAGCGGCAACATGGCTTCCAGCACACAGGGTCGTTCGCCCAGAGACTGAAAACCCCGCAGCGCTTCCTCGCGGCTCGATACGCGGACCTGACCCTTGCCGTCGTAGCCCAGCCGCGCGGACTTCAGGATGCCGGGAAACAGTGTGTCCGGCACGGTGTCCAGATCGCTCGCCCGCTCAATGGGCCGATAAGGAGCCACAGGTACGCCGCTGGCCGCCAGGAAGGCCTTTTCCTTGATGCGATCCTGCACGATGGCGACGGCGGCCGCGTTGGGCCGTGTCAGGCAGCGGCGGGCCAAAGCCTCCAGGCTGGAAGCGGGCACGTTCTCGAATTCGGTAGTGACGGCCTTGCAACGCTCGGCCAGAGCATCCAGTGCCGAGGCGTCGTCATATGCTGCCCGCAGATGAAGATCAGCGACTGCACCGGCGGGACTTTGCGCGTCCGGGTCGAGCACCGCAACCTTATACCCCAGGCTCTGGGCGGCGTGACAGAACATGCGCCCGAGCTGGCCCCCGCCTATCATGCCGAGCCAATCGCCCGGCAACACGGGCAAGGACTCGCCTTGTTCGTTCATGTATAAACCTTGTCTATCTTCTTTGAGTATCGGTCACATCACCACGTGCGGAGGCACGACCATGCCACGCGCGGCATCCGTCTGCCGGCTGCGATAGGCTTCGAGCTTGTCGAGCAAGGCAGGATCGGTCATGGCCAGCGTTGCGATCAGGTGTAGTGCAGCGTTGGCCGCGCCTGCCTCGCCAATCGCGAATGTAGCCACCGGCACGCCCTTGGGCATCTGCACGATGGACAACAAAGAATCCTCGCCGCGCAGGTAGCGCGAGGGGACCGGCACACCGAAGACCGGAACGGGCGTCAATGCCGCCATCATGCCCGGCAGATGGGCCGCACCGCCGGCGCCGGCAATGATGCCGCGCAGACCACGCCCTACTGCCGTCCGGCCGTACTCGACCATGTCCAGCGGCATGCGGTGCGCGGACACCACCCGTGTTTCGTGGGGAATGCCGAACTCCTCGAGCACGGCGACGGCATTCTTCATGACGTCCCAATCACTGGAGGAACCCATGATTACGCCCACCACGGGCGTCGCGGCGTTGGTACGAGAAGTCGCCGCCATATCGTTGTTCGTGCTCATTGCATGCCCTGCCTGTAAAGATGAAAGCCAAGTGGCGGTTCAGGCCACCAGGCGCTCCAGCGCCTCGCGGTACTTGGCCGCCGTCTTTTCCACCACTTCGGCGGGCAATCGGGGTGCCGGCGGCGTCTTGTCCCACACTTGGGTCTCCAGCCAGTCACGCACGAACTGCTTGTCGAACGACGGCGGGCTGATGCCTTCGGCATAGCCGTCAGCCGGCCAGAACCGCGAGGAGTCGGGTGTCAGGACCTCGTCCATGAGATGCAGTGTGCCGTCCGCGTCGAGGCCGAACTCGAATTTCGTGTCGGCGATGATGATGCCTTTCTGCGCAGCGAACGCTGCTGCCTCGGAGTACAAGCGCAAGGTGACGTCGCGCAGCTGATTGGCCAGTGTTTCGCCCACTTCCTTCACTACATAGGCGAAGTCGACGTTTTCATCGTGCAAGCCGAATTCCGCTTTGGCTGCGGGTGTGAAGATAGGCTCGGGCAGGCGTCCCGCCTGGCGCAAGCCGGCCGGCAAGGCAATGCCGCAGACCGTGCCAGTGGCCTGGTAGTCCTTCCAGCCCGACCCGATCAGGTAGCCGCGCGCTACGCATTCCACCAGGATGGGACGCAGACGCTTGACCACCACGGCGCGGCCGACAATCTGGTCGCGCTCTTCAGGCGCCACCACGTCGGCCGGATCGATGCCTGTGGAATGGTTGGGGATCACATGGGAGAGCTTGTCGAGCCAGAAGTCCGTCAGGCGCGTCAGTACTTCGCCCTTCCCGGGTATGGGGTCATCCAGAATGACATCGAATGCGGAAATGCGGTCAGTGGCCACGATGAGGAGCTTGTCGTCTCCCACCGCGTACATGTCGCGCACTTTGCCGCGTCCCAATAACGGGAGGGACTTGATGTCCGATTGATGGAGAGCCTGTACCACGTTGTGATCCTTGAATATTGAAAGAAGATGCGGCGCTTGGCGCCGCATCACGATTTACTGGACGACCTGCTTGAGCTCGCCGCTGGCATAGCGCTGAGCCATTTCGCTCAGCGGGATCGGCTTGATCTTGCTGGCGTTGCCGGCAGTGCCGAACTGCTGGTAGCGGGCCACGCAGATGGCCTTGGCCGCAGCACGCGCGGGCTTGAGGTATTCGCGCGGGTCGAACTTGGAGGGGTTCTCCGCCATGAAGCGACGAATCGCACCGGTCATGGCCAGGCGGATATCGGTATCGATGTTGACCTTGCGCACGCCGTACTTGATGGCTTCCTGGATCTCTTCGACCGGCACACCGTAGGTTTCCTTCATGTCGCCGCCGAACTCACGAATTTCGGCCAGCAGTTCCTGCGGCACGCTGGAGCTGCCGTGCATTACCAGGTGAGTGTTGGGCAGGCGCGCATGGATTTCCTTGACGCGCTGAATGGAGAGGATGTCACCCGTGGGCTTGCGTGTGAACTTGTAGGCGCCGTGGCTGGTACCGATGGCGATTGCCAGTGCGTCCAGCTGCGTGCGGCGCACAAAGTCGGCAGCCTGCTCGGGATCGGTCAGCAACTGATCACGGGTCATGGTGCCTTCGGCGCCGTGCCCGTCTTCCTTGTCGCCCATCATGGTCTCGAGCGAGCCCAGGCAACCCAGTTCACCTTCAACGGTCACGCCCAGCTTGTGCGCGATCTCGACCACACGGCGGGTGACGTCGACGTTGTATTCGTAATCGGCAATGGTCTTGCCGTCTTCCATCAGGGAACCGTCCATCATGACGCTGGAAAAGCCCAGATCGATGGCGCCCTGGCAGATGGCAGGCGACTGGCCGTGGTCCTGGTGCATGACCACCGGAATTTGAGGATAGGACTCAACTGCAGCTTGGATCAGGTACTTGAGGAAGCCTTCGCCTGCGTACTTCCGAGCACCGGCGGAGGCCTGCATGATCACGGGGCTGTCGGTCTCGGCCGCGGCTTCCATGATGGCCTGCACTTGTTCCAGGTTGTTGACGTTGAACGCCGGAATACCGTAGCCGTTCTCGGCGGCGTGATCCAGCAGCTGGCGCATGGAAACTAGGGCCATGTCTTGACCTCCTGAAGTCTTGATGATTGGTTGAATACGAAATCAGATCGATTTTAAGGGCGAACAAGATTGTTTGCTTGTGCTGGGCCGTGGCGCCTAGGCCGGCTCAACGCCGGATAGCGCTCTTGGGCCGGAACGCGCGGACCACCGTGTCGTTCGTTTCGACATATGGGCCCCCAATGAGATCCAGGCAATACGGTACGGCGGCGAACACACCTTGTACCCGGACGCTTCCGTCGTCGTCGCGCAGACCTTCCAGTGTTTCGCGTATCGCCTTGGGCTGGCCGGGCAGGTTGATGATGAGCGCCGCGTGATCATCGGTTTCGCGCAGGACCGCCACCTGGCGGGACAAAATCGCGGTGGGCACGAAGGCCAGGCTCACCTGGCGCATCTGTTCGCCGAATCCCGGCATCTCGCGGGTTGCGACGTCCAAGGTCGCCTCAGGGGTTACATCGCGCCGCGCCGGACCGGTACCCCCGGTCGTGAGCACCAGATCGCAACCAATATCATCCACCAGCTCGATCAAAGTACGGGCGATCTCCGCCCGCTCATCTGGAACCAGCCGTGCAACCACCTGCGGCGGCTCGGTAAGCGCTGCTTCCAGCCATGTCTGCAGCGACGGAATGCCTTGGTCGACGTAATCGCCGGCCGTGGCTCGATCCGAAACGGACACCAATCCCACGATGAGCTCGTCGGGATGCCGTCGCTGAATGCGTCCTGCAGACATTGAAATGCTCTCCTGAAAAATCGTTAGGTGATTGCGCTGCGTGTTGCCGGCTTATGCCCGACCGTGGCGCAGCGCTACCGTCTTGAGGCGGGTGAAGCCGTACAACGCCTCGAACCCCTTCTCACGGCCAAAGCCGGATTGCCCGGAGCCGCCAAACGGCAACTCTACGCCGCCCGCCGCCCCGTAGTTGTTGATGAAGACCTGACCGGCACGTAGCCGGCGCGCCATGCGGAACTGGCGGCCCCCGTCCTGGGTCCACACCCCGGCGACCAGGCCGTAAGGTGTGCCGTTAGCGATGCGCAGGGCTTCCTCTTCGGTGTCGAAGGGAATGGCGCACAGCACCGGCCCGAAGATTTCTTCCTGGGCCAGCCGGTGTTCCGGGGGGACATCGCCCAGCAGCACCGGCACTTGGTAGAAGCCTTGCTTTGGCGCATTCGCATCCAAGCCGCCACGCGCAACCACCGAAATCCCGGCTGCGTCGGCTTCGTGCAGAAATTCCCGTACACGCGTCAGCTGCTTGGCGTTGATCAGTGGGCCGCAATCCGGATCGTCGGAGGCTGCGCCAGTACGGGTGGCTTCGAAGCGCTCGGCCAAGCGCGTCATGACATCGGAATAGATCGCGCGCTGGATCAGCACCCGGCTACCTGCCGAGCAGGTCTGCCCGGCATTCTGGATAATCGCGTTGAGTAGGACCGGCAATGCGGCGTCAATATCCGCATCCGAGAACACCACCTGCGGCGACTTTCCGCCTAACTCAAGGGTGACGGGAACGAAGTTCGCCGCGGCGGCCTGTTGCACGGCCTGGCCCGTCTGCGGGGATCCGGTAAAGGAAATATGGTCGATGCCCGGGTGGGCGGCCAAGGCCGCGCCGGCTTCCGTCCCCAGCCCGGTCACGATGTTCAAGGCGCCGCGCGGAAGGCCGGTTTCCATGGCGATCTCAGCGACCCGCAAGAGAGACAGGCATGCGTCTTCGGCAGGCTTGACCACACATGCATTGCCGGCGGCCAGCGAGGCGGCCACGCTGCGGCCGAAGATCTGTAGCGGGTAATTCCAGGGAACGATATGGCCTGTGACGCCGTGCGGCTCGCGCAGCGTCAGTACGGTGAACTCGTCGGGATAGGGAATGGTTTGGCCGTGCAGCTTATCCACCGCGCCGGCATAGAACTCGAAATACCGGGCCACCGCCTGGGCATCGGCGCGGGCCTGCCGCGAGGGCTTGCCGGTATCGCGCTGCTCGAGCGCAGCCAGTTCGTCTTCGTGATCGATGAGCGCTTGCGAGATGCGCAATAGCAGGCGGCTGCGCGCAGCCGGTGCCAGCGCGCCCCACTCCCCGTCGAAAGCGTGGCGGGCCGCCTGCACGGCGCGCCCAATCTCGGAGCCGCCCGATCGGGCAATCTGGGCGAAGGTTTCGCCGGTGGATGGGTCCACCACATCCACCGTGCGTCCGTCATAGGCCGCCGTCCATTCATTGTCGATGAAGTTCATGTATGTAGTCATTCTTGCTCCTTCAATGAAAGACCGGGCGGCTTCAACCGCTTACTGAGATGCGCGCTCCTCGAGGACCGCAACGGCCGGGAGTGCCTTGCCTTCCAGGAACTCCAGGAATGCCCCACCCCCGGTGGAAATGTAGCCGATATCGTCGGCGATGCCGTACTTGGCAATGGCCGCCAGGGTGTCGCCACCGCCGGCGATGGAGAACGCGGACGATTCGGCGATAGCGCGGGATACGGTTTCAGTGCCCTTGGCGAAAGCGTCGAACTCGAACACGCCCACCGGGCCGTTCCAGACTATGGTACCCGCCTTGGCCAATATGCCCGCCAGCTGTTCGGCGGTGCGCGGACCAATGTCGAGGATCATGTCATCGTCGGCCACGTCTGTGGCCGCCTTAACCGTGGCCTCGGCCTCAGCGCTGAAGGATTTTGCGCACACGACGTCAACAGGGATCGGCACATCGGCACCGCGTTGCTTCATCTTCTCGATGACGTCCCGCGCCTGTTCGACCTGTTCCGCTTCCACGAGCGACTTGCCAACGGGGAGCCCGGCGGCCAGCATGAAGGTATTGGCGATACCGCCACCCACGACGAGCTGGTCCACCTTTTCGGACAGGGACTGCAGGATCGACAGCTTAGTCGAGACCTTGGACCCGGCCACGATCGCGACCATGGGACGCTGCGGCTGGCTCAATGCTCGGCCAAGCGCGGTGAGCTCGGCCTCCAGCAAGGGCCCGGCGCACGCCACGGGAGCGAAACGCGCGATGCCGTGGGTCGTCGCTTCGGCCCGATGCGCCGTACCGAAAGCGTCGTTCACATAGACGTCGCACAGCGCCGCCATCTTGCGCGCCAGTGTTTCGTCGTTCTTCTTCTCCCCCGGATTGCAACGGCAGTTTTCCAGCAGCACCACTTCACCCGGCCGGAGCTCTACGCCATTCACCCAGTCCTGCACGAGGCGCACCGGTTTGCCTAGCAATTCCGACAGGCGCTGTGCGACGGGCGCTAGGCTGTCTTCGGGACGCAGCTCGCCTTCCACGGGCCGGCCCAGATGCGAGGTCACCATGACGGCGGCTCCGGCCTCCAGCGCCATGCGTATGGCGGGCACCGACGCACGCACACGCGTGTCTTCAGTGATACGGCCGTCCTGCAGCGGAACGTTGAGATCGGAACGGATGAACACGCGCTTGCCGTTGAGCGCGCCGGCTTGCGCAAGCGAGGAAAGTGTCTGGACAGTAGTCATGATGCACTGCACCACAAGTTGGAGTAAGAAAAAACGAAGGGCGGGTGATCCCGCCCTTCTCCGCTAAGGTAGCGCCGATTACTTGGCGTTCATCAAAGCCACGGTGGTATCGAGCATGCGATTGGAGAAACCCCACTCGTTGTCGTACCAGGACGAGACCTTGACCAGGCTGCCCGACACCTTGGTCAGCAACGAGTCAACGGTGCTGGATGCGGGGCTGTGGTTGAAGTCGATCGAGACCAGCGGTTCGTTCGTGTAGTCCAGAATGCCCTTCAGCGCGCCTTCGGACGCTTCCTTCAGAATGCCGTTGACTTCCTCGACGGAGGTTTCACGGGCAGCCACGAAGGACAGGTCAACGATGGAGACGTTGATGGTCGGGACCCGGATGGCAAAGCCGTCGAGCTTGCCGCTCAGTTCGGGCAGCACCAGACCCACGGCAGCGGCAGCGCCAGTGCTGGTGGGGATCATGCTTTGAGTGGCGGAACGGGCGCGGCGCAGGTCGGAGTGGTAGACATCCGTCAGCACCTGGTCGTTGGTGTAGGCGTGGATGGTGGTCATCAGGCCGTTGACCAGACCGATCTTCTCGTGCAGCGGCTTGACCAGCGGGGCCAGGCAGTTGGTCGTGCAGGAAGCGTTGGAGATCACAGTGTCGGACGCCTTCAGCACTCCGTGGTTGACGCCATACACGATGGTCGCGTCAACGTCCTTGCCGCCCGGTGCGGAAATGATGACCTTCTTGGCGCCGCCCTTGAGGTGGGCGCTGGCCTTTTCCTTGCTCGTGAAGAAGCCCGTGCACTCCAGCACGACGTCCACGTTGAGCTCGCCCCAGGGCAGTGCGGACGGATCGCGATTCGCCAGCACGCGGATCTTGTCGCCATTCACCACCATGTAGTCGCCATCGACCGACACCGTGCCGGGAAAGCGGCCGTGCGCGCTGTCGTACTGCGTCAGGTGCGCGTTGGTCTTGGGATCGCCCAGGTCGTTGATGGCCACGATCTCGATGTCGTGCTTCTTGCCGCCTTCGTAATGGGCACGCAGGATGTTGCGGCCGATACGCCCGTAACCATTGATCGCCACGCGAATCGTCATTTCTGGATCTCCTGTTTATAGAACCTGTTCGACCGCTGCGGCGACATGATCCGCAGTCAGACCGAAATGCTTGAACAATACTCCTGCCGGGGCGGATTCACCAAAGGAATCAATCCCTACCACCGCTCCGTCGAGGCCGACATACTTGTACCAACCTGCCGTGGCACCGGCTTCCACCGCCACACGCGGCAAGCCCTTGGGCAGCACGGCCTCACGCCATTCTGCATCCTGTGCGTCGAAACGATCGGTGCAAGGCATGGACACCACACGCACGGCAATGCCCTTCTCTGCAAGTGTCTCTTGTGCCGCCAGCGCCAGCGCGACTTCGGATCCCGTGGCGATGATGACGGCGCGCGCGTTGGGTGCGTCACGCAGAACGTAGCCGCCGCGCTCGATGGCGGCGATTGTTTGTGCGTCACGCTGCACGAACGGCAGATTCTGGCGCGACAGAAGCAAGGCGGTGGGGCCGCCATTCTTCACCTGCATGCCGATGCTTGCCGGGCGCTGCAGGGCGCTGGCCCAGGCAACCGCGGTTTCGGTGGTGTCGCAAGGACGCCAGACCTCAAGATTCGGGATCAGTCGCAGGCTGGCGGGGTGTTCGATAGGCTGGTGGGTGGGACCGTCCTCGCCCAGGCCGATGGAGTCGTGCGTGAACACATGCACCACACGCTGCTTCATGAGCGCGGCCATGCGGACGGCGTTACGGGAGTAGTCGGAGAAGGTCAGGAAGGTGCCGCCATACGGCAGGAAGCCGCCGTGCAGAGCAAGGCCGTTCATGATCGCCGCCATGCCGAACTCGCGCACACCGTAATTGATATGACGGCCGGCCTCCACGTGCTTCTCGCCCGCGCGCACGGGGGCCACGCCCTTCCAGTCGGTCAGGTTGGAGCCGGTAAGGTCCGCGGAGCCGCCCAGCATTTCCGGCAGCATCTGCGCATAAGCGGTCAGCGCCAGTTGCGAGGCCTTGCGCGTCGCAATGGTTTCCGCCTTTTCATTGGTGGCCTGGATGAAAGCCTGCGCCTGTGCGGCAAAGTCCGCCGGCAGGTCTCCAGCCATGCGGCGACGGAACTCGGCCGCTTCGGCGGGGAATGCAGCAGCATAGGCGTCGAAGCGGCTCTGCCATTCGGACTGAGCACGGGCGCCGCTTTCGCGTGCATCCCAAGCCGCGTAGACCTCTTCCGGCACTTCGAACGGGCCATACGACCAGCCGATCGCGGCACGCGTCGCCTGGATCTCGTCGGCGCCGAGCGGAGCGCCATGGACCTTTTCCGAGCCCGCCGCATTGGGCGCGCCCTTGCCGATGACCGTACGGCAGCAGATTAGCGTGGGCTTGCGGCCTTCGATGGCTTGTTGTTTGGCTTGGGCAATGGCGCGATCGACCGCAGCCACATCGTGGCCGTCGACGCCACGAATCACGTTCCAGCCATAGCTCTCGAAACGAGCCGGCGTGTCATCGCCGAACCAGGCGTCCACCTGGCCGTCGATGGAGATGCCGTTGTCGTCGTAGAAAACGATGAGCTTGGACAGGCCCAGCGTACCCGCCAGGGAGCAGACTTCGTGGGAGATGCCTTCCATTAGGCAGCCGTCGCCCACGAAGGCGTAGGTGTAGTGATCGACGATGTCGTGACCGTCGCGATTGAATTCCTGCGCCAGCAGCGCCTCGGCCAGCGCCATACCGACCGCATTGGCGATGCCTTGGCCCAGCGGGCCGGTGGTCGTTTCCACGCCGGCCGTGATGCCCACTTCGGGGTGGCCCGGCGTGCGGGAATGCAGCTGGCGGAACTGCTTCAGTTCCTCGATTGGCAGGTCGTAGCCAGTGAGGTGCAGCAGCGAATAGATCAGCATGGACCCATGCCCGTTCGACAGTACGAAGCGGTCACGATCGGGCCAAGTGGTGTCCGCCGGATTGTGCCGCAGATGGCGCGACCACAATGCCACGGCGATTTCGGCCATCCCCATGGGCGCTCCCGGGTGACCGGAATTGGCTTGTTGGACCGCGTCCATGGATAGCGCGCGAATGGCGTTCGCCATGGACATGACTTGGGCAGGGGTGTGGCTCATTGGGATTTTGCGAAGGCCCGGCCGCTGCGGCCGGCAAGGCCTAATCGATCAGAGTTTACAAAGCTAGGGATTTTACCACTGGCGAGCCGGCACCCGCCCGGCGCCCGGGTCGGACGGCCGGGGGCTGAAGGTATCATTGGCGGTTTCTGCCGGACACACCGGCATATATCCCTTCCAGAGTCCTCAGACATGAGCCGCCCACGCTTCCACTGTCCGTTTCCCCTGGTCGCCGGCCAGCGCATCGAACTACCCGACGAGCTCGCCCATCATGCGCTGCGCGTACTTCGCCTGCGCGACGGGAGCGACATCATCCTCTTCGATGGCAGCGGCGGCCAGTACCCGGCGGTGCTGGAAGCGGGGAAGCGTCAGGCCTGGGCGCAATTGGGCGACTGGCAGAACATTGAAGTTGAACTGCCCGTGCGCACTGTACTGGTACAGGGCATTGCCAGTGGCGACAAGATGGACTGGATCGTGGAGAAAGCGGTCGAAATGGGCGTGGCTCAACTCGTACCGGTCACCGCGCAGCGCAGCGTGATCCAACTCTCGCCGGAGCGACGCGAGAAACGGTTGAAACACTGGCAGCGTATTGCCCGGTCCGCCAGCGAACAATGCGGCCGCAACCGCATCATGGACGTGGCCGAGCCGCAGTCGCTTGCGCAGTGGCTGACTCAGCCGGAGCCTGACCTGCTGCGCCTTGCCTGCCATCCGGAAGCGGAGCACAGCCTGGCCGATACGCTACAGGGCCAGGACGGACCGCTCGCCCTGATGGTCGGGCCGGAAGGCGGCTGGTCGGACGAAGAGTTGGCGCTCATCGCGCAGCATGACGTACGCAACGTGCGCTTCGGTACACGCGTGTTGCGAACCGAAACCGCCGGCATCGCGCTCATGGCCGCGGTGGCCGCCTTAAAAGGCTGGAATTAATGAGTTTGGGGTCAGACCACGATCTCATATGAGATCGTGGTCTGACCCCAATTAGGCGGGTCGTCCCGGCGCAGGATTTATTCTTCAGCGCCGGAATACGGTGTGGGGGCGACGCCGGGTTCCGGGTCGGGGTGCCGGCCGGCATGCACGAAGTGGTAGGCGAAGCTGCGGCCGTTATTGGCCGCAAAGGGGACCACATCGGCGCACACCGCCTCGATAGCAGCCGAATCCTCTACCAACGCGGGATCGCCGGAATGCAGATTATGGAACCACAGGAACAGCCCCACCTTTTGGTCCAGCACGGTGTCGCAGAGACAGTCGTAGAGCGCGTCCAGGTTGCCACCGAAGAACTCGGGAAAATCCACTGCCTTGACGACCGCCCGCAATACAGCGGAACGGCTGCGCGCGCGATCGCAGTCCACGATCAGGGCGGTCAGGCCTGCCTCCGTGGCGGCCTTCATCACTTCATCGCGCTCTGCGGATGAAACGTCCACCAAGCCACCCTTCTGCAATTTTTCCTGCAACGATTGCACCTGGCTCATCCGGGCGTCTCCTTGAAAAACGCATGCACCTCGTCGGCGCGGTCCATGCAGTCCGCACGGCCCAGTTCGATCAGCGCCTGCGTATAACTCCCCTCAAACAACAAGTACGAAATCAGCGCGGAACCCGCCCTGTTTCCGGACCTAGACGATACACCGAGAACACCGAATAAAGTACGTGCCGCACGCGGCATCTGTCTCAGGTGAACCATGGCCAATTCGTCCAGCGACCGGCTAGGGGTAATTGCCAATGTACTCACCGGTCGCAGCGAGTGGGGTTTTAATCCATTTGTCTGGAGCTGCGCAAGCAAGTTATTGATGCGCTCCATGCTTTCGAAGTCACTGGCCAGCGTGTCCTGAAATAGGCTGAACAATACGTGCCCGCCGATCTGTGCCAGAGACGGGTAATTCGGGTCCGCAACGCGCCGCTCCGGGTGCGTCTCATCGCGGTAACTCGTTCCCACGACAAAGATTTTTTCCGCACCGAGATGGATGGCCGGACTGATCGGTGCAAGGTGACGCATGGATCCGTCGCCGCACCACTCGGTGTGGCCATGAACCAACATCGCCTTGGCCGGGAAAACAAACGGGATGGCCGACGACGCCAGCAGATGATCGACGCCGATGTGCGCCGGCACGGCGCGACGCAATGAACGCCGCCACGGTTTGATTCCGCCGCGCGATTGGTAGAAGGTGATGTGTTCGCCCGTGCTGTATCCGGACGCCGTAATGGCCAGCGCATCGAGCAGCCCGTCTTCCAAGTTCGCGGCCAGCTGCGGGAAGTCCAGAAAACGCTCCAGCAGTTCGCCCAACGGCTCGTTATCGAGCAAGGAACGCGGTTGGCGCCGGCGTATCGCCGGCATGAGCCAGCCCGCCGCCAGCATGCTGAACCAGCGCACCCCGGTGCGCAGTAGGCGCAAGGTATCGGCATGGTAGACCATGCCGGTACTCAGGCCGCTCCACATACCCACCATGCGGTCCACGGCAGTATGCGGATCCTGGGCGCGACAGGCGTAGGCGGCGGCGTTGATCGCGCCCGCCGAGGTGCCGCAGATAATGGAAAAGGGATTGCAAAAGCCGGCGGTGCGTCCGGGATCGAGCAGATCGATTACCGCGGACAACACCCCGGCCTGGTACGCCGCACGCGCCCCGCCGCCAGTGAGAATCAGCCCGACGGGATTACGCGCGGCGCAGATGGGCTCATGCTTGCCGTGGAGAGTTGGCATCGAAGACGGTAAGAGCCGTCATGTTGACGATACGACGCACGGTGGAACTGGAGGTCAGGATATGCACCGGCGCGTTCGCCCCAAGGAGGAAGGGCCCCACCGCAACGTTGCCGCCCGCCACTGTCTTGAGCAGGTTGTAGGCAATATTGCCGGAATCCACGCTCGGGCACACCAGCAGGTTGGCAGCCCCGGTAAGCGTGGTGGTGGGCAGGATGCGACGGCGCAGCTCTTCGTCGAGTGCACAGTCTCCGTGCATTTCGCCGTCGATTTCCAGGCTGGGATCGGCCTCGCGCACCAGCGCCAGGGCTTCCTTCATTTTTTCACCGGACGAGGAACTGCCGGTGCCGAAATTGGAACGCGACAGCAACGCAACCTTGGGTTCGATGTTCAGGCGCCGCATCTCGTTGGCAGCCATGAGCGTGATCTCGGCCACCTGCTCGGCGTCCGGATTGTCGTTCACGTGTGTGTCCGCCAACGCCAGCGTGTGCTCCGCCAGCAGCAGGATGTTCATCGCCGCATAGGTGCGCACGCCCGGCGCCTTGCCGATGACCTCGTCGATGAAGCGCAGATGGTTACCGTAAGAACCTACAGTACCGCAGATCATGCCGTCCGCTTCGCCCAGGCGGACCATCATCGCGCCGATCAGGGTGAGACGCCGACGCATCTCGACGCGCGCCATTTCCTTGCTAATGCCCTTACGGCACATCAGCTCCCAGTAGGTGGTCCAGTAACGGTTGAAGCGTTCGTCGTAGTCAGGGTTCGTGACCTCGTAGTCCTGATCAAGCCGCAGGCGCAGGCCGAACTTCTGGATACGGTCGGCAATGACGGACGGACGGCCCACCAGGATGGGGCGGGCGAGATTCTCGTCGACCACCACCTGTACCGCGCGTAGCACCCGCTCGTCTTCGCCTTCGGCAAACACAATGCGGTGCTTCAGACCGTCGCGCACCATTTTCTTGACGACCGGGAACAGCGGCTTCATGAAAGCACCGGAGCGATAGACGAACTGCTCCAGCTGCACCTCATAGCTTTCCATGTCGGTGATGGGGCGCGTGGCGACACCTTCGTCGATGGCCGCCTGGGCCACTGCCGGACTGATCCGCACGATGAGGCGGGGATCAAAAGGCTTGGGAATGAAGTATTCGGGGCCGAAATCCACCCCATAGGTGCCGTAAGCAGCGGCCACCACGTCGTTCTGTTCTTCCTTGGCGACTTCGCAGATGGCCCTGACGGCGGCCTTCTCCATGCCCCGGGTGATGGTGGTGGCTCCAACGTCAAGCGCGCCCCGGAAAATATAGGGGAAGCACAGGACGTTGTTGACCTGGTTGGGGTAGTCGGATCGGCCGGTGGCCATCACGACGTCGTCACGCACCGCGTGGGCATCTTCGGGAAGGATTTCCGGACTAGGGTTGGCCAACGCCAGGATGAGCGGACGCGGCGCCATGCGCTTAACCATTTCGGGCTTCAGCACGCCCCCTGCCGACAGTCCCAGGAAGACGTCGGCGTCGCCAATGATGTCGTTCAACGTGCGAGCATCGGTATCCTGAGCGAAGCGCTCTTTGACCGGGTCCATGAGCACCGGACGGCCCTTGTAAACGACGCCTTCGATGTCGGATACCCAGATGTTCTCGAGCGGAAGACCCATGTCCACCATAAGGTCCAGACAGGCCAACGCGGCGGCACCCGCACCGGACACCACGACCTTGACCTTGGAGATGTCCTTACCGACGACCGTCAGGCCGTTGATGAAGGCGGCGGTCACGCAGATGGCCGTACCGTGCTGGTCGTCGTGGAAGACCGGAATATTCATGCGCTCACGGAGCTTGCGCTCAACGTGGAAGCATTCCGGTGCCTTGATGTCTTCAAGGTTGATACCGCCGAAGGTGGGTTCCAGACCAGCGATGATGTCCACCAGCTTGTCGGGATCGTGCTCGTTGATCTCAATATCGAAGACGTCGATGCCAGCGAACTTCTTGAACAGGACAGCCTTGCCTTCCATGACGGGCTTGGAGGCCAGTGCGCCAATGTTGCCCAGACCGAGCACCGCGGTGCCGTTGGTGATGACGCCGACGAGATTGCCGCGGCCTGTGTACTGGAAGGCGTTATGCGCATCCGCAACGATTTCTTCGCAGGCGGCCGCCACGCCGGGAGAATAGGCCAGCGCCAGGTCGCGCTGGTTCGATAATTGCTTGGTGGGGGTTACGGCGATCTTTCCGGGGCGGCCCTGCTTGTGATATTCAAGCGCGGCCTTGCGAAGATTGGCATCCATGGTTCGGTGTGCAATATGTGAAACGGGATCCTTCATTCTAGCCGCGAACTTTCGTTTTGTACGGCCGGCCGCGCGTGGACCGCGCCTAGAGCAGCTGACCGGGGTGCGGGAACACGCCTTCAGGGTCGAACAAAGCCTTCACGCCGGCATCGATCTCCTGAGCCGCCCGAATCAGATTCACCTGCTCGCAGGGGCCGCTACCGCCCAGATCGCCACCGCCCATGGAATAGCCGTCACCGTAATCGCTGTCGTCTTCGAACAGCTCCGCTTCCACCCCCGGAAGCTCCAGCGGCACATTGGCGCCCGCGGCAGGATCCGCGAGATCCGCATCGATGACAACCCATTCGACCCATGCGAGGTCACCCCCATGACCCAGGAGAAGATGGGAAAGGTTTAGCGTGTCTTGCCGAGCCGGCAACAAGGCATCCAGACGGTAGCGCGCCGGCCAGGTGGCGCGTTCGGCGCAGGTGTTGCCGTCACAGCCCGAGGCTAGGCTGAACAGTGAGGGGATCAGCTTCTGGAGCCGAAGATTGTCGAGCGCCTTGCGGTTCTCCGTGCCGAAAGCGCCCAGACTTACTGAGACGCCGTCCCCCAGCAAGGCGGACGCATGCACAAGACCCGATGACGCGGTGCTGCCCGTCGCCCAGTTGCACAGGCTCCGGTCGGCCAGCCATGCGGCCACAGTAAGATGCGCCGGCATTTCGGCGAACGCGGTGAGACCGGCGGCCTCCAATTCGCCCAATAAGCATCCCGGCTGTACGAACCAGCGATTGCTGGTGGGCTCCAGCCGCCGGCACGCAGAGAGATCCCGCCCCGGGCGCAGCCACAGTACCGGGCCCGGTTGGGAGGCTGTAGAGGGCACGCCATCCAAGGCTAGGCACACGCCGTGTTCACGGCACAGGCGCAAGGCATGATGCACATCGGCGGGCCGCTGCACCAGCAATCGAGCCGCAGGACGATCGGACGCCGTCTCCAGAAGGGTCACTTCTCCTGCCGCCACCGTACGCAAGCGGCTATAGAACTGCTCCCAGGGAGTAGAGGCGGGTCGCCTTCCCCGCAAAAAAGCTCGGCGTCCTTCCGACTGCATGGAATTTTCTCCTGGTTCTGCCATAGGGCGGCATGTGGTGCTGCCATAGGGCAGCCTGAAATGAGCCCTCCGCGTACGCTTGGCTACAATCCGAGATTGTTTTCGCCCTTTACCGCCACAACGTCAACTATGTCTCAACTTGCCCAGCGCACCGAATCCGTCATGCCTTTCTATGCCGTCGAAATGTTCAAGCAGGCGGCGGTGCTGAGCGCGCAAGGACGCGACATCATCAGTCTGGGCATCGGCGAACCTGATTTTACGGCGCCCCCGCAGGTTGTCGAGACACTGAACCGCGCCGCCGAGGCCGGATTGAGCGGCTACACCTCGCCCGCAGGTCTGCCGTTGCTGCGCGAAACCATTGCGCATCACTACGAAGAACGCTATGGAGCGCCGGTCGATCCGGGCCGCATCATCGTCACGGCCGGAGCGTCGGGCGCTCTGATGCTGGCGGCCATGGCGTTGATCAATCCCGGCGACGAAGTGCTGCTGCCGGACCCTTCCTACCCCGCCAACCAGAATTTCGTGGTTGCAGCGGGAGGGGTGCCACGCCTGATCCCCGCCCAGGCGGAGCAGCGCTTCCACTTGTCGGCGGATGACATCCGGCAACACTGGGGCCCGCGCTCACGCGGCGTACTGATTGCCTCTCCAAGCAACCCGACTGGCACCACCATCGAACGCGAGGCGCTGCGCGAACTGATTGCCGAAGTGCGGGCGCGCGGCGGCTTCATCATCATGGATGAGATCTATTTAGGTCTCTACTATGAAGATACGCCTAGCAGCGCGCTGACTTTGGACGACGACCTCGTCATCATCAATAGCTTCTCCAAGTACTTTCATATGACCGGCTGGCGCCTGGGGTGGCTGATCGCGCCGCAGTGGATGATTCCGGCAATGGACAAGCTGGCTTCCAACCTGTGCATCTGCGCTCCGAGCCTGGCGCAGCACGCCGCCATCAGCTGCTTCGAGCCGGAGGTGCTGTCGATCTACGAAAAACGTCGGCTGTCCTTCAAGCAGCGGCGAGATTACTTGCTCCCCGAGCTGGAACGCTTGGGGCTGAACGTACCCGTCAAGCCCGATGGCGCTTTCTACATCTATCTTGACATCAGCCGATACAGCCGGGACAGCGACGACTTCGCGCAACGTCTGTTGCATGGGCCGGGTATCGCCACGGTGCCGGGCCGAGACTTCGGACCCGCGCATGCGGCCACCAGCCTGCGGCTTTCGTATGCGACGCGGTTGGATCGCCTGGAAGAAGCCATCGCACGGCTGGAAGCGTGGCTGCCCACGGTCTAGGACCGGGCTAAGCGATCTGCGCCTGGCGTAGGGTGGGCGCGTCAGCGTCCGAAGGGTATACCGGAGTAGCGGCCGTAGAGCGTCAGCGTCCAATGGGAATGCCCGACGCCAGCGCTATGCGTCGGCGCTCAGCCAACACTTTTGCCCCGTAGCCGCCGTCACTGGGGCCGGTCGCACCCACGTAGCAGGCCAGGCCACGCTCAACCGAGCCACGGCGATTGATGCAGTCGCGCAATATCCGGGAACCCACTCGCATGTTGGCGATGGGATGCAGGGCGGCAATCGTTCCGTCCGAGAATTCTGTGAATTTTTCCTTGTGGACGCGGGTCATGACCTGCATCAGTCCCTGCGCGCCGACATGGCTTTCGGCGTAGGGGTTGTAGCGCGACTCGATCGCAATCACGGCAAGAATCAGCTGAGGATCAAGGTCCATCTCGCGAGCGACAATGAACGCGGTACTGATCAAAGCGCCCGCAACGCTCGTAGCGATGCGGTACTTGCGAGCGATGTAGCTGCGCAAGGCGCGCTCCTGTGCCGGCGTCACGCCGGGGATGCCGCCGCCTTCGATCGCAGTGCGCAACAGACGCGCAAAATTGGTGGGGTCTTGGGCCGCCCCTTCCGCGTTGGCTCCGCCCGCTGTTGCATCCGCCAGCGCAAGGGATGCGCTGTTCAAGCTTTCCAGCAGCGCACGGTTGTCGTCATCACCCGAGGCCAGTATGGCGTACAAGACGTTGTCCACGCTCGCCGGTTTCAGCGACATGAGCAAGGCATGATGGATCTGGCTCACCTGATTGCGCAGAGGCGTCAGCGTCGACACCATGGCCACCGTCACCAGCACGGCGATCCCGAGATAGACGGCACACACATTCAGAAGCTCGGACAGGCGATAGCCCACGCTTCTCAATGAACGCAAAAATGGTTGGCCGGCATCGGCTGCCATGGCTTCCCCCTGAAATCAAACCACCGGAATGTTAACCTTCCCTCTCCCGAAGACTGTAACCGGAATCCCCTGCGCCCGTGAAATATCGTGACCTGAGAGACTTCATTCAGCAGCTCGAAACAGCGGGCGAGCTGAAACGCATTTCGCAGCCCATTTCGACCCGGCTGGAAATGACTGAAATCAGCGACCGCGTCTTGCGTCAGGGCGGCCCCGCCCTGCTTTTCGAACAACCGGTGCACGAGGGCAAACCGGCCACGATGCCGGTGCTCGCTAACTTGTTCGGCACCCCCCGACGCGTGGCCCTGGGTATGGGCGCCGCCGATGTCTCGGCCCTGCGCGGCATTGGCGAACTGCTCGCCAGCCTGCGCGAACCGGAAGCGCCGCGCAACTTGCGCGAAGCCATCGGAACGGTTGGAACACTGAAGTCGGCGCTGTGGGACATGAGCCCAAAGCGGATCCGGAATGCGCCCTGCCAGGAAATCGTGCTGGAGGGCAACGACGTAGACTTGTCGACCATCCCCCTGCAGCACTGCTGGCCGGAGGACGCCGCGCCTTTGTTGACCTGGGGCCTGGTCATCACCCGCGGGCCCCGCGCCAAGCGGCAGAACCTGGGCATTTACCGCCAGCAGCAGCTGGGCCGCAACAAGCTCATCATGCGCTGGCTGTCACACCGCGGCGGCGCGCTGGATTTCCGTGACCATTGCCTGGCCAATCCGGGCAAACCATTTCCCATTGCGGTCGCGCTGGGCACGGACCCGGCCACGATTCTGGCCGCGGTGACCCCCGTGCCCGACAGCCTGTCCGAATATCAGTTTGCAGGATTACTGCGCGGCTCACGCACAGAATTAGCGGATGCGATCGGCAGCGATCTGTCGGTGCCCGCCTACGCGGAGATCGTGCTGGAAGGGCATATCCTGCCGTCCGACGACCCTCGCGCAGTGGCACCAGAGGTGCCCGAGGGCGTGACGCCGCCACCCGCGACTGGCTACGAAATGGCGCTGGAAGGCCCCTACGGCGATCACACCGGCTACTATAACGAGCAGGACTGGTTCCCCGTCTTCACGGTCGAGCGCATCACCATGCGTCGCAATCCCATTTTTCACAGCACCTACACGGGCAAGCCGCCCGACGAGCCGGCGGTGCTGGGGGTGGCGCTGAACGAAGTCTTCGTTCCCCTCCTGAAACGCCAGTTGCCGGAAATCGTGGACTTCTATCTTCCTCCGGAAGGCTGCAGCTACCGCCTGGCGGTAGTCTCCATGCGCAAGCAGTACCCCGGCCACGCAAAGCGCGTCATGTTCGGCCTCTGGAGCGTCCTGCGGCAATTCATGTACACCAAGT
>DATGNX010000023.1:0-13978 GCA_035306485.1 Burkholderiaceae bacterium
GATGGCGCTGGAAGCCGCGCTTCCAATCCTGGCAGTGCCCACCACCTACTCCGGCTCGGAAATGACGTCGATCTACGGAATCACCGAGGGCGGCGTCAAGAAGACAGGCAAGGATCCTCGCGCGCTGCCCCGCACGGTGATCTACGACCCGTCACTGAGCCTGCACCTGCCTCTCGGAATTTCCGTGGTCAGCGGCCTGAACGCCATGGCTCACGCCGCCGAAGGCCTGTATGCGCAGGACGGCAATCCCCTGCTGTCACTGCTCTCCGAAGACGGCATCCGCGCCATGACAAGCGGGCTACGACGCTTGTCCCAACAGCCGCAAGACGTTCAGGCGCGTAGCGAGTGCCTGTACGGCGCCTGGCTTTGCGGCATCGTGCTGGGCAGCGCAGGCATGAGCCTGCATCACAAGCTGTGCCATACCCTGGGCGGCAGCTTCAACCTGCCGCATGCGGAGACCCACGCCGTCATTCTTCCCCACGCCATGGCCTATAACGCCGCGGCAGCGCCCGAGGCGATGCACCGCATCTCCCGTGCGCTGGGGCAGCCTGATACACCAGCCCCCACGGCTCTGTACGAGCTGGCAAAGTCGCTGAACGCGCCCCTGGCCTTGCGCGATCTCGGGATGCTCGGATCCGACCTCGATCGCGCTGCGGACATTGCCGCCGCTAAACCCTACTGGAATCCCCGGCCTATCGACCGCGACGGAATACGCAGCTTGCTTCAAGCGGCGTACGAAGGCCTGGCCCCTGGCGAATTTCGCTGAAGCCGCGCTACAGCACAGTCGCGCGCACGAATGTTTTTGCTATGGAATTGATATGAAAATCGGTAAGGAAACCATCCCCCGCTCGGCCATCTGCACGTCCAACGAAGATACGATCGTTGTACGCGGCAAGGATCTGGCACAGGATCTGATCGGCCAAGTCTCCTTTACGGACTATTTCCATTTGCTGGTCACCGGCCGGGAACCGACTCCCGCTGCCACGGCGGTGCTGAATGCGACCTTGGTCGCAATCGCCGAGCACGGCCTGGTCCCCAGCGTGCAGGCCAGCCGAATGACCTTGGCGGCCGCCCCTGACGCACTCCAGGGCGCCGTGGCAGCCGGCATTCTCGGCTGTGGGTCGGTCATCCTGGGGGCGTCCGAAACCTGCGGAATCTTTCTCGATGAAATTCGCCGTCGTGCCGGCGACGGCAGGGATTACGACACCGCAGCAAGACAGGTGGTCGCGGAGTACCGCAGCGCCAAGCGCGCCATTCCAGGCTACGGCCACCCGCTGCACAAGGCACGCGATCCGCGAGTGACCGCGCTGTTCAATGTGGCCGAAAAGGCCGGCGCCGACATGACCTTCGTGGAAATCGCCAATGTGGTCGAGCAGGTGATCCCCGACGTCGTGGGCAAGAACCTGATGCTGAACGTGTCGGCGGCCATTCCCGCCGTGCTGCTGGGTGTCGGCTTCCCGTTGTCCGCGCTGAGAGGCGTACCCATCCTCGCACGCACTGCAGGGCTGATCGGCCATCTGACTGAAGAATTCAGCAAGCCTATCGGTTTTGCCTTGTCCTACCAGGCGACCCGCAACTACGTCTACGACGGCGAGGTTCCGGAAGGCTACACCGACGACCGCGACTAGCGACGATTCATATCCCCCGATACGTAGAACGAAAGCGCCGACGCCGCGAGCGCGGCCACGTAGCGCTTTCCAGGAGCATCACCATGATCAAAGTGCTGGACGGCATTCGCGTGCTGGAACAAGGGACCTTCATCACCGGCCCCGCGGCGGGCATGCTGCTGGGCGACCTGGGCGCCGACGTCGTAAAAGTCGAGCAGCCCGGATCAGGCGACCCTTTTCGCGCCTTCAAGGGCGGCCTGTACAGCCCGCATTTCCAGACCTACAACCGCAACAAACGCAGCATCACGCTCAATACCAAGGACCCCGACGACCTGGCGGCGTTCGATGAGCTGATCCGCACGGCAGACGTCTATATCCAGAACTTCCGACCGGGAGCCGCGGAGCGACTGAATGTTGGCGAAGAACGCCTGCGGAAGATCAACCCCCGTCTGATTTATTGCTCAATCAGCGGCTTCGGCCCCACCGGCCCGGCAGCCGGCCGCCCCGCCTACGACTCCGTCGCCCAGGCGGCGAGCGGCTTTTTAGGCCTGCTCATCAACCCGGAAAATCCGCGCGTGGTGGGGCCCGCCCTGGCTGATTCGATCACGGGCTTCTACGCCGCTTACGGCATATTGGGCGCCCTGTACGAGCGCAATCAGACAGGCGTCGGCCGGAAGGTGGAAGTCTCCATGCTGGAAGCCATGACCCACTTCAACCTGGACGCCTTCACCCATTACTACTCCGCTGGCGAAGTCATGGGGCCCTACAGCCGCCCGCGCGTTTCGCAGTCGTACGTCATGGAATGCGGCGACGGAAAATGGCTGGCGCTGCACATGTCCTCGCCCGAGAAGTTCTGGCAGGGCCTTGCCCGCGCCATCGAGCGCACTACTTTATTCGACGACCCTCGCTTCGCCGACCGCGACGGCCGCATCGCGAACCAGGAAGCGTTGATCGAGACTCTTGGACCGATCTTCGCCCAGCGTAGCCGCGAGGAATGGTGTCACCGGCTTGAAGCCGAAGACGTGCCGCACGCGCCCATGTATGACCCCAGCGAAGCCCTGGAGGACCCTCAAGCCCGGCATCTGGAGATCCTGGTTTCGGCGCAGCACCAAACGATGGGGGAATTCCGCACGGTGCGTCCGCCGGTATCGTTCGATGGTGAACGCAGCACTCGCGTGATCCCGCCGCCCATTCTGGGTGAACACAACGACGAGATCCTGGGCGCCCTGCGCAAAGAGGGACGTTCTGGAACCGGAGGGTGATTCCGCAGTCGACTAGCCTGCCACCAGGCCGTCAATCGGCGGCTTGTCGCCCTGCACGGCGAGCATTAAGATGACTTCGCTGGCGCAAGACCTCTACCTGCATGCCGCGAGCCATGACGTGTTCATGCCTCGCGGCGGCGCAACCAAAGGAGAATGCTGTGGCAAAGAAGATCCTGATGATCTGTGGCGATTATTGCGAAGACTACGAAACCATGGTCCCGTTCCAGACACTGCTCACGGTGGGCCACCGCGTGGATGCCGTGTGTCCGGACAAGAAGGCGGGAGACAAGATCGCCACGGCGATTCACGATTTCGAAGGTGACCAGACCTATTCCGAGAAACGTGGACACAACTTCGCATTGAATGCGACCTTCGACGAGATCAACGCGGAAGACTACGACGCGCTGGTCATCCCAGGCGGGCGCGGTCCGGAATATCTGCGCCTGAACGACAAGGTCATCCAGATGGTGCGCCATTTCTTCGAGGCGAACAAGCCGGTAGCGGCGGTGTGCCACGGCGCCCAGCTACTGGCGGCAGCAGGTGTCCTGAAGGATCGCCACTGCTCTGCCTACCCCGCCTGCTCGCCGGATGTGACGCTAGCCGGCGGCCGGTATGCGGACATCGGCATTGACGAAGCGGTGACGGACGGCAATCTTGTCACTGCACCGGCATGGCCTGCTCATCCGGCCTGGATGTCGCAGTTTCTGAAAGTGCTCGGCACGCAGATCACCCACTAATGTTGCTCGAACCCGGCGCATGATTGCGCCGGTATACCTCTTCTCCCATCGCGTCGATCTGCCCTTGAACCATGGCGTGGAACGGCGCTAGCAGTGGCGAGAAATCCCGCCCAGGCTCCAACACCGACAACGCACGCTCAATCGCTTCGATCGTGGCGACCGCAGCGACCTCTGTCGCCTTGCGTACCCGATATGCCGACGCGTCACCGGCCGGCAAACTGACGCGCGGCAAACTCTGCAGCGCAGGATTCAGACGTACCAGCTGACGCGCCTTGCGCCAGGTTCCATCGGGCACGATCAGTAAGGCCGACGCATCGGACGGCAGTGGCGACAATGGCGCTTCGGGCTCACCGTCTCTGGTCGGAAACAGCAAGCGGGCGACATCGACGGCACCGATCATGTCTGCCAAATCTGGAAAGACCGTGCCGACCCGCAACTCCGCCCGACACAGGCCCAGCACAGCAAGGCGCGCCGTATTCAGTGGGTGTTTGGCCTCGTCGGGGTGCTGCAACACCACTACGCGCGTGCGGTTCTCGATACGGGGAATATAGGCGCACAGGCAGTGCGATTCGGGACGCAGGCACTGCTCGCAACGGAGCCTGGACTGACGATTTTCTTCGGGCATGTCCCTGAGTTTACGACCACGCGCGTGGCATCACCCTCAAGTACAGCGGCAGGAACAAGAGTTCCGTGATGGTCTGAGTGAGTATGACCGCAGGAACTAGCGGCACTCCCCCCGGCACAGCGAAAGCCAGTGGCAGTATGACGAGCGAGTTCCGATACGCGGCAGAGAAACCCAGCGCCCGCCCGGCGGGCGACGCCAGTCGCAATACGCGCGCCACGACCCAGGCGGCCAGCGGCGCAAGAAGACCATACATCCCGTAAATCGGCCAGGCCGTAAGCGCGGCGGACTGCGCTTGGCCGATTTGAGGCATGACCGAAGCGACAACGATAAACAACACCAGCGCCGTAGCCGGCACGGGCAGCAGGTCAACGAGCGGGGCCCACGCCTTGCCCGCCACCGAGCGCCTACGCAGACGCTGGAGCACCGCCGCAGCCAGAAGCGGCAAGCCGATCAGCCATACGAAAGCGTGAAGATAGGGTTCAGCTCGCAGCATTGCCGCCGCTTCGTCACCGAGCATCGTCCATAGGTAAGCGGGCAACAACAGCATCTGCAGGCCCAGGAGCAACGGTGTCATTGCAAGCAGCAGACGCGCATTCCCGCCCCCCAGGTGCGTGAACGTGATTACATAATCGACACATGGCGCCAATAGCACCATGAGCACCGCCAGCTTCAGCATGGGATCGTCGGGCGCGAACTGGATCAATCCGGCGACAAGTAGGGGCAGCAAAACGAAGTTCGTTAACACCAATGCGACGATGAACCGTAGATCGCGCAACGCGCTGCCCACGCTCGCCAGCGGCACCTGCATGAACGTGGCGAAGAGCATCAATGCCAGGACGGGGTTGATGGCTGCCTGCAGCGCGCTGGTGCCTGGAACCAGCATGCCAGCCAGTCCTCCTACGATGATTGCGCAGAAGTAGATTCTGACTTGGCGGGCTTCCAAAGTGCGCTGCAGGCGTTCCATCCGTTTCCGTGTCCTTGCGTTCACGGATTGTAATCAACCGCCGCGATCGGCCTCCGGCAGTTTCGCGATCACCTTGATCTCGAAATCGTATCCATACAGCCATGTGACGCCGACGGCCGTGAGGGTGGGATGCGGCGCCTCGCCCCAGTATTCCGGTACCACCTGCCAGATTCTCTCGAACCGCGATTCCGGGTCCACCATGAACACCGTGACATCCACCACATCCTCAAAACTGCAGCCGGCAGCCGCGAGGATGGCATTCAGATTGTCGAATGCCTGGCTAACCTGTCGCTCCAGCTCAGGCTCGGGAGAACCGTCTTCGAGACTGCCGACTTGGCCTGAGACGAACAGGAAGCCATTGGAACGCACCGCCGGCGAATAGCGGTTGCGCTCATACAAAGCCTGGCGCGCAGGCGGGAATACGACGTCACGTCGGGTCATGGGATTCTCTCCGTCATTTGGGGCCGTTTGGCTCCCGTTATTCATGCCGTCCACTTTAAGGATCCCGATACCAACGATAAACTGGCAATCGCCGCCTACATTGTTTGGGATTGGCAAACAATCACCACGGAGCCTTCGGATGGACCGCATCGATGCCATGCAGGCCTTTGCCCGCGTAGTGGAGACCGGCAGCTTCACAAAAGCCGCCGAGACGCTGCACATGAGCCGGGCCAGCGTGACGCAATTGGTGCAGCAACTGGAAGCCCGCCTACGTGTCCGACTGCTCAATAGAACCACGCGCAAAGTGAACGTAACGGCCGACGGTGCGGCCTATTACGAAAGAGTGCAGCGACTGCTGGCCGACCTGGACGACGCCGAAACCAGCCTCTCCAGCGCCTTGGCTTCCGCACGTGGTCGCTTGCGCGTTGACGTACCCACGCCCGTGGCCAGCCAGATTCTTGTGCCGGCCCTGCCCGACTTCCATGCCAGGTATCCGGATATTCAACTACACCTGGGCGCAAGCGACCGTGTCGTAGACCTGATCGACGAGAACGTGGACTGCGTGATACGCGGCGGGGAGATCACCAATCTATCGCTGGTCGCGCGGCATGTCGGCGACCTGCCCATCGGCGTATACGCCGCGCCCTCCTATCTGGCATCGGTCGGAACGCCCGCCCACCCGCGCGATCTGGAAGCACCCCGTCATCGCATCGTGAATTTCGTCTGGTCGCGCACCCGCCAAGTGCTTACGCGCAGCATGCAGCGTGGCCACGAGACGGTGACCGTCAAAGGACGCTACAGCCTGGCCGTGGACGATGGCAACGCCTATATCGCAGCGGGCCTGGCCGGCATGGGCGTGCTTTGGGTGCCGGCCTACATGGCGAAGGCACACGTTGAGCGCGGCGAACTCGTGCCGCTTTTTGAAGACTGGAGCGTGGCGCCCATGCCGATGTATCTGGCCTATCCGCCGAACCGTCATGTCAGCACCAAGCTGCGCGTGTTCATGGACTGGGTGACCGAGCTGATGGCGCAGCATGTGCCGCGGATCGCGCCTACTACGCTTGCCAGCGACCCTCGTGGATATTCTGCAGCCACAGAGCGCAAGTAAGAGACTTGGCATCGGTGATGGCGCCGGAACGACAAGCCGCCAGCACATTGTCAACCGGCAGCAGATCCACGTGCAGGAACTCGTCTTCGTCCAGCTGCCTAGGGCCGGCAGTGAGGCCGCGAGCCACAAAGATATGGATCACCTCGTCCGAGTAGCCCACTGCCAGATGCATCTGGCCGACCTGGATCCATTCTGAAGCCGTATAACCGGTTTCCTCCAACAGTTCGCGCCGAGCGCATTCCAGCGGCGCTTCGTCGGGATCCAGCTTCCCTGCGGGAAACTCCACGATGACGCGCTGAACCGGGTATCGATACTGACGCAACATCACGACGCGCTGCTCGTCCACGAAGCCGATGACCACCACGGCTCCCGGATGAACGATGTATTCACGTGTCCCTTCTCGACCGTTGGGAAGGCGCACCGTGTCGCGTCTGACTTTAAGGAAACTGCCTTCGTACACGGACTCGCTATGAATGCGAGTTTCGGTGAGGTCGGAATCGGGTGGCTGGCTCATGGAAGTGAAGTATGCTGGTTCGCCTATCGCAAGGAAACCTCATCATGCCCGAAATCGACAAGGAATTGCTGCAGGCATACAGCAAGGCACTGTACCGCGTCGAGGGCGAGCTGGACTTCAGGATTGGCGAACACAGCGTAGAACTGCAGCGCCTTCATGCCCGGCACCACGCCCGACACAGCCATTTCATCACAGCGTTCAATCCCGAGAGCAAGCGGTTACCGGCGGAAGAAAATGCCTTACGTCACAGCCAGCTGGGCGAAAAACTCAATGCCCTGGGTGTCCGACGGCTTCCCGCGGCCGGCCTCGACCCGGACGGCCATTGGCCGCCCGAGCCGGGGTACCTTGTCTTCGACATGGCACACGAAGACGTTCTGACGCTCGGCCGGGCCTATGAACAAAACGCGGTTGTTGCAATCGGACCGGATGCAGTTCCCGCGCTTATCGTGATTACCCCTCCCCCACCACGACCGCCTTCAGATTCAGCATCCGGCTGATCTTCTCCGCTGCGGCCGCCGCATCTTCGCGCGACTTGTAGCCGGGAACACGGATATTTCGGTAATCCTTACCACGCATGGTGATGGCCTCATCCTGGATGGGATAGTTGGCCTTTTGCAGCGCGGTGCGTACCTTTTCCGGGTGACTGAAGATACCGACTTGCACCGAATAGGTGCCCGGCTTGGGTGGAGTGGGCTGCTTCACCGCGGCAGTGGAGGAGGATAGCGCCGGCTTCTTCGGCGGTGATGCCTCGGGTTTTTTGGACGAAGCTGCCGCCGGCTTCTTGGTCGCGGCCGCAGCGGCAGCCGGCTTCCCGGTCGTCGACTTTGCCTGGGGCTCCGCTTGAGCCGGACTTTCGAGTACCCGGCTGGCTGTGCGGGTGGGGCCCATGCAGACCATCACAATCTGTTCGGGCAAGGCGGTGGGCCCCGACACGGCCTGAGTGGCGGGCGCGGTCGCCGCCGCCTGGTGGATCGCATCGAGCTTGGCCTGGATCTCCTTCGCTTGGGCATCGAGCTTGGTGGCCTCATTGAAGGCCTTGATGATGCTCTCCTGCCCCTGCTGCCGATACGTGACATCAAGCCATTCGATACCTGCCTGCCGCATTGCCTGCGATTGCGCTGGGAAGTCCGCCGGCGTATAGCGTCGCTGGCCGCTGGCGAACGCCTGCAGGAAATCGTAGAAGCCGCGAGACCCGCCCCACTGCTGCCGCAGCTCAAAGCCGGGATAACGGATCACCAGCTCTGTGTCGGCGCACGTCGACATGGACCAGGGGAAGACCTGGCTATTGGCGAAGTTCATGTTCTGCAGCACGATGGGCCCGCTGGCGCATTGCAAGGTCAGCGTGATGCTCTCCGGCCGTAGGCGTGCGCCGGCATTGGTGAGCGGAGGTTGCGTGCTGAGCGTGACGCTGCCCTTGATGTCCTGCAGCTTGGCGATCTCGCCATCGAGTTGTTGTGCTTGCTCCTTCAGGGCAGCAGTCGCTTCCTGATTGCGTTGCTCGGCCAGTCGTTGCCCGGCCACGGACGCCTTGCGCAGCTGCGCCTGGCTGGCAAACCCATAGAACTGGCCGCTGAAGGGAACCGTATCGCCCAACGCCTCGCGGGCGGCATACCGCACACCCTCCCGAGTCACGAAGTGCTTCACGTCGCCATCCAAGAAGGCGTTGACCTGCCCGCTGTCTCCGAAGAGCAAACTGTCGGCAAGCTGCTTATCCGTCACGCCACTGACGGCTCCCAACACGTTCGCCTGCCAGTTTCGCTGCAAGCCGCAGGCGGCGGCACGCGCCGCGTAGTCGAGCGAGAACATCATTGCCCCGCCGGCCACCTGCCAGACGATGACCTCTCGGGGATCGTTGGAGGCAGAATACAGGGCCTTCAACGCCTCCATCGCATCGTAGGCGTCGACCATGGGCACGTCCTTCACCTGCGGATCATGCCCATACGACCAGATCTGCACGGCGGCGGCCATGGCATTGCCGTCGCCCTGCTGCAGCAGCAAGGTGGTGGAGCGCACACCCTTTTGATAATCCTGCAAGTGTCCCAGTGCCTGCTGATCGGTACTCAAGCTGGTAATGCCGTCCTTGATCGCCTGGCCTCCCGGCAGCGCCTTAATCACATCGCCACCGAAGTCCTGCACCACCTTCAGGCTCTGAAGCGTACTGAGCTTGGAGGTCGCCACGTTGGTGGCCTGATTATTGGCGTCGGGCAGCTGCACGAGTCGCGCAAGCTTATCGAGCCGCTGCGCCTGTTCGAGCCACACGGGCCGCACGTCGGCGCGAAGCGAACCCGCCAGCTCGGCCAACAGGCTCATGTATCGCCGATAGGGGTCCGTAGGCGTCAACAGGGAAGACAGCACGGTACGGCGCGATGTGGCATCGGCCATGAGATCGTGCGCATACACGAAGGCGTCCGAAAACGCATACCAGCGTTGCAGCCCATCGTCGATGAACAGCTGTTCGTACTGCGCCTGCCGCTCCGCCCAGGCCTGGGGATCATCGCTGGCCTGGGCCAGTTCCTTCAAGAATGAAAGGACCGCGCGCCGGCCTTCGAGCGTCATCGCGGACGGCACTTCGGGAAGATCGCTGTAATCGGCTAGATCCCAGAAGTCCGCAATGCGCATGGGCTGCAGTTTGGGCTGCATGGAGGTCCAGACGTGGACCCACTGGATCGGCCGCGCTGACAGGCCCAGCGTACTAAGCGCCTTCTGTAGTGCCCTGCGCTCATCCACCAACAGATCGGTATTGGTCTGCCAGTCCAAGTAGTCGCGATACATATCGCCCAGCAGCAGAGCATCTAGCGGGCTGAGCGTGCCCTTCTGGACGACAGACATCAGGCCTTCCAGCTCGGTCCCCGGTGCAGGCAGGCTGTCCAGATCCTGATCGGCTAGCCGCGCCTCCAGCAAATTGATGCGTCGTACGAGGTTCTGAGCCAGTGCAACGGTGGCCAGGTCCGCCTGCCCGGCCTGGGGCTCGGACAATACTTTTACGAGCACAGGATTCAGGTTGGCCAGCAATACTTCCTGGTGAAAAGCGTCGGCATAGGCCTTTTGCAGACGCGCTTCGGCGTCATTCACGTGGTGCTGGAACGGCATCCAGGCACGCTGCCACTCCGGCCGCGCCTCCAGAGACTCCACCGCGTGGCGGACCGCCTTGAGCGCATGCAAATCGGACGACAGGCCACCGGAAAAGTCGACGGCAGTCTTCGCCGCGTCGGTGGCGGCGAAACGCAGTTGATCCTTGGCTGTCTGCGCCGTATGCACCATGAAGGCACCGGCCACTGCACACAGCACCAGCCAGGCAACCACAGCGGAGTGCCGCAACATGCGACGCCAGTGCCGCAAGCGTTCCACCGGTTCCCAAGCTTCGCGTTGTGACGGCAGCACGTCGTTCAGCAAACCCTCGCTGAACCAATCGGCCTGATGTACCGAAACGCCGGAACGCCTGCCGGTCAGATACAGCCCGCGCAGCAAGGGCGTTTCCGAATAAGGGGTGGCCTGGAAGGCGGGACGCAACACTTTGTCGAGTCGCCCGGACAGCGCCAGCAGGCGCTCCGGCAGGCCGAAGACTTCGGCCGCGGGCTGTGCGTGCCGGCCCTGCAGAATGCGCAACTGCCCCATACGGCCCACGATATGCGCGAAGGCGTCGCTCAGGAATTCGCCTACGCCTTCGAACCGGCCCTTGTGCAGATAGCCCATGGCCTGCGTTTCTGCGCCATCGGCCAGCGAGCCCGCCCACGCCGAGAATCCCTTCAACGATTCGCAGTGGCTCAGCACGATATAGATCGGCACCCTTGCGTTGTACACGCGGACCATCTCGTCGACACGCTGTCGCAACACCTGGCCGACGTCGGCCAGTTCTGCATCGCCGGACTCCATCAGCCAGCTGCTGCTGAAGTAAAGCACCAGTCCGTTCAATGGTTCGCGACGCCGTGTACGCATCATCCAGTGCAGCATGCGCTTCCAGCCCGGCGCAGCGGGAGCGATGACTTCCGGCGCAGAGGTAGCGGCAGGGTCGAGCATGACCACCCCCGGCAGCAGCCACCACTGCAAGGCGGGTTGCTCGTCACCCCCGGCCGAAACCGGTTCGCGGGCTGCTGCCCGACGCAGCATGGCGGAACGTGCGTTATCGTCCGGACCCAGTGCCAGGAACCACGGCAGCACGTACAGCGGCGATCCAAAGCGCGACAGGCGAGACTGGCGCAGTGCCAACATCCCGGCTCGCCAATCGGCGTCCAGCTGTGCCGTGTTGTGAACCGTAGCCGTCGTCGGGCGGGCCAGCCTACGACGCAGGCTCCATGCATGCCAGCGGCGACGCAACCAAGCCAGCACTAGGCCCGCGACGATCACCCCCAGGAAAAGGGCGACCGATTGCCACAGCGCCCAGCCGAGCACCACACCTGCCAGCCAGCACGCCAGGGCCAATATCAGCAGCCCCAACGTCCACCCAAGTACACCCAACAACTTCTTAGTCATGGCCTTAGAACCCCTCAGTTAGGGGTGTGATCAGTTCTGCCAACTCGCTCATCAGCTGAGCATTCAAATACATGTACAGAATCACCAGCAGCGCGACCGGCACGAGGAGAGTCAGTAAGAGTGCCGCGGACGGCCCCGCCCGCCGCGGCCGTGCTGATCCGCGCGGCGCATAGGCCTCGGGAAACAAGGGATAGCCAGCGGCAAAAGGAGCCATGCCGATTTCCTGCGCCACACGATCCAGCAGATCGCCCCGGAACCCCTGTAGAGCCTCTGCCGGGCGATGCGCGAAGTCGCCCTGGAAACCGGCCACGAGCATGAGGGCGTAGACTTCGCGGACTTCCGTCTCGTTTTCTGGAAGGGCCTCAAGTCGCTCGAAGAAGCCCACACCCGCGCGCGTGGTGGAAAAGTAATGCCGCTGCAGCGGCGACAACCGCCACGTTGCCGCGCCCGGCCACTGCAGCGACATTGCCATTTCGTCGATCCAGGCCACCATGGCGTACAGCGATTCCTTCACTTGCTCGGGCGTGTACCCCGCGCGCCGGGCCTGCTCGCTCACGCGATCTAGCGATGCCTTAATGGTGGCGGCGATGCTGTCAACATCGGCACCGCCCTCCCGGAAGGCGGTGTAGGCGGATTCCATCTCAGGCACCCAGTAACTGGCTAAACGCATCACTATCCCTTTGTCACGATCAGCTCCACCCGAAGATCTTCGGGCGGATTGGGCAGGAACAAGGCGAGCAGGCCTTCCGCCTGCACTTCATCCCAGAGCGCGGACTGGCTTTCCACGCGGAAATACGCTGCACCGCTGCGCCGAGGCATGCCAGGCGGCAACGTCTGCATGGGAATCAGCTCCAGGCCCGGCAGCGCCCGGTTCACGATCATCTCGATGCTTCCCGGGGTGGCCAGCTTGCCTTCCAACATCATGAGTTCCGTAGCCTGCGACGGTTCGAGCCCGCTACGAAGCATGAGATAGTGGCGGTGACGCGGCCCGAAGAAGTTGCCCGGCAGCTCGGCGCGGTACAAGGTGTCGGCCGCTCCGTCGCGCTCGAAGCGCACGAACATCTCCGGCCCGAGCGTGATCTCGTTGAGCAGCCGCAGTAGCAGCGCCCGCACGCTTTCGAAGGACCCCGCGGGATTAAGATGCTCGTACGGCTTCAGCAAGGACTGGTTATCGCGCGTCTCGCCGAGCAGGTCGCAGTACTCGGTGAAAGTGCTCAGCTCGCCCACCAGCTGGCGTAATGACCCGTACACCTCCCAAGGGTGAGTATGCGGCCCTTCGATCAGATGATTCAACTGCGCCCCATACCGGTTCAGCACCGACAGCGCCAGGATCGTGCCGAGTTCCGACGCATCGCTTTCCTGATCGCGCAGGCTCAGCGGCCGCTTGAAGACTTCCAGTTGACGCGCCCGGCCTATCACTTCGTCGCGCAGCTCATTCAGCAGGCGTTGGAGTTGCGGGGCGGCTGCCAGATTCATGCACGGCGGTGTGAAGTCCGCCACGGGCCGCACGGTCTCGCCATCCTGCTCCAGGCGCACCAGCGGCATGAGCTCGTAATCGCCGAGATGCTCGATCTCGTCTTCCCAGAAGATTCTCAGCACGTAGTCCATGACCGCGACGCGGCCCTCTGCGCCGGCGGAATAGAGGTCCGGCATTGGCTGCGGGTCGGCGAGCGCGGCGTAACGCGATCGGCTTTGGGCGACTTCCTCGATCTTTTCGTAGCGCAATACATTCGCTTCGTTCTCGACCAGGCGACGCAAGCCTAGGTACGCCGTGCGTGGCCCTTGCGCGAAGTCGGTCAACTCGAAACGGCGGGACTCCACGCGGGCATTACCGGGGAACTCCGTGAACGCGCCATCCTGCCAACGCACCGCCAGTTGCCGGACACTCAGGCTGCGGGCATGCAATGCCGACTCGTCGAAAAGCAATGCACCGAAGCCCCATGACCACGGCGAGGTCAGCGCCAAGTGTCGGGAAAGCAGCGCTTCCAGCGCCCTATCCTGGTGCTGGAAGTGTTGCGGTTCCAGGAACAGGCCCTGGTGCCAAAAGATGCAAGATTTCAGATGCGTAGTCATGGCTTCCCGGTTGCTGAATCGGAGGAAGAGGCGTCGACAGGCGGGTAAGGGCCGCCCTGGGGCTTGACGGGTTCAACGGGCGCCGCCCGACTGCCGGGGGCGCCCAGTATGCTTTCGGGGCCAAGGTGGAGCTCAATGGCCAACGGATCGGGGGCAGCTGTGCGCTTCTTGACGACC
>DATGNX010000024.1:0-2169 GCA_035306485.1 Burkholderiaceae bacterium
CACTACGCGGCCGGGGCGCAGCACATCCATATCGAGTGCGTCCAACGTATTTTTCACCAGCAAGCCCAGTTCTGTGTCGCCTTCCATAACCAGCCGGCGACTGAAGAATAAGGTGTCCGGGTCCTCGCCCCGCTGGATCAACTGGTGGAAGTCCCAGGCGTCGGCCCGGATCGTGAGGTCCGGCGTCTGCGCACCATGATCGGCGGCACGAAAAGCGTTGGCGCGCCAGGTGTAATCGAAGCGCATACCGGCATCGGCGACTTCAATTCGCAGAGAGCGCCCTTCCAGCATGGCGCACGTGTCCACCGGCAGGTGTGGCGCCAAGGTCAGATTGAGTCCTGTCACGAATAGCTGGGAGCCGGGGCGCTTGGGCAACATGCCCAACAAGCGGCCCACCGGCGTGGGAATGCGGAATTTCTCGATGTTGGCCATGCTCACACTCCTTCAGTTTGCGGCATTACCATCTCCAGTCCGGGACGGCCATGCCAATACCCATTGCAGGCCCCCGCCGGCATGCGCGGCTCCAGTTGTGTATGCACGACCGCCGCAGGCTGCTCGCCTTCCAGCACGGCCCTGAAGCCCCGCACCACGTCCTCCATATGCTGGGATTGCGGGCTAAGCCGAATGACGTCGACGCCCATGGCGGAAAGTTCGTCCAGCTCATGAATCAGAGTGTGAACCAGTGCGGACTGCGTCTGGATGCCGTTGATAGTCAGGAAGTTCTGCGCCTCGCGCGTCTGCATTAGCAGCCCGTCAGGGTGATCCATACAAACGTACTGGCAGTTGTCTTTAGGCAGATTGCGATTGCGGGCGGTGAAGCAGCGAGCCGAATAGGCCAGCGGCATGCGGCCATAGGCGAAAACTTCCGTCTCCATGCCTTCGGGGCGATCCTTCTGCAGCTGTCGCAGACCGTCGCGGCTCATTTCCAGCGGCATAACCCACCGGCTGGCGCCCGCAGCGGCGATCAGTTCCAGCGTCGGCCGGTTGTACACGTTCAGGTAGGGGCCGCCGATGAATGGCTGTCCATTCAGGCAGCGCACAGCGCCCATGTCATTGGCTTCCACCGCGTAGCGGCCATTGTCCACGACTTTGCGCATGGTATTCAGCTCAACACCCGATTCCAGCAGCACCTGGGTGGAAAGCACCACCTCCTTGCCCGCGTCCGACAGCATGTCGGCTACTTCCAACCAGTCGGGGAGCCTCAGTTCGTGACGTCGCGAACAGACCGTTTCCCCCAAGTAGACGATGTCCACTGGCCATTCACGGACAGACTCATAGAACTGCAGCGTCGCGACGCGCGGCCAGTAGTATTGCAAAGGCCCAAGAGCGATCTTCATGGTTTCCTCATTCTTCCGGTAAGACGCCCTACTTCCAGGGCCGGTGATAGGCGCCCAACGTCTGCTGCTGCCCTTCGGCGACTTTGGCCAGCTCCGCCGACCAGGACGGATGCACCGAGTAGCGCGCTGCGTTCGCCTGCGCCTGGTCGATCGCCTGGCGCCAGACGCGGGTGACCTGGGCGACATAGGCCGGGCTGCGTTGCCGGCCCTCGATCTTCACCGCCTTCACGCCCATCGACATGAGCTTGGGGAGCAGCTCCAGCGTGTTGAGGCTGGTGGGTTCTTCCAAGGCGTAATAGTTTTCGCCGGCCACATCGAAACGGCCCTTGCAGAGCGTCGGATAACCCGCATTCTCGTCGTCTGCATAGCGGTCGATCAGCACGCCATTGAGCCGCGACTCGAGACCCTGTGGCGTCTGCTGCCAACGGACATGGCGCGCGGGCGAGCAAACGCCATGAGTATTGGGAGACTCCCCGGTCGTGTATGACGACAGCGCGCAGCGGCCCTCGACCATGACGCACAAGCTGCCGAAACCGAAGACTTCGATTTCGACGGGCGTCTTTTCCGTGACTTGCTCCACCTGGTTGATGGACAGAACACGAGGTAACACGGCCCGCTGGATGCCGAAATGCTCGTGATAGAAATTGATGGCTTCGTAATTGGTGGCGGAGCCTTGGACCGAGAGATGCAGGCGCAACTGCGGATGTGTGCGTGCGGCATAGGCCATCAGGCCCGGATCGGCCACGATCACGGCATCCACACCGGAAGCGGCCGCCCTGTCCATCGCTTCGCGCCAGGTTTGCCAGGCGTCCGGCTGGGGATAGGTGTTCAG
>DATGNX010000025.1:0-3197 GCA_035306485.1 Burkholderiaceae bacterium
CCCGTCAGGACAATGGAGAGCATGGTGATCGAATTGACCATTTCCATGATGCTGCCGAACCATGCCCGCTCCAGTGTGGGATTGAACCGCGTACGCAGTGCGAGTTCGACGGGAGGCGCTTCTGCCCCCCGATGGCGGTTGACGAACTCGTTCACCTCCTCCGTCACGATGCGCTGTATGTAGCCGCTGCCGGTGAAAGCCTGAGACATGCGGGTGGCGTCCACGTTCAACTGGATCTCGGCGTTGCGGCTACCGCGCAAGACGTCGCGCTGGAAGCCGGACGGGATGGTGAGAGCAAAGGTGAATTCCCCCGAGTCCATGCCGGGATCAATCTCGGGTTGTGAAGCCATGACCGGCGGGCGGAAGTGCGGCGGGTAGAACGCGGAGGCGATTCGGGCCGACAGGGGTGAGCGGTCTTCATCGACGATCGCGATCACCGAATTGTGCAAAGTTTCCGGCATGGCGGTGGCCGCAGAATACAGCGCAACGGTGAATAGATAGACGATCAGCACGAGCATGACGGGCTCGCGCCAGAGGCTCCAGAGTTCCTTGGTGCCCAGTCGCCAGATGTTCAATAGCGCCCGCTTCACCTCAGACCTCCTGCTTCTTGAGCGTCACGATGGCGAGGCCCAGGATGACGGGGATGGCGACCAGCAGCGGCACGAAGTAGGGCGCCAGATCGGCGAGCCCCAGCGCCTTGTTGAAGACGCCCCGACTGATGATGAACATATAGGTGGCGGGGTAGGTGTCGCCAATCAGCCTGCCGATGCCTTCCAGGGCGGACACCGGGTTCATCAGTCCGGCAAACTGGACTGCGGGTAGTAGGGTACCGATCATGGTCAGGAACAGCGCGGCGATCTGGCTACGCGTGAGAGCAGAGAACAAGAGACCCATGCCCGTGGAGCAGATCACGTAGATCAGGGTGGCGAGCGTCAGTGCGATGAAGCTGCCGGTAATGGGCACACCAAAGACGGTGACGGCCAAAAGGGACATGGCCAGATAATTCACCATGGCCAGACCAATGTAGGGCAATTGCTTGCCCAACAGGAATTCGCTGCGCGTGACCGGCGTGACATACAAATTGGTGATCGAGCCTAGCTCCTTTTCCCGGACGACGGACAAGGCGGAGAGCATGGCCGGCAGCATCATAAGTAGAAGGGGGATGACGGCCGGCACCATGGCGGGCAGGCTGCGCACGTCGGGGTTGTAGCGAAAGCGCGTTTCCAGACTGAAAGGTGTGGCCGCGTGCGCCAGTGCCGGAAAGGTCTGGGCCAGCCAGTGTTGGTGGATGCCCTCAACATAACCACGCAAGGTTTCGGCGCGCATGGGCATGGCCCCGTCCACCCAGGCGCCTACCTGCACCGGCGTGCCCCGCTTGATGTCGCGTCCGAAGCCGGACGGAATCTCGATGGCCAGTGCCAGTTCGCCGCTGCGCATGCGCCGGTCCAGGTCTTCGTAGTCGCGTATCGGCGGCCGTTCAATGAAATAGCGTGAACCCGACAGGCTCAGCGTATAGCTGTGGCTGAGTGTGGTCTGGTCGCGATCCAGAACGGCGTATTGAAGGTCTTCTACATCCAGACTGATACCGAAGCCGATCACCAGCATCAGGATCAGCGAGCCGGCCAGCGCCAGCGTGGCGCGAATCGGATCGCGCCGCAGTTCCAGAGATTCGCGCCAGCAGTAACTGAGCAGGCGGCCAAGTACGAAGGGCCGATGGTGCTCGGTCGTTTGGGCCGCGTTGACATTGCGGGCTGTGGCGACTGTCGACGTAGAATGCGCCGGCGCTTCTGCTGCGGTCGAATCTGCCGAGCTCGCTTCCAACAGGTAGCCAATGAAAGCCTCTTCGAGGTTGCGCGCGCCGCGTTTCTTTACCAAAGCCGCAGGCTGATCGCTGTCCAACACCTTGCCCGCGTGCATCATCGACATGCGATCGCAACGCTCGGCTTCGTTCATGAAATGGGTGGAAATGAAGATCGTGACCTTGTCGCGACGCGAAAGCGTGATGAGATGCCGCCAGAATGCGTCGCGCGCGACCGGGTCCACGCCGGAAGTGGGCTCGTCGAGAATAAGGATCTCGGGCCGATGGACCATGGCCACAGCCAGCGACAGACGCTGGCGTATGCCCAGCGGCAGCTTGGCAGGCAGGGCGTCTCGCACGTCGTCCAGCTCGAATCGTTCCAACATTTCGGCGACCCGTGCCGCCCGTTCCTCGACCGGGACGTGGAATAGCCGTGCATGCAGCAACAGATTCTGATGAACGGTGAGCTCGCCGTAGAGCGAAAACGACTGCGACATGTAGCCCACGCGGGCTCGGGTCTCCATGTCGCGTGGGTCGATTTCCTTGCCGAAGAGCCACGCGCGGCCTTCAGTCGCGGGAAGCAGGCCCGTCAGCATCTTCATCGTGGTGGACTTGCCGCAGCCGTTGGAGCCGAGGAAGCCGAATATCTCCCCGCGCCGAATGCGAAAACTCACATGGTCCACTGCGACGAAGTCGCCGAAGCGCATGGTGAGGCCCTCGGCTTCAATGGCGAAGTCGTCGTCGCCGCCGTTTTCAAGCGGTGGGATGACCACGGGTTCGTGGTGATGCTTGCGTTCTTCGGGCAGCATGGCCACGAAGGCGGTCTCCAGCGTGTCGGCCTGGCCGCGTTCCAGCAATTCTTGCGGACTACCCGTAGCCAGGATGCGGCCATCGTCCATGGCCACCAGCCAATCGAAGCGTTGTGCTTCGTCCATGTAGGCCGTGGCGACTAATACGCTCATGCCAGGCCGGTCCAGGCGTATGCGCGCAATCAGATCCCAGAACTGCGCGCGAGCCAGGGGGTCCACGCCGGTGGTGGGTTCATCCAGAATCAACAGATCGGGGTCGTGGATGAGGGCGCAGCACAATCCCAGTTTCTGCTTCATGCCGCCCGAGAGCTTGCCCGCCGGGCGCTGTAGGAAGGGATGTAGACCGGTGCTGCCAGTCAGATCGTCGATACGGCGGCGTCTCTCGGCCGGGTCGTGACCAAACAGGCGGCCGAAGAACTGGAGGTTCTCCTCGACCGACAGGGTAGGGTACAGATTCTTGCCCAAGCCCTGAGGCATGTACGCGATACGCGGACAGTTGCGATTTCGGTCGCGCTTGTCGGCCATGTCGCCGCCCAGCACGTGCACACTGCCTGTTTGTATACGGCGTGCGCCCGCAATCAGCGCCAGCA
>DATGNX010000026.1:0-11144 GCA_035306485.1 Burkholderiaceae bacterium
TTGATCCAGCGGGGCGAGGACCCGGACACCTTATTCTTCAGTCGCCGGCTGGTTATGGAAGGCGACACAGAACTGGGCTTGCTGGTGAAAAATACGTTGGACGCACTCGATATGGATGTGCTGCGCCCCGGCCGCGTAGTGGCCAACCTGCTTGCGACGCCCCGGATCCGCTTGCGCAACCCCCTGGCCTGATACACCCCGCGTCTACCCGCGCGTTACGCCGCGTGGGCGGGCGGGTCGATGTCCTCGGGATACAGCGGGGGCAATGGGGGCAGGCCGAAGCGCGCGCGGACGCGCTGGCAGTCCGGTTCGGGGCTGCCGTCTTGCAGCCACGGCTCGAATTCACGGCAGGGGCCGGGGCGCTGCGCATAGATGCTGCAGTGCACGCCTTCCGTTCCAATTTCGCCGCGCAGGGCGACGCAGCGCCCGTTTCCGTATTCCGTTCCCTTCATCGCGGCCCGTAGCGGGCCTACCTGTGTTACCAGCTCAGGTGGTACGATCCCCCCGCCGCCATCTGCGATTTCGCCACAATAGAACGACACCCGGAAGTGGGCGCAACAGGCGCCACAGCTCAGGCAGGGGTTATCAAGCGACGTGTCGTTGGAGGCCGGTCTAGCGGGCTCCTGCAATGACATGGACAGGACAGACGGGGTAACGGGCTGACTCATATTGAGCGACGTTCTTCGGCGCAAGGCTGCGGATGGCAGAATGTAGCAGTGTGTGCTTGCCGTCGTGGTTGCATGTAAGCCGCAGCATCCTGGTTTTTTTTGAACCCACAGGAGCCGTATTGAGTCCTCGCCATCCCGTTCCCGTCATCGAGCCCGGCATGATCATCCTGCATTCGAACAGGATGGAGGTCCTGCGTGATGGCCTGGTGCAGTGGTTGGGGTCGCATCCGCTCGCACCGCTGGAGACCGACATTATTGCGGTGCAGAGCAACGGCATTGCCCAGTGGCTGCGCAGTACGCTGGCCCGTTCGGAGCGAGAGGGTGGCGCCGGCATTGCCGCGGCACTGGACACTCCCATGCCGTCACGCCTGATGTGGAGCCTTTACCGCAGCGTGCTGGGTGTAGAGGCCGTGCCCGAATTTTCGCCCTTGGATGAACAGCCTTTGGTCTGGCGGCTGATGCGCGTATTGGGCGAACTGGAAGCCAGCGACGTCTACCAGCCCTTGTTGCACTTCTTGCGCGACGATGCGGACTTGCGCAAGCGGCACCAGCTTGCCGAGCGCCTGGCAGACCTCTTCGACCAGTATCAGGTGTATCGCGCCGACTGGCTCGCGGATTGGGCGGCCGGCGACGATGTGTTGCGTACCGCGGGCGGTGCCCGGCCGCTCGATGCGGACCAGCAGTGGCAAGCGGCGCTCTGGCGCGCGCTGGTCGCCGATGTCGGCCCCGAGGCCGAAAGCTCGGCCCGTTCGGCCGTTCATGAGCACTTCGTCCACACCTTGCGTAATTGGCCGTCTACTGCGGGAAGGCCGGCTCTGCCGCGCCGCATCGTGATTTTCGGGGTCAGTTCCCTGCCTAGGCAGACGCTGGAGGCGCTGGTCGAGGCGTCGGCCTGGACGCAAGTGTTGGTGTGTGTGCACAACCCTTGCGAGTTTCATTGGGCCGACATCGTCGAGGGCCGTTCGTTATTGCGCAAGGTCCGGCGGCACCAGCAACTTCGGCCGGGGATGCCGGCAGAGATCACCGAGGACGAGCTGCACGCCCATGCCCACCCGCTACTTGCCTCGTGGGGCCGGCAGGGGCGGGACTACATTGCTTTACTGGAAGAACTGGAAGATGAATGCACGCGCCGGCCGGGCTCTGCATTCGCGGGTTTCAACGTGGCGCCGGCGTTCGTCGGCGTCGAATCGGATTCCGTACTGGGCAAGCTACAGGACGATATCCGCAGCCTGCGTTCCTTACCCGAGATCCGCTCGGAGGCGCGCACAGTGGCTCCCGACGACCAGTCTCTGTGTTTTCACATTGCCCACAGCGCTTTGCGGGAAGTCGAGATCCTGCACGACCATTTGCTCGCCGCCTTCGATGCCGATCACACCTTGCAGCCGGATGACGTGATTGTGATGGTGCCGGACATCGAGCGCTATGCACCGCATATCGAGGCGGTGTTTGGCCTGCACGGTCCCGAAGATCCCCGGTATCTGCCGTATTTCATCGTTGATCGGGGGCCCGGAAAGGTGAATACCGTGGCGGATGCCGTCGAACGCCTGTTGGCCTTGCCGCATGCCCGTATGAGTGTTGGGGATATGCTGGACTTGCTCGACATCGCGGCCGTACGCCAACGCTACGGCTTGCAGGAAGAAGACATCGTCGTACTGCGGGACTGGATCGAAGGTGCCAACGTTCGTTGGGGCCTGGACGCCGAGCACCGGGGAGCCCTGGGCCTGCCGATCGTACCGGAGCTGGCTGACATGCATACGTGGATGTTCGGCCTGCGGCGCATGTTGCTGGGTTATGCCACCGGCGACGTGGAAGACTGGAACGGCATTGCGCCGTACGGCGATATTGCCGGGCTGGAAGCGGGGCTGGTGGGCACGCTGGCCCTAATTCTGGAACGCATGCTCCGTTACTCGCGTTTGCTTGCGCAGCCCGCGCCTCCGGAACAATGGGTGGAGCGCCTGCGCAGCCTGCTGTCCGATTTCCTCGACGCGCCCGACGAGCTTTCCGGCTATACCATCGAGCAATTGAATCATGCCCTGGACGCCTGGCACGCGGACTGCGAGGCAGCCGGTTTCGACGAGAATCTGACACTCGCCGTGGTGAGTCGGCACTGGATGGCTAGCCTGCGCGCAGCCGGGATGGCGCAGCGCTTCACCAGTGCAGCAGTGACCTTCGCCACCCTTATGCCCATGCGTGCCATTCCTTTCCGCCTGGTGTGCTTACTGGGAATGAACGACGGCGATTATCCTCGCCCGCGCACACCGGCGCACTTCGACCTGATGGAAAAAGATTACCGGCCGGGCGACCGCTCTCGACGCGACGACGACCGCTACCTATTCCTTGAAGCCTTGTTGTCTGCCCGGGACCGCTTCTATCTGTCATGGGTGGGCCGTAGCATCGTCGATAACACCGAAAGGCCGCCGTCCGTATTGGTGGGTCAGCTTCGAGATCATCTCTCCGCGGCATGGGCGGGGCACGGTGGCGCCGACGTGCTGGCGCAGCTCACCACTGTGCATCCCCTGCAGGCGTTCAGCCCGGCCTATTTTGAAGACGATTCGTCCGAAGCCAGGCTCTTCACTTATGCCCGCGAATGGCGCGCATCGTCCGCGACGTTCGACGCAGTGTCGTGTGCGCCTGAAGACGCGCCCCTGGCGCCTCCCGGTCGCGAAGAACCGCTGTCGGTCGCCGAGTTGAAGGCCTTTCTTGAGCACCCCGTCAGAGAGTTCTTCCGACAGCGCCTGCAGGTGCGTTATGAAGAAGAGGAAGCGGTCGCCGACGAGGAAACGTTTGTGCCGGACGGGCTGGACGCATGGCAAGTGCACGATGCGCTCATCCGCGCTGTGCGTCGCCCACTGGAAACAGGTACAGACGCCATGGCTGCCTGCGACGCGGCGCTGGAGCGCATGCTGCGCAGGGGAGATTTAGCCTTTGGCGGGGCCGGCCATCTGCAGGTGGAACGCAGTCGCGAGCTGCTGCTACCGATGATGGACGAGTATCAACGTTGGCTCGACGAATGGCCGGACAGCATGGACGAGCCGCTGGATTTGCAGCATGCCTGTGTCGGTACGCCGGGCCTGGCTGGTTGGTTGGGAGGCTTACGCTGCCGGGATGACGGGGGATTGCTCCGCTTGGAAATGCAGGCGACTCAACTGACCAAGGGGCGAGACCGCCAATGGCGCGACGAGAAACTGGTGGGCCACTGGGTGCAGCACTTAGCCGCCAATGCCTCGGGGGCTTCTATGACCACCGCCGTATTGAGCCCGGCGGGGCATGCGAGTTTCCAGCCGGTAGAGCCGGCACAGGCGGGTGCCTGGCTCGACACCCTGCTTAGGGCCTGGGTAGAGGGTATGCGCAGGCCGCTGCCTATCAAGGCCGAATTCGCGCGACCCGTCTTGACTTCGATTCCACCGGACACCTCGGCAAGGCCGGGCACCGCAGCCTGGCAAGATCTTCTGGTGTCGGAGAAGCTCGCCGCGCAAATCCGTTCATGTCATGGTGCCACCTGGAATCAAGCCGGCCGCCGTGATGCGCGTTACGAGGTGCGGGCATATCCAACGTTGGAATCTCTTTATGCCGATGGCGAGCTGGTCTACTGGGCGCTTGAACTGTATGGCCCGTTGTTCATGGCTTTGCGCAACAAGGAGGCGGAATGACGGCGGTGAAGCTCACGGCTGACAGCCCGGCCGTGCCCCTCGATACGCTAGATTTTCCCCTTTGGGGCAGTCGGCTGATCGAGGCCAGTGCCGGCACGGGCAAGACTTACACCATCGCCAGCCTATATGTGCGGTTGGTGCTCGGCCACGGCGTACCGCCGGAGCAGCGCGCGCTGACCCCTCCCGATATCCTGGTAGTGACGTTCACCCGCGCGGCGACACAGGAATTGCGTGACCGCATCCGGCGGCGATTGACCGAGGCTGCCGGGTGCTTTCTTCAGGACAATGAGGGCGACGAATTCTTGCGCCGCCTGCGCGATGAGTATCCAGCGGATCGGTGGCCCGCCTGTGCACGTTTGCTGCAGATCGCGGCCGAATGGATGGATGATGCGGCCGTGTCCACCATCGATGCCTGGTGCTACCGCATGCTGCGTGAACATGCGTTCGACAGCGACGGACTCTTCGAGGTGGAGATGGACGTCGACAGTGCGCAGCGGGTGGCCGAGGCCACGCGCGACTACTGGCGTCTATTCATCGCACCATTGCCGCCTCGGGATTTGGCGCGGGTCCTTCAGGTGATCGCCGCCCATGCAGTCGACTGGCGCAGCCGTGCCGACTGCGACGGACTGGCGAGTATCCTGCACCGCAGATGGTTAAGCCAGGTAGGGCACTTCGGGTCGCCGGATGCCCCGGCCGGCATCCTCGCGCGTATCGGTGAGCGCAGCGAGGCATGTAAGGCGCAGTGGCGTGCATGGGTACCCGATATGCGTGAGCATCTGCAGACTGCCTATGATGCCAACCGCTATAACAAGGCCAAGCTGAAGATCAGCCATTGGAACGATTGGCTGGACAAGCTTGCCGCGTGGGCGGAGGCGCCGGATGCGCGTCTGCCTTTCGAGCTGAAATCAGCGGCGTGGGCGCGACTGACGCCAGAGGGCTTGGCGGAGGTCTGGAAGGACGGCGATCCTCCGGGGCATCCGGCGTTCGATGCCATGGCGTGTCTGCGCGATGAGATCCTGACGTGGGACGCAGACGCGACGGGAATCTTCCCGCATGCAGCGTGCTGGGTGGAGCAGCGGGTGGCCGAATTGCGGGAGCAGCGCGCCATGCTCGATTTCGGGGGGCTGCTTGAACAACTCGACGCCGCACTGGGCGGGCCTAACGGAGAAAAATTGGCGAGAACGATACGGGCGCAATTCCCCGCCGCCTTGATCGACGAGTTTCAGGACACGAACCCTGTACAGTACCGATTGTTCGACCGTATATACAACGTATCTTCCAACGATGCCGGATCACTTCTTGCCTTGATTGGCGATCCGAAGCAGGCAATCTACCGTTTTCGTGGTGCGGACATTCACGCGTATCTGGCGGCCCGCCAAGATTGCGCGGGACGGCTCTACACCCTTGGAAGCAATCACCGTTCAACGCCCGGAATGGTGGCCGCAGTGAATCATCTGTTCTCCGCGGCCGAAGATCGACCAGGTCCCGGCGCCTTTCTGTTTCGGCGATCCGATGCAGGGCAGGGCGCAATATCGAATCCTGTGCCGTTTCTGCCGGTGAATGCGGCGGCGCAACCAGGGGAGTGGCGAGTCGAAGGGAAAAGCCCCGCGGCCCTCAGCATCTGGTTCGATACGGCGCTTACCGCGCGCGGCGCCTGTGCCGCCGCCGTGGCAGAGGCTTGTGCTTCTGAAATCCTGCGCTTGCTGCAGCTGGGCGCGGAGGGCCGAGCCGGTTTTCAGGTGGGGGATGAATTCCGGGCGCTTCGTCCGCGCGATATTGCGATCTTGGTGAACAACCGGACCGAGGCTGCGGGCTTGCGTGTCGAACTCGCCGGCCGCGGCATACGTAGCGTCTATCTTTCCGACGAAAGCTCTGTGTATCACAGTGCGGCGGCGCTCGACGTGCTGGCGTGGCTGCGGGCGTGTGCGGAGCCCGAGAATGGAGGCCATGTGCGCGCCGCCCTGGCGACCTCTAGTCTCGGTCTGTCGTGGTCCTGCCTGGACGCCTTCGTGCATGACGAGCTTCTATGGGAGGACGTACTCGAGCGTTTCGCGGGCTACAAGGAGCAGTGGCGCCGACGCGGCGTTTTGCCGATGTTACGCCGCTTTCTTCACGAATTCGGGGTCCCCGCCCGGCTGTTTGCGGAGCAGTTTGAGCAGAATCAGGAAGGGGAGCGTCGACTCACCGATCTCCTGCACCTAGCCGAACTGCTGCAAGCGGCGTCCGTGGGACTGGACGGCGAACACGCGCTCATCCGTTACCTGGAAGCGTGTATCGAGGCAGGCGGCGAAGCCGACATCGACGGCGATGCGTCGCGTATGCGTCTCGAGAGCGATGCGGGCTTGGTGCAGATTGTGACGGTACACAAATCAAAGGGGTTGGAATATCCCTTGGTGTTCTACCCCCATGCCTACCAAGGCCGTCCGGAGTCCGCACTGACTCTGCCGGTCTCGTACCGCGATCGGCAAGGGCACCTCCATGTGCTGGCCAGCCTAACGGACGCCACGCATGAGCAGCAACAAGAAATACTCGACGTGCTGGAGCAGGAGCGGCTGGCCGAAGACCTGCGCAAGCTTTATGTCGCTCTGACCCGTGCGCGCTATGCGACCTGGATCGCTCTGGCGCCCGTGGACACACTGGGAGTGTCGGCAAGCGGCCATTTGCTGGGTGGGCCGCTCGCGTGCGCACCCGAGGCATTGGAAGCCAGCTTGGCCGATCTCGCCGGCAACTGCCGGCAGATCGAGGTTGGGCCGTTTCCCCAGCCTCTGGAAGGACGCTACGTCGGGGCGCAGACAATCGCTGCAACGCCTGTCTGGCGCAACATGGCTCGCCGCGTAGATCAGCGCTGGTCAATGAGCAGCTATTCGGCGCTGGCGAATCTAGCCCTACAGGAGGGAAGCGTTGGAACGTCGCCTGACGACAGCCGGCGTTCCGCTTTGCCCGATGAGGCGCGTCTCGAAACCTTTCTGGAGATGTATGCGGCCGAGGATGCCGTCGCGGAGGACGAGGACGCCAACATCGAGCGCTTATCCAATAAACCCTCAAGTCCGGGCGCCGTTCCCGTCGGAATACACGCGTTTCCCCGGGGTGCGGCCCCTGGAAGCTTCCTGCACGACCTGTTGGAGTGGACGCTTCGGCAAGGCCCGCGTCGCATGCTCGCGGACCCGGATGGACTGCATGCGTCCATTGAGAGGCGCTGCCGTAGTCGAGACTGGGAGACCCACGCAGGCGCGGTCACGGAATGGATTGTGGGTTTTGTGACTCAGGCGTTCGATCTGGATCTGCCGGGTATCGGACGACAATCGCCCTTGGTATTGGCGGACCTCGGAACGGCGCTGCCAGAAATGGAGTTCTGGTTCGGCGTGCGCCAAGCTGATTTGCCGCGCCTGGATCGTTGTGTGGCCGCGCATTTCCTGCCGGGTCGGCGCCGCACGATGATCGATCGTGGCCGACTCAATGGCATGCTGCGGGGGTTTGTCGATCTGGTGTTTGAACACGATGGCCGCTATTACGTGGCAGATTACAAATCGAACTGGCTGGGTCCGGACGACACGGCGTACCACACCGAGGCCATTGCCGACGCCATGCTGGCGCACCGCTACGAGTTGCAGGCGGCGATTTACCTACTTGCCCTGCATCGGCTACTGAAGGCCCGGCTAGGCGAGCACTACGATTACGAACAACATGTGGGCGGAGCGCTCTTGTTTTTCTTGCGTGGCAGGGAGGCGCCGGGCCGCGGGGTACAGGTGCTGCGGCCATCTGCTGCCGTGATCGAGCAGCTCGACGACTTGTTCGAAGGTCGGGAACATGAGGTGGAAGCTTGAACCGTAAAGCCCGCGACGCGCGTAATGGCGGCGAGCAATTGGAGCTCGGGCTCGGGTTAATTGCCGACTCGACGCCTTCGACCGGACGCCACCCCGGCCTGCGCGACGCCACGGCTGTACTCCAATTGCTCGACGATTGGCACGCCGCCGGTTGGCTGCAACAGCTGGACGTGCGTTTCGCCCGTTTTCTGTATGCCGAGCAGCCGGCCGTCTCCGGGCTGCTACTGCTCGCGGCCGCCCTTGCGAGTCACCAACTGGGGCGCGGCCATGTCTGCCTGGATCTGGCGGCGACCCTGAAAGGCCCGGGTCAGGTGCTGAATCTTCCCCCCGAGCGGCAATCAAGTTCTCCCGAAGCACCTCTCGTCACACCGGCGGAACTGCTTGGCGCCTTGTCTCTGTCCGACTGGGAGGAGGCGCTGCACACTGATGTGGTGTCCGACGGCAGGCGGGTTACGCCGCTGGTGTACGACGAAGGTCGGCTGTATTTGTACCGGTATTGGCGCCATGAGCAGAATGTTGCGGCCGGGGTCGCCGCACGCGTCCGGGCAGCGGGCGCGGCTGGTGAGCCCGATGCCAAGAGCGTTAACGGTATCCTGGACGTACTATTCGGGCCGCGTGCTTCCGGCGTCGACTGGCAGCGGCTGGCGTGCGCACTGGCCGCGAGGCGGCGCTTCGCCATCGTGACGGGCGGACCCGGAACGGGCAAGACCACCACGGTCGTGCGGCTGCTGGCGCTGCTTCAGGCGCTCAATGCGCAGCGAGCCGCAACGCAGGCCCCGGTAGCGCCGCTACGGATCCAGCTGGCGGCGCCCACCGGCAAGGCCGCTGCACGCCTGAGCGAGTCCATTGCAGCAAAGGTCGATGAGCTGCCGTTGGAACGCCTTCCCGGGGGAACCGCACTGGCGGCGGCCATACCGACACACGTTGCGACGCTGCACCGTCTGCTAGGCGGCCGGCCGCACGTGCAGACGCGCCGATACAACGCGGACAATCCACTACCGCTGGACGTGCTGGTGATCGACGAAGCCTCCATGGTGTCTCTCAGCGACATGGCGCATGTCATGGCGGCCTTGCCACCGCAGGCGCAACTGGTGCTGATCGGCGACAAGGATCAGCTGTCCTCCGTAGAGGCGGGGGCCGTGCTTGGTGAGCTGTGTCGTCGGGCGGAACAAGGTCACTATCTGCCGGCCACCGCCAGCTGGCTGGAGCAAGCCACTGGCATGCGCGTTCCGGCGGATTTCGTCGATCCTGACGGGACCGCCCTGGACCAGGCGGTGGCCATGTTGCGGGCTAGCCATCGCTTCGGCGAGGACAGTGGTATCGGGCGATTGGCCTTTGCCGTCAACGAAGGTCGGGAAGACGAGGCCTTGGCCCTGTTGGCGTCCGGTATGCCCGATCTCGCTCAGCTGCATATCGATAACACGGAAGAGCCGCGATTCTCGCGGCTGATTACCGATGGCTACGGGCGGTATCTGACCCTGGCCGCACAGGTGCCCGTATCGGACGATCCCGCCGAATTCGATCAATGGGCTACGACGGTCCTGCGTGCACATCGCAGCTTCCAGATTCTTTGCGTGCTTCGTGCAGGGCCGTGGGGCGTGCATGGTTTGAACGCTTCCATTGCGCGCCAGTTGCACGCGAGTGGCCTGATTCCTTCATCTGCCGGCTGGTATGCCGGCCGTCCGGTCATGGTCACGCGCAACAATCCGGCCCTGCGGCTCACCAACGGGGACATCGGTGTCGCCTTGCCGTATCCGGCGAAGACGTCTTCCGGACGGACCCTGCGCGTGGCGTTTCTGGAGGGCGATACCGTGCGTTGGTTTGCTCCGAACCGGCTGGACGATGTTGAGACAGTGTATGCCCTGACAGTTCACAAATCGCAGGGATCGGAGTTTCATTATGCAGTTCTCGTGCTGCCTTCGAGCCCGACGCCGGTGCTGACGCGCGAGCTCGTTTATACGGGCATTACGCGAGCCAGCCAACGCTTTACACTCGTGAATCCGGGTTCTCCCGGTCTACTCCAAATGGCCATCCGGCAGCGCGTGTACCGCAGCGGCGGTCTGGGTGACGTCCTGGACGCCTTGCGGTAGTATCCTGCGGATAAAGCGCCACACCAGAGTAGCTAGGAGACAAGCAATGAGCAGCATCTACGATCAGGACCTGCCGCGCACGGCGGCGAACTTCTCTGCCATATCGCCCCTTTCCTTCATCGAGCGCAGTGCCAGGGTGTACCCGGACCTCCCGGCCATCGTGCACGGTTCGGGCGAAGCCACCATCCGGCGCACCTGGTCGGAAACTTACCGTCGATGTCGCCAGTTGGCCGATGCGCTGTCACGGCGCGGTGTGGGCAAGGGCGATACGGTGGCGGTTCTGCTCCCGAATACGCCGCCCATGGTCGAAGCGCATTTTGGCGTCCCCATGACCGGTGCGGTGCTGAACACCATTAATACCCGGCTGGATCCTCAGACCGTCGCCTTCATCCTGGATCACGGCGAGGCCGGTACGCTGATCGTGGATGCGGAATTCGCCTCCGTTGCGCGCAAGGCCATTGAGTTGCGGCAGTCCAAAACGCCGCTGCAGGTCATCGACGTTCACGATCCAATCTATGACGGGCCGGCCGACAGCGTGGGCGATATCGAGTACGAAGCCTTCATTGCTGACGGCGATCCCGAATATGCCTGGGAGCTGCCGGCGGACGAATGGGACGCCATTGCCCTGAACTACACCAGCGGCACCACCGGCAACCCGAAAGGCGTGGTGTATCACCATCGAGGCGCCGCACTCGCGGCCATTTCCAATATCCTGGAATGGGACATGCCCAAGCATGCCGTCTACCTTTGGACGCTGCCCATGTTCCACTGCAACGGCTGGTGTTTCCCTTGGGCGGTTGCGGCCCGGGCGGGGGTCAACGTGTGCCTGCGGCGCGTCGAAGCGAAGGCAGTCTTCGACATGATCCGCGAGCATGGTGTGGATCACTACTGCGGAGCGCCGATCGTTCACAG
>DATGNX010000027.1:0-6669 GCA_035306485.1 Burkholderiaceae bacterium
GCACCGAACCCCCATGACCACGGCGAGGTCAGCGCCAAGTGTCGGGAAAGCAGCGCTTCCAGCGCCCTATCCTGGTGCTGGAAGTGTTGTGGTTCCAGGAACAGGCCCTGGTGCCAGAAGATGGAAGATTTCAAAGACGTAGTCATGGCTTCCCGGTTGCAGAATCGGAGGAAGAGGCGTCGGCAGGCGGGTAAGGGCCGCCCTGGGGCTTGACGGGTTCAACGGGCGCCGCCCGACTGCCGGGGGCGCCCAGTATGCTTTCGGGGCCAAGGTGGAGCTCAATGGCCAACGGATCGGGGGCAGCTGTGCGCTTCTTGACGACCAACCCGGACGAGTCCACGTGGACACCCACCTGGTACAGCCGCGTACTGCGCGCCGGATCCAGATGGTTGTAGCCGGCCGCCAAGCCGATGTACTGGGCCTTTTCCACGCGGGGCAGAGTCAAAGTGCGCTGGTCGCCCGGCGCAATGAACACGCGGTCCAAGGCCAGCATTCCCTGACTGGGGCCAGGGGCCAGCAACAGCTCACGCAGCTTGTCGGAATCGGACGTCATGGCCGTGAACGCATTGGGTGCTTCGAGCTGCACGACCACCACCGCCAGCATGTGCGGCTGCCCACTGGCCTCGTTCAACAGCGGGTCCGCCTCGACCTTGATCTGCAGGCCATCTGGTGCAAACGACCACTTCATTTCCTGAAGTGCGTCTTTTTCGGAATTTCCGCCCAACATGCTGTTCACGGAACCACATGCGGCCAGTGCCACCACGCAGCAGGCAGCCAGTACACGCACGGTGCGGCGATAAGATTTCAACGAAAGCAAGTAATGCATGTCCATGCCCTCACCCCATCAACATCACCACGGACTGACTGGGTGCGACAACCTGTCCGACCGTGTTGGCATTGTTCTGGGTGGTCATCGCCGTCAGCCGCACGCCCGGCTTGCCGCCGATCATCACCTTTGCACTGCCCATCGTGAAGCGTGCTTCGCCCATGATCTTGTGAGTCGCGGCCCCGCCGCCCGCAGTGCCCGCCTCGTCGCCATTGCTCAACATGATCTTGCTGGAGAGATTCAACGCCGGCATGGCGCAGATCAGAACGTTCTGGACAATTGAGCCCGGGTCCGCCATCGATGTGGACGCCAGGTTTGGATAAGGAACCGGCACGGGGGATGGCGCAGCGGGCGTCAGACACACATCGGGAACGGTCGCCGCCGCCTGGGCTCCACCAGTGTTCAGAGCAAACATGTATGCCTCCTAACCGATCTGCACGGCATTGCCGTCGATGACCACACGGTCGTCCGCCACCAGCCGCGCAGTGCCTGCCCGCACGCTCCAATCGCGGCTCACGATCTGCCGGTACGACGTGGCAGTGACTTCCTCGTGTGTTGCGATTCGACGCGTGCTATGACCGAAATGTGTTTCCGACCGTTTTGATATGTCGATACGTTGTTGAGTCACTTCAACCCGTTGCGTCCAGCGCGCATGCAGGCGGGCGCCTTCCATGTTCAAGGTCTCGTAGTGCATGCGGCCGTCCGTCGCACGCAGGGTCAGCTGGGTGCCGGCATCGATATCCACTCCTTGACGCGCCACGATGTCCACCTTGCCTGCTTCCACCCGCAACGCTCCCTGCATGGAAACCACCGCCTCGCTATCCGGCTGTGCACGTTCGAGTATGGCCAGGACGTAACCGTCGGGACCGCTCACGCTCACCAGGGCAATATCGCCTACGGCCGGCTGCAGCAGGCACCCGGCGGCGGGCACCACCCAGATCGCACCCTCTCCCGTCAGGGCGCAATAGCGGCGCCCGTCTGTCATGACAAGGCGCGCATGGAATTGGCGTGCCGGCGTATCATCGCGAACCGCACTCGGCTGCACGGTGCTGTCCTGTCGGGCGTTCTGATCGAATAGCTTTACAGTCTTCATGTCGGAACTCACAGTCTTCAGACGGCGGGCTGCCAGAGCTCTGCTTCACGGAGCTCGGCGTCGTCACGTCTTACGTTGTCGAGAATGGTGTCGCGCCACAAAGCGCTGGGCAGTTCAGCCGCATGCAGCAAGGCGCCGGTGAGGTTGGCCTGCGAGAAGTCGGCGTTGACCGCCTGAAAGTGGGAAAAATCGGCATACAGCAATTGGCTGGCGGTGAAGTCGATGGCCAGCGAGCTCGCACCATAGAAACGGGCATTACGCAGCGAGGCGTTGCGAAGACGGGCATGATCCAGCCGTGCCATGTCAAAGATCGCCGCGTCCAGCGTAGCGCCGTCGAAGCAGGCCTCATCCAGCATCGCCCGGTACAGTGAAAGTCCATTGGCCTGAACGTTCGTCAGGTCCAGGGCGGGTGCCAGTACGCGATTGAACGCGCACTGCGACAGAGTCGCCTCTGCCAGTACACAACGCTCCAGCGTCGTGTCGGGCAGAAGCACTTTCTCCCAGAACACACCGGTGAGATCCAGATCCTGCAAGGTACATTGCGATAGCCACGCTTCCGCCAGCAGGGCCGTCTTCATGGCGCATTGCCGGAAGTGGGTATCGAGCGCCGCCAGGCGGGTCAGGTCTGTCTCGTGGAAATCGCAGTCCTGCCATTGCGAGTTCTGCATCCACACGTGATCCAGCTTGGTGGTTCGCAACGATACGTTCTGGAAGCGACAATCGCTGAAATGCGCGTTGCTCAGCACGGCGCCATCCAAGTTGGTGGAATGGAAGCGACAGTCGGTCCACACGCAGGCTTCCAGGTTCGCGTCGGCGAATTGGGTGCCCTCCAGGTTCATGCGGTCGAAGCGCACTCCGGATAAGTCCATGTTGCGCAAATCGGCCTGTACCAGCAGGTCGGGCTCCGACGCACCGCCGCGGCGCAGGATATCGACCAATTCATCGGTGCACCAACGCGTGTCAGCCATGGCCTCGCTCCCCGTACTCTTGCAGGAGCCGGCATCGCGTCAGCAATGCCCCGGTCAGCACCAGCCCTTGAACCGTCGCGGTTCGCGTCTGGGCAGCATGAAGATTCGCGCCGGTAAAGTCGATATCCAGCAAACGCGCGTAGCCAAAGGTGGCCTGCATCAGGTTCGCGCCGCGCCAGCTTGCCTGTCCGATATGGCTATCGGCAAAGTCCGCCTGGCGGGCGACCACACGCCAAGCGTCGGTGCCAGTGAGGTCACATTCCTTGACCAACGCCCGATCCAGGCAAGCCTCGCGCAGAATCGCCTGGGCCAGCGACGTGTTTTGCAGGCTGGCGTCCTGCAGGTCGGCCGAAGTCAGGTTGGACTGATCGAGCCGCGTTTCCGACAAGGTGCGCAGGCCTTGCAGCTGCGCGTGATCGAACTGAGCGTGTGGTGCCTGACAGGCCTGCAGCGTCGAACCGCCTAGTGTTGCGCGGGTGAAACGTGCCCCGTCGAGCGTGCACTGTTCGAATTCGGCATGCTCGTAGCGACTCTCCGTTGCATCGACGGCCGCCATGCTGCATTGAGCGAACCGTGCACGGTGCCCCGAAGCTTTAACTAAGGTGGCGGCATCGTAGCGGGAATCTGAAACCTCCGCGCCATCCCAGACGCTCCCGCCCAAATCCGCCGCCTCGAATACGCACCGGGTCACGAGCGCCTCGGAAAAGGTGGCCTTCGCCGCACGTACGCGAGACATGTCGCAAGCCTCAAGCTGTGCGCGGGTCAGATTGGCGGCGTTAAGGTCGGCCTCGGCCAATATGCAGTTCACCAGTTCGGCTTCAGTGAGATTTGCGCCGGCCAGCACCGCCGCCCGCAAGTCGCACTGGCGCAGCACGGCCTGGCGCAAATCTAAGCCTGCGAGGTCGACGCCGGCCAAGTCCAGGCCTTCCAGTTCCGTCCAGGCGGCGGACTCGCCCTTCGCAACCCGTTCGAGCAGAGATGCTCGCGTCAACACGACGCGCGGCCCAGTCGGGAGATCGACGATATCGGCCCGCTGCCCCTTCGACAGATCGGCGAGTGCGGCAACGTAGGCTTGATCCGCTACGTCGAACTGCGCCTGCAACTGTGCCTCCAAGGCCCCCATTTCCTGCTCAAACTGCTGCGCCGCTGCGAGATGCGCGGCACTCTCGGATTCCGCTGTCGGCAGCAGCGCGGTCGCATGCTGGGTGAGCGCCGCCAGATCGGGGTCCATGCCCGCATTCTTATTGCCCTGCGCGATCAAGGCATCGACGTCAAACCCCTTCTTCGTCAGGAAGGCGCGGGACTCGGCCTCCGCGGCGCTGATTGCGCCTTCGATCTGTGCCTGCAATGACGCCTCGAAAGCACGAGGGTCGCTCGGCATGTCGGCGGCCCACGACGTGTTCCCCTTGAAGTCGGCCGTATCCGCTTTAGCGGCCTGCGCCTTCACCGCTTCGAGATTGAAGCCTTTCGCACGCAGCTGATCCTCCGCGTCTGTGGTGGCGGATTGCAGCGCAGCTTCGACCTCCTGATTCAGCGAAGTCTCAAACGCCTCGGCATCCGCTGCAGCCGCTGCCTCGATTGCTTCCAATTCCGCGAGCGCATCAGGACTCAACGGCGCAGGCACTTCCAGGGCAACGTCCCGCTCTTCCTCCTGTTCCTTGAGCCAGACCGCCGACCAATGCGACAGCGGCTGCGGCGGCTCGTTCAGGTTCTCGGTGAATACCGCCAGCGCCTGCACATCTTTGGCGTCTTCGCGCAGCACCTGAAGCTGAGCGCGGTACAGCACCACCACGCGCTCATCATTGGGCATCAGCCATACCGTGTCCAAATCCGGCGTCAGTTCCACATGGCGATCCGGCTCGGCTACAGTGCGCAGAAGCAGGCGTGGCCGCAACGCGGGCAGGCGACCTTGCAGTACCGCGTGCCTCGGGTGCATGTTTTCAACGAACCATGGCTCGTCGCCCCGCCAATAGCCCGGCTGGCATTGTTGTGGAGGGAAACGGTCGAACCAGTGCGGATCGGTGTCATCCGGCAGCCAGGGCAAGCGATTTCGGATCCAGGCGTCGTCCACAGCGCCGAGCCAGCGGTCGCGGCCGCTGCTGCCCATCGGCTGGACCCCTAAGGTCGCCACGACGGGGGTATCCGAGGGACTGAGCACCGGGTGTTCCGGATGCTCAACATTGGGCAGCAAGCGCCCCTCTGCCGTATCGATACTTCCATGTCCTCGGCCATAGGGGTTGTCGCGCCAATCCGGGCCGCCATAGGCATAGGCCAGCCCGATAGGCTGGCGCTGGAAGGCTTGCGCCGCGCTCGCCCGCCAGCCCGTGGCGGTGCTCATCCAACGCCGGTCGCCTTGCACCAGTACACGTGACTGCAAAGCACCTACGCCGGCCCTGACCGTCAAACCTTCCACTGCGGCGCCGGCTGGTGCACAGGCGTCGCCCGCCACACCAAAGCCGCCGCCGGCTTTCTTTTCGCCAAGGTCGAAGGGTTCGTCGGGAAACAGGGACATCAGCCACTGCCAAGCATCCGACTCAGACACGCGCTTCCCGCCGGGCTCGCACACATACCCGACCGTCACCGTCAGCTGCGGGCGGCCGAATCGGCTGGCATGGCCCAACAGGAGAAGCGCGTCATCGGGTTTATGGATATGCATGGCGCGCCTATCCGATCTTGATCACGCCGCCCGCGGCGTTCACGTCAACGGCACCCATGCCCTTCAACTTGAGCGGGCCGGCCGCTTGCAAATTCCCGGCGGGCCCATTGAGCTGTAGCTTGGCGCCGGCGCCGGTTCTGATCAGAACCTGGGTATCGCTCTGCAAACGCGAAATGCCCTTGCCTTCCAGAAAGAGGCTGGTCGCGCTCTTCAGTGCCACACTGCTCGGCTTGACGTACAGGGCGTTGGGCCCGGTCTCCAACGTAATGCTGAGACTTTCAAGTTTGTACGAGGCATGGGCGTTCAACTTGTACTTCACGGTTTCGTGAGAGGTCTCCGCCGTGACCTTCTTGCTTTTCAGGAACCTCATAACGAAGTTCCTGCCGGCCAGATCGTGCGCGTTAACGATTTGGCGTTTCTCCGCCAGGTCGATTTCCTTTGACGGGGCGTACTTGACACTAGCCCCTATCGCGAACAGGGCGTCCATCTTGAGCCCGGCGAACACTTCAGTGGAATGCCCCACGGTCATCTCCGTGACGCTGGATTCCGCCGTGGAGAACTTTGCGCCAGTGAAGTTCTCGATAACCACGCCGCCACTCTGCCCGGCGGAAACGCCCGGTGCCAGCGTCGCTTCTGAACCCAGGAAATTCGTCAGCGTATCTCGCTCAGTTCCACCGGCCGCCACGCGATAGTGGCCGGGAACCTCGATCAGCAGCGACTCACCGGCATAGATTTGACCGGAATAGTTGGTACTCAGATCGAAGCCGACGGCGCTCTGTTCCGCCCCGCCTGCTTGCGCTTTCAATCCGCCGCCCAACGTCAGCCTGGCGTTTGTCATGGGTGTCGCCAGGCGAATTTCGGAAGTGTCCTGGGTAACCGGTTGGCCGTCCGGACCATTCGTCGTGGAGCCATCCCCGCCATCGGTGATGATGAACTCGCAGCCTCCGGGAGTGCGCAAAACATGTTCGCGCGCGTTCTTACTGCTCACTACGCTAGGCGCGTCCGTATTGGGGAGGCTCCCCACAATGACGGGGTAATCGGTGTCGCCATTCAGGAAGGCGATCAAGACCTCCGTGCCCTCGCGTAAGGGAAAGTGCATACCGGCCGTGTCGACACCCGAACGCGC
>DATGNX010000028.1:0-30817 GCA_035306485.1 Burkholderiaceae bacterium
CTGCGCAAGGCGTTCTTCTTTCCGGGCTTCACTCCGGCAACGGGCGGATTGCTACGAGAGGATGGACTGATCCAGGCACGGGACGACTGGCTGGCCCGGCCGGCGCAGCGCCACGAGTTGCTGCGTGCCGTGGGCGTTCCGGGCGACTTCCTGGCCCGCATGACGGAACGCTCGAAGCAAGTGCTGCTCTTCGCTTATCCCGACGCACCCGCGCCAGCCCTGATCCAGGCTCTGGATACGCCGGAAGCGCCCTCGCTCGTTCTGGTCCCCGCAGGCGTCTGCCCCGGCTTGCGCCGGGGCCGGCATGGCAACATCCTGGTTCACGAGTTTCCCTTCCTGGATCAGGCCGGATTCGATCGATTGCTCTGGAGCAGCGACCTGAATTGCGTGCGAGGCGAAGATTCCCTGGTACGCGCGCTATGGGCCGGCAAACCGCTGCTCTGGCATATCTATCCGCAGGAAGATCATGCCCACCTGGCAAAGCTCCATGCATTCCTGGAACGGTCGCCCTATCCGGCCATGGTCAAGCGGTCTCACGAGGCCTGGAACCAGCCGGACGCCACGCTTGCGTCCGACGCGTTGGCAGCCGCCCTGCAAGCGGAACGCTTTTCTGAATGGACCCGCGCCAGCGCACAATGGTGTTCATCGCTGGCCGGCCTGCCCGATCTCGCCAGCTCGCTGGTCGAATTCTGCAAGCACGCCGGACGCTGACCGCAGCGCGCGGCACCCGTTTCCGGAGCATGACCAAGCGCGAGGTTTCCGAAAAGGTTAAAATAATTGGTTTGCTAAATCATGCTCCGGCCCGGCAGTGCATCTGGCGGAGCACCTAGAACCCCCGGAGTTTTTTATTTATGAAAACCGCACAAGAACTGCGTGTCGGCAACGTTATCATGGTTGGCAGCGATCCCCTGGTCGTCCAAAAGGCTGAATACAATAAATCGGGCCGCAACGCCGCCGTCGTCAAGCTGAAGTTCAAGAACCTGCTTACCGCCTCCGGCAGCGAAGCCGTGTACAAGGCCGACGAAAAGTTCGAAGTCGTCATGCTCGACAACAAGGAGTGCACCTACTCCTATTTCGCCGATCCCATGTACGTTTTCATGGACGAAGAATACAACCAGTACGAAGTCGAAGCCGAAAGCATGGGCGACGCCTTGAACTACCTGGAAGAAGGCATGGCGGTCGAAGTCGTGTTCTACGAAGGTCGCGCCATCTCGGTTGCGCTGCCCACCATCGTCGTACGCGAAATCACCTATACCGAACCAGCCGTCAAGGGCGATACCTCGGGCAAGGTACTGAAGCCCGCCAAGATCAACACCGGCACGGAAGTCGCAGTTCCCTTGTTCTGCAACATCGGCGACAAGATCGAAATCGACACCCGCACGGGCGAATACCGTAGCCGCGTCATGTAATGGTGCTGTGCTGCGCGTCGCTTGACGCGTAGCCATGCGCACAAGGCGCAACACAACACCCCGCCGCCGGGCCAGGCCCGCTGCGCCGGGGTGTTTTCTTTTTAGCGTTTATTGCAAACGGTCGTCGTCCAGGAAGCTGGGGATAGCGACCACGGCGATTCCTTCCTCGGCCAGTTCTTCGCGCTCTTCGCGCGTGGCGGTACCGCGTATCGGCCGCTCCTCGGATTCACCGTAATGGATGCGCCGCGACTCTTCCGCGAAGCGCTCGCCCACGTTTTCTGTTTCGCGAATAAGCTTGCGCATCCGCTGGATGACTTCCGCCTGGATTCGCGCGAGCTCCGCGCCCTCTGCCACGGATGCACCTGCGGCGGCTTCCGGCAACGCGTTGCCGGCTTCTGGCGAGCGTGAGGAGTTAGCCGAAGGATTGGGCTGTTCGCGGCGCCAATGACCGACATTCAAGCGCGCGGCCGACACCTTGCGGCTGACGTCGGTGGAGCCACAAACGGGGCACGACAGCAGCCCGGCGGACTTCTGCGACTCGTAGGCTTCCGCCGACGCGAACCAGCCCTCGAAAACGTGGCTATGTTCGCATTGAAGATCGAATACTTTCAGTGACATGTAACGAATATGGGGCCGCGCGAACGCGATACAAGGTTCAGCCCATTCTCCTACAGGCGGGGCACCGCGGCAAGCAAGGCCTGCGTTTGCGGGTGACGGGGAGACATCAGCACCTGGCGTGCGTCACCCTGTTCAACGATACGACCCTCGTGCATGATGGCGATCCGGTCCGCCATGTACTCCACGACGCCGAAGTTGTGCGTGATGAACAGGCAGGCCAAATGCAGTGATTCCTGCAAGGAATGCAGGAGATCCAAAATCTGCGCCTGAACGGAGACGTCGAGCGCCGACGTCGGTTCATCACAGATCAGCACCGACGGCTCGACCGCCAGCGCCCGGGCAATGGCGATCCGCTGCCGCTGCCCGCCGGAGAACTCATGGGGATACCGGCGCACGGAATCGGAAGGCAAGCCCACCTGATCCAGCAGACGAGCGGCACGCTCGGCCCTCTCGCTGCGAGACCATTCCGGTCGCAGCGCCGCCATTCCCTCTTCCAGGATCTCTCCCACCGGCATGCGGGGGTCCAGCGAGGCGTATGGGTCCTGAAACACGATTTGTACTTGTCTGCGCAGCTTCTTGAGCGCGGCGCCTCGGGCAGCCAATAGGCTCTCGCCGTGCAGACGCGCTTCTCCCGCCACCTTGGCCTGGCCGTCCAAGAGACCCAGCAACGCCTTAGCGGCCGTGGTCTTGCCGCAACCCGAACCACCCAACAGCGCCAAGGTCTCTCCGGCACGCAGCTCGAAACTCACGCCCTTGAGGACCTCTACGCCCGCGGACCCGCGCAGAAAGGAGCGCCGCTTCACATAGCTGACGCTGAGATCGCTCACCGCCAAGACGGGCTCGCCGCGCGCCTCCACAATAGGTCGCTTGCGCCGCTCGAGAGTCGGAATGGCCTCCAGCAACTCACGCGCATATGGATGCTGCGGGTTCGCAAAAAATCCTATGGCGTCGCGAAGCTCGACGATACGGCCGTGCCTCATCAGAGCAACGTGCTGCGCCACTTTCTTCACCACCGCGAGATCGTGCGTAATGAGCAGAATGGCCAGACCAAGCTCACGCTGGATATCGGCAAGCAGCTCCAGTATTTGATGCTGAACCGTCACGTCCAGTGCCGTAGTCGGTTCATCGGCGATCAACAGCCGGGGCTCCGCCGCCAGCGCCATGGCGATCATAATGCGCTGTTTCTGCCCGCCGGAGAACTGGAAGGGATAGTCGTCCAGGCGGCGTTCCGGCTCGGGAATGCCCACACGTTCCAACCACTGTATGGCGCGCTGGCGCAACGCCGACCCACGGTAATCGGTGTGCAGGCGCAGGATCTCCTCCAGCTGTTTCCCGATGGTAAGCACCGGGTTCAGACAGGTGGAGGGCTCCTGGAAAATGATGCTCATCTCGCCGCCGCGCACGCGGCGCATGTCCCGTTCGGGCAGCTGCGTGAGCTCGGTGCCGCCCAGCGTAATACGACCCGCTCGCAATTCCGCAGCGTCCGGCAATAGACGTAACAACGCCAGGGCGGTCATGCTCTTGCCGCTGCCGGATTCTCCCACCAGCGCAAAAGTCTGACCGGCCGAGATTGCAAATGCCAGCGCATCCACGGCTAGCTTCAGGCCCTCTTCGGCCTCGATACCCACCGTCAAGCCATTGACGTGCAGCACTTCCGCATGGCCAGTGGCAGACCGGCGCCCGGCCGACATCTCTTGCGCGAGAACGATGTCAGGCTGCATTGCGCGCCCTCCTCGCGTTACGCAGCCGCCGAGGCTGGATATGACGCATGCGCGGATCAAAGGCGTCCTGCACGGCGTCGGCAAAGATGTTGGCAGACAGCACCAACGTCAGAAGAAAGACAAAGGCGGCCAGCAAGTTCCACCAGATCATGGGGTCACGCGACATTTCAGTGCGCGCCGCGTCGATCATGGTGCCGTAAGAAGGCGTGCTTGGATCCACCCCGATGCCCAAATAGGACAGCACCGCTTCGTAAAGCACCAGACCGGAGAACTGCAGCACCATGGTGATCAAAACGATGTGCATGACGTTGGGCAAGAGGTGGCGCCGCATAATGCGCCAGTGCCCCACGCCGAACGCGCGTGCCGCCTGTACGTATTCCAGTTCACGCAGTTTCAGAGTCTCCGCCCGCAACAGGCGACACAGCCCGGCCCAGCCGGTCAGACCCAGAATCAGGCATAGCAGAAACAGGCGCAGGTCCGCACGCGCGGCCACGGTATCGAAGAGTTCCGGGTTGTTGTCGATATAGACCTGCATCATCAGAACGCATGCGGCCACCAGCAGCACGCCTGGAATCGAGGTGAGGGTCGTATAGACATACTGCACGATGTCGTCCACCCTGCCCTTGAAGTAGCCTGCCGTGATGCCGAACACGATCGCCGGAGGCAGCATGGCGAACGTAGTGAGCAGGCCGATGACCAACGCGGTCCGCACACTCTTGAGCGACAGCCACAAGACATCGTTGCCGGTGCGGTCCGTGCCCAGGACATGGTAATCGGCCGCCAGGCTCAGCACGGCCGAAACCAGGACGAACAGCGCAGCGCAAGTGAAGAAGAACGCGCGCCACGGCACTTCGGATTCGCGCCACCACCACTGCCATCCCGCCGACCAGCCTCCGCGACGCCGCCCATGCAGCGCTGTGAGCAGGACGGCCAGTATGGCTACCGCAGCCAGGCCGACGACCACACCTACCAGCACGCGGCGCAGCAGATCGGCCCCGCGCTGCGCGTCGTCGGCCAATTGCACGCCGGCGTATTTCAGTCGGGGATAATCGCGTACGACCTGGCCGTCCGCCAGCCAGGATTCCTTGGTGAACTGATAGAGCGCCAAGGGAGCTGAGTACGTGCGTTCCCGATTCGGCAGCTGGGTAAGATCCAGCACGGCATCCAGCGCGGAACGCGTGATGGGTGAATGGACCACGGCCTGCTGCGCCGTGCCGGGTGCAGGCGGAAGGACGGGCCGATAATGGATGGAGTCCAGCACACCAATCGTGGCAAAGCAGGCCAACACTACACCGGAGGCGACCGCCGATGGGCGGCGGAATACCTGACGCCACCCGCTCGCCATGGTCGGGTGCCGCCGAGCACGCCAGACCTGGAAGGCCACCAGCAGCACGGTGAAAAACACAAAGGCATCGGTCCAGAGAATTACGAATTTCGGCATGTCGTCACTCGAATCGTATGCGTGGATCGGCCAGCGTATAGGAGAGGTCGGCCAGGATCAGGCCGACGATATACAGCGCGGAACCCAGGAACACCATGGCGCGAACAATGGAGAAGTCCTGTGCGTTGATGGCGTCAATGGTGTAACTGCCCAGGCCCGGTATGCCGAAAAAGGATTCCGCGATCAGGCTGCCCATGAACAGTAGCGGTATGGCCGAGACCGTGCCGGTGAGGATCGGCAGCATGGCGTTGCGCAATACATGACGGAACAGCACCACCCGTTCGGCCAGACCTTTTGCGCGGGCGGTGCGCACGTAGTCTTTCCCGCTTTCTTCAAGGAAAAGACTGCGATAAAAGCGCGCCTCCGCGCCCAAGCCCGAAATTACGCCCACCAGCACCGGCAGGGCCAGGAAACGCAGCGCGCCCCACCCCTCCACATAGCCCGAGTACGGCACCCATTTCAACATCTTGGCGAACAGCCATTGCCCCGCAATGATGTAGAACAGACTGGAAATCGATAACAGCACAACACAGGTCACCACGCCGGCGAAGTCCAGTCGCGTGCCCTTGAAATACACCAGCAGTAGAGAAAACGACACGCTGACTAACAACCCCAGCGCAAAGGTGGGAATGGCCAACATCAGGCTGGGCATCATCCGGCTGCGTATCTCCTGCCCAATATCGCGTCCCTCGTCGGAGAAACCGAAGTCGAATCGCAGCAAGGGCACCGAGCGGTCATAGAAAATGGTTTCGGTGAAACGCTCTGTACCGTCGGCGGCCGCGTTATAGATCAGGGGCTTGTCGTAGCCGCGCTGCACCTTCCAGCGCTCGACGGCTTCCTGGCTGACGCGCTGGCCGCCGATGGCCAGGCGCGCCATATCGTCCGGCGTGTTTACGGCGAAAAACAACACAAAGGTGAGGAGATTCACACCCAGCAAGATCAGTGCGCCATACAACAAGCGCCGGATGACGTAGGCAATCATGAGCGAGAGTTCCCCTGACGAGGTGCCGCGGCATCGGGTTCGACGGCAACAACGGCGAACTCCCGTTTGCGGATCTGGCGCCATGCCACGAACGCGCCGGCCAGCACGCCGGCCAATACCAATAACAGCGGCCACCACACGGGCCGGTTCCATTTCTCTAGTGCAGCTTCGCGCAGTGCCGGGTCCAGCCGATAGTACTGAAGGGTATTGCGTACCATCTGCGAGGGCTTGGCGTTACCCACCCATGCTTGATAGGCACCGCCGGACGCGGGGTAATAGCCGAACATCCAGGGTGCATCGCGCTGAACGATTTCCACCATGCGTTGCACCACTGCCTCCTTGCGCGGCCCGTCGTCCAGGAAACGCATTTCCTCGAACAAGCGATCAAACTCCTCGTTCTTATAGTTGGATGCGTTCTCTCCACCGCCTTCCGCCTTGGCATTCGGGCCGTACAACAAGAAGAGGAAGTTCTCGGCATCGGGATAGTCAGCCACCCATCCCCACATGAACATCTGCGCGGTACCGTTGCGCATCTTGTCCTGAAAGCGGTTGTAGTCCGTAGCCCGCACTTCCAGTTGGACATTCAGCGCCGCCAGTTGCCGGCGCATCCAATCCAGCATGGGGCTGGACCCCATGCCGCCCGCTGAGTCGAAATGCAGGATCAGAGGGCGCCCGGTCTCCGCATCGCGTCCGCCCGGATACCCGGCCTCCGCCAATAGGCGCTGCGCTTCGTCGAGCGAGCGGCGCCTGGGGCGCCCGTTTTCCAACGTATATACCTGCCGGTTCACGCCGTCGGGCAGGGCCTGATACCCGAGAATGCCCGGCGGAACCGGGCCGTGTGCGGGCGTGCCCTGATCATTCAGGAAAATGGCAATGAACTGTTCCCAGTCGAAGGCGATGCTCAGCGCTTGGCGCAGCTTGCGGTTGCGCTCCTGTTGCTCGGGCGTATCTCCTTGGCCCACCACCGGATCCCGCCAGTTGAAACCCAGGTAGTAGATCTGGGCCTCCGTCGTGGTGTGGATCTGGATTCCGTGATCGGCGTACAGCGCGGCCTTTTCCGCGGAATCGGAAGCCGCCACGGTCATGGCGGCGCCATAGTCGCCCCGGCCGACCTCGGGGATGTCGTAATAGCCCTGAATGAACTTGCCCATCAGGGGAACGCTTTCTTTTTCCAGGTGGAACACCACGCGATCAACGAAGGGAGTGAGCTTGCCGCAATCTTCCAGCAAGCCTGCCGCTTCGTCGCCCGGCTCGCCCTCGCAGGGATACGGCTCTCCTCGGAAATTGGGATTGCGTTCGAGCACGTGGCGTCGATTGATGATGGATTCCGCCATCATGTAGGGGCCAGTGCCCACCGGCCAGGTGTTGAACGAGAGCCCGTGCTCCGCCATCCCGGGCTGCGCGTAGAACCGGTCGGCCTCCCAGGGAATGGGAGCGGTGAAAGTCATGGCCAGCCAATAGCGGAACTGAGGGTACTTTCCATGTACCCGGATTCGCAGGGTGTGTGAGTCGATGGCTTCCACCCCTTCGAAGCCATGCTCGCGCAAATCGAGCCACGGACGCGCACCCGCGGGCTGCGAGTTCGCCGCCGCGTCGATCTCCTTGAGTCGTTCGCCGTATTCCCGCATGCCGACAACGTGCTCGGCCATCACGCCGAAAATAGGTGAAACCACACGCGGACTGGCGAGGCGACGGAAGGCATAGACGTAATCGTCGGCCACCAGCTCACGCGTGCCGGTTTCCGGGAAGTCGGTGATAGCGTAGCGACCGTCGATCTCTTCCGGCGTCAAGGGCCAATACAGAGGCTCCCCCGACGCATCGAGCGCAAAAGCGGGATGTGGCTGGTAAAACACCCCCTTGCGGATAGGCACGTCGTAGACACTGACCGCGACATCCCTTCCATCAGCGTCTTCCGGCAATTCATTACCTTGCGCGTCGTAGTAACGCGGCCGCACCAGTGCCTCGGCCGCCTTCGGTATCAATTGATACGGACGCTTCAGGTAGTCGTAGGCATACAGCGGCTCGTAAATGGAATACGTGAACGGCGTCTCATCGGTGGAATAGGAACTGGCTGGGTCCAGATACTTGGGAGAACGCTGGGTGAAAGCGGTGTGAAGCACGTTGCGCCCCGCATCCACACGCGGATACGGGCTATTCACGGGCTCGTCGCTGCAGCCAGCCAACCATCCAAGCGTGCAGATCAGCACGATGAACAGCATGAGGCGTTGGAAGTTACACGGAAGACTCAAGCCACGTCCCTCCAAGCCCGCTCCAGAATGCTGTCCAATGCGATGCGCGACGACCCGCCGCCTGGCACCCCATGACTGCCGGCATCCAGCCGAGACGCAATGAAGGCATCGGCGACCGCCGGTGGCGAATGGCGACACAACAATACGGCTTGCACCAGCAGCACCAGAGTGTCGGCCACGTGGCGCGCGCAAGCCTCCTGTTCCACCGCAGGCCGCAGACGATGCGCCTCAAGTGCCTCCAGGCGGGGCCGCAGCCGTGTGTCGCTGCCGGCTTCGGAATTCAACCATGCGAGTAGCGCTTCGACCTGTTCGGGATAGCGGTTCATGGCTCGAAGAACATCGAGGCACATCACGTTACCCGAGCCTTCCCAGATGGAATTTACGGGGGCCTCCCGGTATAGCCTGGGGAGTACATGGGTCTCTACGTAACCGTTGCCGCCCAGCACTTCCATGGCTTCCGCCACGACAGGAATGGCCCGCTTGCAAATACGGAACTTCGCGGCCGGCGTGACGATGCGCGCCAGCGCCTGATGCAGAGGATCCGCCCCCGCATCCGCCATAGCATGCGCCAGCCGCAAGCCCAGGGCCACGGCCGCCTCGACTTCCAATGCCAAATCCGCGAGTACGGTGCGCATCAGAGGTTGCTGCAGCAATGGACGTCCGAATGCCACCCTATGCCGTGCATGGTGGATCGCCTGTACCAGCGCAGCGCGCATGAGGGCGGTGCTTCCCAGCACGCAATCGAGCCTCGTATAGCCCGCCATTTCCGCCAGGGTGGCGATGCCGCGGCCCGGCACGCCTACGCGCAGACCCCAGGCGTCCTGGAACTCCACCTCCGCACTAGCATTGGAGCGATTGCCCAGCTTGTCTTTCAACTGGATCAGACTCACAGCGTTGCGGCTGCCGTCAGGCAGACGACGCGGCACGTAAAAACAGGTGGGTTCACCGTCCAGCTGAGCAAGCACCAAATGCGCATCGGCGGTGGGCACGGAGAAAAACCATTTGTGACCCACCAGCCGGAACCAGGCGTCGTCGCCCTCTATCGGGGTGGCCTGCGTCGTGTTGCGTCGCAAGTCCGACCCGCCCTGTTTCTCGGTGAGCCCCATGCCCACCAGCATGCCGCGCTTGCCCGTCACCGCAATATCACGCGGGTCGTAGTCGGCTGATGAAAGCGGAACCCGTATCGTGTCGAACCAGGATTCGCGCGCCAGAATGGGGAAGGCGGCAGAAGTCATGGTCAGGGGACACAGGCTGCCCGCCTCGGTCTGCCCATGCAGCAGAAACGCTGCGGCACGAGCCACGGAAGCTTTGCGATGCAGGCCCTGTCTAAAACCCATGGAAAGGAATTCGTGCCAGCCCGGATGAAACGACACATCGTTTATACGGTGCCCCTGCCGGTCGAACGCTTGCAGCCGCGGCGGATAGCGATCAATCTCGGCCGCCAGTGAGATAATGCGGGCGTCACCGAGTTCCCTGCCATAGCGCACCAGACCGGGCACGGCGGCCAATGCGCCTTCACGCACGACTGCGTCGCGCAGGACCGTATCGGCCTCAAACAAGTTGTAGTCGACCAGGTCCGGAACCTGATTCGTGACTTCGTGAGTGTTCCATCCCATGGGCGGGCCTCGTTACCGTGTGTCTCGCTCGGGTGCGAGCATGATACTACCTAAAGGAAGAAGCTCTTGAGAACGCATACGCTCATCGTCATCGCAGCCCTGTTACTTATGCTGGGGGTCGGCACGGGCGCGTTTGGCGCCCATGGCCTGCGTGCGCATGTCGGCCCGGATATGCTGGCCGTCTGGCAGACGGCCGTGCTCTATCAGTTCGTTCATGCCCTGGGCTTATTGGCGGTAGCCGCCCTGTCCTCCCGGCTGCATCCCCGTCTGGCATCTTGGGCAACACTATTTCTGCTTGCAGGCATCCTGATCTTCAGTGGCAGCCTGTACGCCCTCGTGCTCAGCGATGTGCGCGCCCTGGGCGCCATCACACCGATTGGCGGCGTCAGCTTCATGATCGGTTGGGCGCTATTGGCGTGGGCCGCCGTGCGAGGGCCGAAAAACGAAACGCGCTGAACAACTGGCGCGCTTCGGCAAAATACGCGGCCGCTTCCCGGCTCGCCCACGCTTGCGTTTTTGCCTCGGCTCATGCCTAATTGAAAGCCCGTATTCATCGGGAGGCATCATGTGGCACGAACACGCCGGCATGCAGCCCTGCCTCGAGGCGCTGGCATCCGACATCGTAGAGAGCATGCGGAGGCGGCTGCAGATAAGCGATACCTGCACCCTCGCCGTGTCAGGCGGACGCTCCCCCATTCCGCTTTTCGAACGATTAGCGACCGCTGACCTCGATTGGGCGCGTATCCGCATTCGACTGGTAGATGAACGCTACGTTCCCCCCGATCACCCCGACAGCAACGAAGGCCTGGTCCGACGCCATTTACTGAACGGGCCGGCGGCTGAAGCGGAGTTCCGCGGGCTATACCTCCCTGGGGCCGATATCGATCAGGCCGTCGCTGTGGCCAACGACGATGCCCAACCGATACAGCTCGCGTTGCTCGGGATGGGCGACGATGGCCATACCGCCTCGCTGTTTCCCAATGCGACCCAACTCCGGGCGGCGCTTTCCCCTGAGGCGGCTTGCTATTTGCATGTCACCCCGCCCGAGGCCGCGCACGAACGCATCACGCTGAGCCTGGCTGCATTGCGCGCTTGTGAACGCCTCATGCTGTATATCGCCGGTCCGCATAAACGCGACGTCTTGCGTCGCGCCGAAACCCGTATCGACGATCAACTACCTATCAGCCATTTGGCCGCAGACCCGGGAGTTTCCATCGATGTCCATTGGCACCCTTGAACGTCCCATCCGCGTCGTCGGCGATATCGGCGGCACGCATATCCGCTTCGCGGTGTGCCGCAACGTGCACGACATCGGTCGAACTTGGGTCCGGCGCACCGCCGACTATCACGACCTTGAAGCGCCGCTGCGCGAATTTCTTTCGCAGGACGGCATGCCCACCGTCAAGACGGCCGTCATCGGCATCGCCAATCCCGTATCGGGCGACCACATCACCATGACGAACGCCCATTGGTCGTTTTCCACCGAGGCCACACGCAAGGCGCTGGGGTTGGACCAGCTGCTGCTGTTGAACGATTTTTCTGCACTGGCGCTATCTCTGCCACACCTGCCCGCGGACGAACTTGAACTGATCGGCCAGGGCCAGCCGGTGCGCGGTGCGCCGCTGGGCCTGTTGGGACCTGGCACCGGCCTAGGTGTTTCGGGACTGATTCCCACACGCGACGGCAAATGGATCGCTCTGGCGGGTGAAGGCGGCCACACCAGTTTTTCGCCTTGCGACGAGACCGAAACCTGGCTCTGGGAAGAGGCACGCAAGGTGTACGGCCACGTTTCCACTGAGCGCTTTCTGTCGGGGGCCGGGCTACAGTTCATACATCGATGCCTGACACGACAGGCCGGCCTGGAGCTGGAAACGCTGACACCGGCCGAGATCAGTGAGCGTGCCCTCGAGCGGGCGTGCCCCCACAGCATGCGCACGCTGGACATCTTCTGCGCCATTTTGGGGACGGCAGCAGCCAACCTGGCACTGACACTCGGCGCACGCGGGGGCGTTTTTCTGGGCGGGGGGATCATTCCAAAGCTGGGCGACTACTTTGCCCGCTCACCCTTCCATACACGTTTCCGCGACAAAGGGCGATTCGGGGACTACCTGGCAGCCATTCCCATCCATGTCATCCGCAGCCCCTACCCTGGCTTGGTGGGTGCGGCAGCCCACCTGATACAGTAGACATTTTTCCACCATCGCCATGCACGCCGCTACCGAAGCCACCCTCCCCGCCTACGATGCCGACCTTGCGGACTTCATCCGCGGTTTGCCAAAAGCGGAACTGCACTTGCATATCGAGGGCACGCTCGAACCGGAGCTCATGTTCGCGCTCGCCGAACGCAATGGTGTGGCGCTGCCCTACCCTGACGTCGAAGCCGTGCGGACGGCCTATCAGTTCACCGACTTACAGTCCTTTCTCGACCTCTACTACGCGGGCACGCAGGTACTGCAAACCGAGAACGACTTCCGTGAGCTGACCGAAGCGTATATACAGCGCGCCCAGGCAGACGGCGTAGTTCACACCGAGATCATGTTTGATCCGCAAGCGCACATGAGCCGTGGCGTTGAACTGCAGACCGTGTTTGCGGGCATTGCCTCTGCCTTGAGGCAAGCGCGAGAAAAGCAGGGCATGACCAGCGTATTGATCCTAAGCTTTCTGCGACATCTGTCGGAAGAAGATGCGCTCGCCACGCTGGAAGCAGCCCTGCCATTGCGGGACGCTTACGCTGATCTCTGGACTGCGGTGGGCCTGGACTCTTCCGAGCTGGGCCACCCCCCAAGTAAGTTTCGGCGCCTGTACGATCGTTGCCGTCAATTGGGCTTCCGACTCGTCGCGCACGCGGGCGAGGAAGGGCCGCCGGAGTACGTGCGCGAGGCGCTGGATCTGTTGAAAGTGGAACGCATCGATCATGGTGTACGCAGCGAGGAAGACCCCGCGCTCATGCAGCGGCTCATCGATCAGGGAATTCCGCTGACCGTATGCCCGCTATCGAATCTGCGTCTGTGCGTTGTAGACGACCTCGCCCAACACAACTTGGCGCGGCTGCTGCGCCAGGGAGCCGTCGTCACGCTTAATTCCGACGACCCGGCCTATTTCGGTGGCTATATCGCCGAGAACTACCTGCAATGCACCCTTAAGTTAGGCCTGCATCCCGAAGAGCTCGTGGCGCTTGCTCGAAATAGCTTCAAGGCGTCGTTTCTGCCGGACGAAGAAAAGGACGCATGGCTGGACCGGCTCGGCAGCCGGTACGAGATGTGATGCTTCCTCTGACTCGTAGCTTCTACCAGCGGCCCGCCATGGAAGTGGCGCCGGACCTGCTCGGCAAACTTATGGTGCACGAAACCGAGTTCGGGCTACGAATCGGCCGCATAGTCGAAGTCGAAGCCTATCTTGGTCGCGAGGACCAGGCCGCCCATTCTTTCAAGGGGATCACGCCCCGTACCCAAGTAATGTTCGGTGAGGCGGGCCACGCCTACGTGTATCTCATCTACGGCATGCACCACTGCATGAACGTCGTGACCGGCCCGCGAGGCAGCGGGTCAGCCGTACTGCTACGTGCCCTGGAGCCAGTACAAGGCCTGGATGCCAATACCAGTGGCCCCGGGCGGCTGGCCAAAGCCATGGGAGTGGACAAGCGTTACTACGGAACCGACCTCTGCGCGACCGACAGCCGCCTGTATCTCGCGGACGACGGACAGATACCCGTTGCAGTGGCGACCTCGGCCCGCATCGGCGTTCACTATGCCGGCGAATGGTCGGATAAGCCGTTGCGTTACTACGTAGACGGTTCACGATGGGTCTCAAAGGTACCGGCGCTGAAGCCTGCCCTGCGCCCGACTGAAAAGAAAAAATGAATTTTGACGGTCGACTTGCACACCTTTAAAAAAACATGCTATATTTCATTTCTCAGCGGCTGTAGCTCAGTTGGATAGAGTACTTGGCTACGAACCAAGGGGTCGTGGGTTCGAATCCTGCCAGCCGCGCCATATTTAAAAGGGCCTTCCTTCGGGAAGGCCCTTTTTCTTTGCGAGAATCCCTGCGCGCGCATCCGCAGACTTCTCGCATTCGCAGACTTCTCGCATTCGCAGACTTCTCGTATTCGCGCACTCCCCGTATCCGCGCGCCAGGTGTCATGCATACGCCTGCCGCCATACACACCTCTGCCGAGCGACCCCCTTCTTCCACAAGCAGCAACCAAGCCAACATGTCGCGCAGGGTTATGCGAAGCCTCCAAGGTGGCCACTCCTACAATTGAATGCTCGCGCCGGGCGCCGTTGCGTCGTGACGCCTTAGTCGTTCGATGAGACCCCTTCATGAGCAAAAATCCGCACTCCGATCAGGAAGTCCCTACACCCGACGATGCAGGCCGGGAAACGGCGCAGCCAGGTATTCCGTACTGGGATCCACGTTCAGACGCTGTGCAGAAAGACCAGATCGCGGCTTACGACCAAATGCGCCGCAGCTGTCCGCTCGCACAGAGCCAGTACGGATATACGTCGGTATTTCGGCATGCAGATGTACTGCGAGTGGTGCAGGACCACGATACCTTCAGCAATGCCGTTTCACGCTTTCCTTCCGTTCCTAACGGCATGGACCCGCCCGAACACACGCCGCTGCGCCGCCTGATCGAACCATATTTTGATGCCGAACACATGCGTGCCTTCGAGCCGGCGTGCCGCGAAATTGCAGCCCGGCTCGTGCAAACCACGCTCCAAGCCGATACCACGGTGGAGTTCGTCGCAGACTTCGCGCAGATCTTCGCGTTGCAGGCGCAATGTGCTTGGCTGGGGTGGCCGGACGCGCTGCACGAGCCTTTGCGGCAATGGACGCTGAAGAACCATCGCGCCACGATGTCACGCGATCAGGAGGCGCAAGCCGCGGTCGCGCAGGAATTCGACGGATACATTAAAGACCTGCTCGCCGTGCGCCGGCAGGCCGGCGACGCTGCGCCTAAGGACATCACCTCGCACTTGCTATGCAACGCGTCGCTCGGGCGTTTGCTAACCGAGGAAGAGATCATCAGTATCCTGCGCAATTGGACTGTGGGCGAGCTGGGGACGATCGCAGCCTCCATCGGTATCCTGGCTCACTATCTCGCCATTCATCCAGATATCCAGCGTCAAATGCGCGACGACCGGAAGCTGCTTCCGGCGGCGATCGACGAAATACTGCGCATCCACGCACCGCTCATCATGAATCGGCGCGTGACCACACGCGACACGGAACTTGGCGGGTATCGGCTGCCTGCCGGCACACGCATCGCCGCGCTCTGGGCGTCAGCCAACCGGGACGAATCCATCTTCGGTGATTCCGACGAGTTCCGGTTGGACCGCGACCCGGCTTTGAATCTGCTCTATGGTGCGGGCATCCATGTTTGTCCGGGAGCGCCGTTGGCGCGACTGGAATTACTTGCCGTGATGGACGCAATCCTGACAGGCACCACTTGGCTCGCGCTCAATCGTGAGCATCGGCCTGTGAACGCCTGCTATCCGGGTAGTGGATTCTCATCCCTGTTCATCGACATTCAGTGAGTGCCGCCGCGGGCGGCCCGGCACCCGCGTCATCGCGGTTGTTTCTTATGCGGCCTGCTTCGGTCATAATTTGCGACATTCGAAGTACGATCGAGGAGACATGTTTTGCCCACACCAGACAAGATCACTTGCGTGGAAGATTTCCGGCGACTTGCTATGCGGAGAGTTCCCCGCATGTTCTACGACTACGCCGACTCGGGTTCATGGACGGAAGGCACCTACCGTTCCAACGAAGAAGACTTCCATAAACTGAAGTTTCGGCAACGTGTCGCGGTCGACATCGAAAAGCGCAGCCTGCGCACCACCATGGTCGGCGAGCCGGTCGCGATGCCCGTAGCGCTCGCGCCAACCGGTTTGACCGGAATGCAGCACGCCGATGGAGAAATCCTTGCGGCGCGTGCTGCAGAAAAGTTCGGCGTGCCGTTTACGCTTTCCACCATGAGCATTTGCTCTATCGAGGACATCGCCGCCCACACCAACAAACCCTTCTGGTTCCAGTTGTATGTGATGCGCGACCGCGACTTCATGGAACGGCTGATCGACCGAGCGAAAGCGGCCAACTGCTCGGCCCTGGTCCTGACGTTGGACCTGCAGGTGCTGGGTCAGCGGCACAAGGATATCCGCAACGGCCTTACCGCCCCCCCGAAGCCGACACTGGCCAATCTGATTAATCTCGCCACCAAGCCACGCTGGTGCTTGAACATGCTGGGTACCAGTCGTCGCACCTTCGGCAATATCGTGGGCCACGCGCGCAACGTCACCGACGTGTCGTCGTTATCGTCCTGGACCGCGGAGCAGTTCGATCCGAGCCTGAGCTGGAAGGATCTGGAATGGATCAAGAAACGTTGGGGCGGTCGCCTGGTGCTTAAGGGAGTCATGGAACCGGAAGACGCGCGGCTGGCCGCTGAATCCGGTGCCGACGCGGTCATCGTTTCCAATCACGGCGGGCGCCAGCTGGATGGCGCACCCTCTTCCATATCTGCGCTGCCCCGCATCGTGCACGCGGCCGGCAAGGATATTGAGGTGTGGGTGGACGGCGGCATACGCTCCGGGCAAGACGTCCTGCGCGCCATGGCACTGGGCGCCAAGGGCACCATGATCGGCCGAGCGTTTCTTTATGCCTTGGGCGCCATGGGCGAAGCGGGCGTGCAACGCTGCCTGGAGATCATTGCCAAAGAACTCGACGTGTCCATGGCGTTTTGCGGGCGCACCGATATCGAGCAGGTGGACCGCTCGATTCTTCTGAATCCCGACATCTTCGACTAGGACTTGCCCGCCCGCTCGCGCCGCTCTTGCGCCGCTCCGTCAAGCCGGATCGGTGATCTCCGGCGTGAGTCGTGCGCGCCCAGGCTCCACTTCCGCCAGCGGGGTCACTTCGCGCAAAGTGCGGATGCAGCGTTGAGCCAGATGCTGGTATTGCCGTGTACCAAAATGCTTGCCGGCAATCTCCTGATCGGTCAGTTCACGCAGCACGCGAGCCGGCGCCCCCATCACCAGGCTACGCGGCGGGATCTCCAGCCCCGCTTTGACGAAGGCCATCGCGCCCACGATGGTGTCCTGTCCTACCCGCGCACCGTCCATGATCACCGCATTCATTCCGACCATCGCGTTGCGGCCGATATAACATCCGTGCAGCACGGCGGCATGTCCGATATGCCCGTCTTCGTCGACGATGGTGTCCTGCTGCGCGATACCGTGAATGACGCAAGCGTCCTGAACATTCGACCCGCGTTTCATCTCGATGCGGCCGAAGTCGCCACGCAGGGAAGCAAACGGCCCCACATAAACGCCGGGACCGACAATGACGTCGCCGATCAGGACGGCGCTCGGATGAACGAAAGCAGTAGGATCCACGACGGGTGTAATGCCGTCGATGGAATAGACCTTCAGCATGCTTGTCTCCTTTATCTTTGTCCGGCGGTTATAGCATGGCGACGCCAGCATAACGGGATGAATTTACAAGCCTAGACCACGGCGCCGTTCAGGGGTTGTACCGGCCAAGCGCCCAAGTTTTCTGACGCAACAGTGGCTCGGACAAACACCGATTGCCGAGAGGTTGTACCTCGAATTACCATGGGCTGTACCCCGCGCTTCGGCTGTACCCCGCGCTTCCCGTAGGAGAATCCTTATGGCGACGACCACCCTGGGCGTCAAGGTCGACGAGTCCGTCCGCGATCGTCTCAAGACAGCATCCGAACAGACCGGTTTCACTGCGCATGCCCTGCATAAACAGGCTTTGCTCAGCTACCTTGCCCGTCTTGAAGACGGCCGGCTGCCGCCGGAACTCTACCCTGGGGCGACCGGCCAGGAGGACGAGGAAGACACGCATCATCAGCCATTTCCGTTCCGCGAATTCGCACGATCCGTACAGCCTCAGTCCGTGGGGCGCGCCGCGATTACGGCGGCCTATCGCAAAGCTGAGGAAGAATGCGTACCGTTGCTGCTCCCTCTGGCCGAAGTGCGCAAGCCCGATGCCGTGAAAGCGCTGGCCACGCGGCTAGTGAACACGCTGCGGGAAAAGCGCAAGGGCGGCGGCGTGGAAGGCTTGATCCACGAATTCTCACTTTCCAGTCAGGAAGGCGTGGCCCTGATGTGCCTGGCGGAAGCACTGCTGCGCATCCCCGACCGCGCGACCCGCGATGCACTCATTCGCGACAAAATTGCGCGAGGCGACTGGAAGTCGCACACCGGTGGCTCGCCGTCGCTCTTCGTGAATGCGGCCACCTGGGGACTGGTTCTGACCGGCAAGCTCGTCGCGGTGAATAGCGAGGCCTCGCTCTCGAGTGCGCTGACCCGCCTTATCTCCAAGGGCGGCGAACCCGTCGTACGCCGGGGCGTCAACATTGCCATGCGGATGATGGGAGAACAATTCGTCTCGGGGCAGACCATTTCCGAGGCGCTGGCCAATAACCGCCGCATGGAATCGCGCGGCTTCAGTTATTCCTACGACATGCTGGGCGAAGCGGCCATGACTGCCGATGATGCGCAACGGTATTACGAGGCGTACGAACAGGCGATCCACGCGATCGGCAAGGCTGCAGCGGGCCGCGGCATTTATGAGGGCCCGGGCATCTCAATCAAGCTGTCCGCCCTGCATCCGCGCTACAGCCGCGCCCAGCTGGACCGCGTCATGAGCGAGCTGCTTCCGCGTTTGCTGGCCCTCACGCGCCTGGCCCGGGACTACGACATCGGCATCAATATCGATGCCGAGGAAGCCGACCGTCTGGAGATCTCGCTGGACCTACTGGAAGCCCTGTGCTTCGACCCCTCTCTGGAAGGCTGGAACGGCATTGGCTTCGTCGTGCAGGCCTATCAGAAGCGCGCGCCCTTCGTCATCGACTATGTCATCGACCTGGCGCGTCGCAGCGGTCATCGGCTGATGGTCCGCCTGGTGAAAGGCGCCTACTGGGATTCAGAAATCAAGCGTGCCCAGATCGAAGGCCTAGAGGGATATCCAGTGTATACACGTAAGGTGTATACCGACTTGTCCTACCTCGCTTGTGCTCGCAAGCTACTGGCGGCACCCGACGCGGTCTTTCCCCAGTTTGCCACGCACAACGCTTACACGGTCTCGGCCATCTACCACATGGCTGGGCAGAACTATTACGCGGGGCAGTACGAATTCCAATGCCTGCACGGCATGGGCGAGGAACTGTACGAAGAAGTGGTCGGCAAGGTGGCCGACGGCAAGCTCAATCGCCCATGCCGCATTTACGCTCCGGTGGGCACACACGAAACGCTACTGGCCTACCTGGTGCGACGTCTGCTCGAAAACGGCGCCAATACGTCGTTCGTAAATCTGATTGGCGACACATCCATCCCAGTGGAACAGCTCGTGGCGGACCCGGTGGAGACGGCCAATGCGATCGTTCCTCTCGGCGCTCCCCATGATCGCATCCCGCTGCCGCGCGACCTCTACGGGCGAATCGAAGAAGGTGCCCGGCCCAATTCCCAGGGCATCGATCTGAGCAACGAGCACCGCCTCGCGTCGTTGGCTGCAGCCCTTCTCGCCTCCACCGACCGTCAGTGGCGGGCAGCGCCCATCATCGACGGGGAAGAATCGGAATGGGATGCTGAGCGGGCACGCGCAGTCTTGAACCCCGCGGATCGCCGTGATCGCGTCGGGGCCGTCATGGACGCTACCGAAGCCGACGTGGAGCGGGCGCTGAAACAGGCCCAACGTTCTGGCCAAGTGTGGCAGGCCACGCCGGTACACGAAAGGGCCTTGTGCCTGAAGCGCGCCGCTCAGATGCTCGAAGAACACATGCAGTCACTGCTTGGGCTCATCGTGCGCGAGGCTGGGAAATCGCTGCCGAACGCCATCGCAGAGGTCCGCGAAGCCGTGGACTTCCTGAGGTTTTACGCTCAACAAGCGGAACGCGAGTTCGACAACGACACGCATCGCCCATTGGGAACAGTCCTGTGCATCAGTCCCTGGAACTTCCCCATGGCCATCTTCCTGGGTCAAGTTGCCGCTGCATTGGCGGCCGGCAACACAGTCATCGCCAAGCCGGCCGAACAAACCTCGCTCATTGCCGCCGAGGTCATCCGCATCCTGCACGCAGCCGGCATACCTGGCGGCGTAGTGCAACTGCTGCCCGGTACAGGCGAAACCGTCGGAGCCGCCCTGGTGGCCCGTCCGGAGATCAACGCGGTCATTTTCACCGGCTCGACAGCGGTCGCGCGCCTGATCTCCGCAACGTTGGCCGAACGACTGTCGCGCGACGGGGCGACTGTACCGCTCATCGCGGAAACGGGCGGGCAGAATGCCATGGTGGTCGACTCGTCGGCACTCGCGGAACAGGTCGTGCAGGACGTGCTTTCCTCCGCCTTCGATTCCGCCGGACAGCGTTGCTCGGCCCTGCGCATTCTCTGCGTACAGGACGATTGCGCGGACCGCCTCCTGGAGATGTTGCGCGGCGCCATGTACGAACTGCGTATCGGCAATCCGGATCATCTCTCCACCGATGTCGGTCCCGTCATCGACGCCGAAGCGGCGCAAAGCATCGAAGACCATATACGGCAGATGCGCGACGCGGGACTGGACGTGCTGCAACTTCCCTTGCCGGCCGCCACGCAGCACGGGACCTTCGTCGCGCCCACCCTGATCGAGATCGACGATATCGGTCGGGTCGAACGGGAGGTATTTGGTCCGGTGCTGCACGTCTTGCGCTATCGGCGCGAGGACCTCGGCAAGGTACTCGATGCCGTGAATGCCACCGGCTACGGCTTGACGTTCGGGCTGCATACGCGCATCGACGAAACCGTCGAACAGGTGATGGCGCGCATGCGCGCCGGCAACGTCTATGTGAACCGGAATATCGTTGGAGCTGTCGTGGGTGTGCAGCCGTTCGGAGGCGAGGGTCTGTCCGGCACCGGCCCGAAGGCTGGGGGCCCACTCTACATGTACCGTCTATTATCGACTCGCCCGGCGGGCTCCCCTGCAGCGATCGACGTATCCGACGGCCTGCCCGTCACTTTGCCGCTGCCCGGCCCCACAGGCGAAAGCAACGAATACCAGCTCTTGCCACGCGGCACGGTGCTGTGCTTTGCGCGCAGCGAAGCGGGCCTGCGAGCGCAGCTCGATGCTGTGCTCCGAACCGGCAACCAGGCGCTCTTCGCCGATACGCACGGCCTACGGGATCACCTGGCACGGGTGGACGGCAGCGTGCGCAACCGCATCGACTTGATCGCGCCGGCCCGGCTCGATGAAACCAATTTCGATGCCGTGCTGTTCGAAGGGGACGGCGACGCGCTGCGAGACCTTAACCGCCGCCTCGCGGCGCGGTCCGGACCGATCATCTCGGTGCAGGGCCTGACCAGCGACAGCCTGGCGCAAGGGGCGAGCTACGCGCTCGAACCCCTGTTGCGGGAACGCGCGATCAGCATCAATACGGCCGCCGCGGGCGGTAACGCGAGCCTGATGACCATAGGGTGACGGAACGATAATTGCTACCCGGCGGTTGCATTTGTATCCAACCCCGGGAGCCCGCTATGAAAGTCCTCTTTTCCGTTGCGCTGCTTGCCTGCGCACTGGTCAGCCCTATGGCCGCCCATGCTCAGGATGACCTGGCCCGCATCCGGGATGCGGGCGAAATCCGTATCGGCACCGAAGGCACCTATGCGCCCTTCACTTTCCATGACGCCTCCGGCCTGACCGGTTTCGACGTGGAAATGGGTCGAGCGATTGCCGAACGTCTGGGTGTCAAAGCACGCTTCGTGGAAGGCAAGTGGGACGGCCTGATCGCGGGACTGGACGTCGGCCGCTACGACGCGGTCATGAATCAGGTCGGCATCACGGAGGCGCGCCAAGCGAAATACGATTTCTCGGATCCCTATATTTCGTCTGCCGCGGTGCTGATCGTGCGAGAAGACAATACGGAGATCAAGGACTTCGACGACCTCAAAGGCAAGCGCTCCGCTAACACCCTCACCAGCAACTTCGGCAAACTGGCTCAGGCCGCGGGTGCTCAAGTGGTTGCCGTGCAGGGTTTCAACGAATCCATCGACCTGTTGCTGTCGGGACGCGTAGATGCCACTGTGAATGACGAGCTGTCTTTCCTGGACTTCAAGAAACAGAAACCTGATGCCCCCGTACGCATTGCTGCGCGCGACACGGGCAAGGAATTCAGCGAGTCGGGCGTGCTGATCCGCAAGAACAATCCCGAGCTGCGGGATGCAATTAACAAGGCGCTGGCCGATATCAAGGCAGACGGCACCTACAAGAAAATCTCTGAGAAATACTTCGGCGTCGACCTGTCCACACGCTGAACCCTTGGCTGACCCCTTATGCCAGAAGCCTCCCAGCTGATGCCGGGCTGGCTACAGTTGATGGCCGATTCCTTCTGGCCATTGCTGTATGCCGGACTCATGTTCACCGTCCCGCTGACGCTCATTTCCTTCGCGGCGGGACTCGTGCTGGCCTTCGTAGTGGCACTGATCCGCCTGTTCGGCCCCGCGCCATTGGTATGGTTAGTGCGCTTCTACGTCTGGCTGATACGGGGTACGCCGCTGCTGGTCCAGCTGTTCGTGATCTTCTATGGCCTGCCCAGCGTAGGCATTGTGCTGGATCCCCTTCCCGCCGCTCTGATCGGGTTCACGTTGAACGTGGGCGCGTACAACTCCGAAGTAATACGCGCAGCCATTGAGGCAACACCGAAGGGGCAATGGGAGGCCGCCTATTCTTTGAGCATGACGCGCGCGCAAGCGCTGAGGCGGACGGTGCTGCCGCAAGCCGCCCGGGTTGCCGTGCCGCCCTTAGCCAATTCCTTTATTTCCTTGGTAAAAGACACCTCGCTAGCGGCCGTGCTCACCGTTCCGGAAATTTTCCAGGCTGCTCAGCGCATTGCCGCCGTCACTTACGAACCGTTGATTCTGTACTTGGAGGCAGCCTTCATCTATCTAATCTTCAGTTCCGTGCTCACGACATTGCAGGGCCGCCTGGAGAAACGCTATGGCCAGCACGCCGTCTTCTCGGGGAAATTGCGATGATCCGGCTGCACGAAATCTCCAAGCACTTTGGCCCGCTGCACGTGCTCCAGCACATCAACGCGGACATCCCCGAAGGCAGTGTCACTGCGCTGATCGGCCCTTCTGGTAGCGGCAAAAGCACGATGCTGCGCTGCGTGAATCTATTGGAGATTCCCGAATCCGGGGTATTAACGCTGGGGGACCAGACTCTGCGCTTCACCGGTACGACTCCGCCCATCAATGCAGTGCTACGCATACGCAAACAGACCGGCATGGTCTTTCAGAACTTTCAGTTGTTCCCGCACCGCACTGTGGTGGAAAACGTGATGGAAGGCCTGGTGACCGTCCTGCGGTGGCCGCGCCAGAAGGCCCGGGGACGCGCCATGGAGCTGCTGGAAAAAGTCGATATGGCCGCCAAGGCCGACGCGTGGCCGGCCACGCTCTCCGGCGGGCAGCAACAACGGGTGGCGATCGCCCGGGCGCTCGCACCGTCACCGCGCGTCCTATTGTGCGACGAACCGACTTCCGCCCTGGACCCGAGCCTTGCCGCCGAAGTGGTTAGAGTATTGCGTTTGCTTGCGTCCGAAGGCATGACCATGCTCATGGCCACCCATGACCTACGCCTGGCCGCGAGCATTGCCCAGCAGGTGATCTTTCTTCAGGACGGCAGGATCGTGGAAGCGGGCACACCTTCGCAGATCTTTAACGCCCCGGCGCATGAACAGACCCGCAATTTCGTCACCACGCTGACTGCATCGAGAACCGACGCCGAGTAAACGCAGCGGCACCGGCCGGGATCCCGGCGAGCAGGTGTGCCGCGGCTAGAGAAAGCCGGCCAGCCGCAGACATATTGGCACCAGCACGGCGGTGATCAACCCGGCCAACCCCATGGCCAGGCCCGCGAACGCCCCCATTTCCGCGCCACCCTGAATAGCGCGCGCCGTACCGATACCGTGCGCCACGACCCCCAAGGTATAGCCGTTGATGTAGGGCTCGTGAATGCGCATGAGGGCGAGTATGGGCTGGGTGATCGCCCCCCCGAGAATGCCGGTCAGCATCACCAGCGCGGAAGTCAACGACACCACTCCGCCCAGCTTTTCGGTCAACCCGATGGCGATGGGCATCGTGACGGACTTGGCAGCCATGGACAGCACGGTGGCCTGGGACGCGCCCAGTAGCGACGCCAGCACCATTGCCACTGCCACAGCCACCGCTGAACCGAGCAACGCGCCGCTCAACAAGCCGAGCCAATCACGCTGCAGGCGCTTGAGTTGGTGGTAGAGCGGAACGGCCAACGCCACAGTGGCCGGTCCCAGCATCACATGGATGTAGCGCCCGCCTTCAAAATAAGTTTCGTAATCCACCCCCGCCGCCAGCAACAGCGTCACGATCAGGATGATGGATACCGCCACGGGATGCAGCCATGGGCTATTGCCGGCCTTGGCGTGCACCCACAGCGCGATGCGATACGCCAGCAAGGTGACTAGCAGCCAGGTCAGCGGCAAGCCCGCAAGATGTTCAAGAACCGCCATGCTTCCGTTCACCGCTTCAGAAACTTGACCGCTGCCGCCGTGGCCGCTACGGACGCAGCCGTGCTGATCACCAGTGCAGCAGCGATCGCCACCCACTCGTCCGCGATACGATCAAGATGCGCCATAATGCCCACCGCGGCTGGTATGAAGAAAAGGCTGAGGTGCTTCAGAAAGGCGCTGGTAAAGGTGTCGAGATCGGCGTCCTCGCGGCCCCGGATGACCAAGTAGGCGAACAGTAGGGCCATACCGACCACAGCGCCTGGGATCGGTATGGACAACGCGAACACAATGGCTTCACCCGCCACCTGGAACGCCAGCAGCTTGATCAGGCCCTCTATCATGGCCACTCCCTCTCGTCGTAATGATGTCCGGGCCGCATACAGAGGAAGGATCCACCTTGCAGGCACCGCCACGAAGCACAACATTGTAGCGACATGGTCTTAAGGCGCGCGCCGCGCCGCGTCCAGTAAGCCACGCAGAATTTTCCAGCTCTCCGGGTGGTCCACCATCGAAACCGAGAGCCGCATCCACGACGAATGTTGCTGTATAGGCGAGAACAACACGCCCGGCGCGAACAACACCCCACGCTCCGCCGCACGGCGCGCCAGCATTTCGGTATCGACGCCGGTATCGACCCATAGAAACATGCCCGCATAGGGCTCGTGGGCGACCGGACAACCCAGCTCGGACAGGCGATCCATGCAACGCGAGCGCGCCTGGTCCACGCGGGTCCGCAAGCGAGCAATATGGCGCCGATATTTTCCTTCCGCCAGCACGCGATTGACCACCTGTTCGCCCAGTTCCGGGGTCGTGAGTCCACACAACAGCTTCACGTCCGTTAGCTTGCTCACCAGTTCGGGCGAAGCCGCGATATATCCGACACGCAGGCTGGCGGCCAATGTCTTGGAGAACCCTCCCACCAGGAGGACCCGGTTCATGCGATCGAGTGCCGCCAGTCTCAGCGGTGTGCCAGGATGCAAGTCGGCGTAGGTGTCGTCCTCCGCCAGCAGAAAATCGTACTTCTCTGCAACGCGCAGCACTTCATGGGCAACGCCGGCGGACAGTGTGTAGCCCGTAGGGTTGTGCACGGCGGTATTCAAAATGAACAGCCTTGGCCGATAGGCCTCGGCCAGCCGCTCCAGGGCCGCCGTGTCCGGGCCGTCCGGCCGCCGTGGAACGCCGACCACACGCAGACCATAGGCCGCTAACCGCCCAAAGATCAGGAACCAGCCCGGATCCTCCACGAGCACCGTATCACCCGGCTTCAATAGTGCTCGCGTAATGAGATCCAGGCCCTGGGTCACCCCGGCGATCGTCATCAGGTTGGCATCGGGATGCGCGGGTATGTCCTGGGCCTGCAGCAGCGACGCGACGCGTTGGCGCAGGCCCCGATGCCCCTGCGGGTCGCCGTAACCCAGCACACTACTGCCCAGGCTGCGCCCTACGCTGCGTACGGCCGCGGCGACCATACTCTCATCGAGCCATTCCGCCGGCAGCAGCCCGGCATTACCGGCAAACCCTTGGGTCCCATCGCTACGAAACATGCTGCGCAACAGGAAGCGCGTATCAAACGCAGCATCTGGTTCAATGCGCAACCCCGTTGCGCTACTTGCGAGAGAAAGAGTCGGCGGGGGCGCAACGTAGAATCCCGAGCCTTTGCGGGACTGGATCAGGCCCTGGGCGACCAGTTTGTCGTATGCCTGCACCACGGTGAACCGGCTCAGGCCGGACTCCGTGGACATAGTACGAACGGATGGCAAACGCATTCCGGCCCGCAGGCCGTGGTTACGTATCTGGCCTGCGATATGGTCCGCCAGTTGGTCGACCAGCGACACCCCGGATTGCCGCAAGGGTGTCCAGCTCGACGCGACGCCCTGCGTCGCAAGAGCAGTGGAGGCAGTGCGCTGCGCGGGCATCGTGCCCTGCACGCCCGCGATTGAGACTTTAAGTGTCATGGCGATTCGACCAGGCCAGTTACGAATCCATTCTGTTCAACTGTACCGGTACTGTACAGCTTGATAACGCTAGTATGCCACCATGGGACTGAAGACGCCGCCGAGCGGTGCAGCCCCCTCTCCCGACACAACGTGTGATTCCATGAACATCCAACTTTGGTTTGCCCTCGCCGTCTTCGTCTTCGTGAATTCAATCACGCCGGGACCCAATAACGTCATGCTGACCGCCGCGGGTGCGAACTTCGGTTATCGCCGCTGCCTGCCCCACATGCTGGGCATTTCCCTTGGCGCCGCCATTATGGTGCTGCTGGTCGGCGCCGGGCTGGGAACCGTGTTCCAGAAAGTGCCTGCTGCCTACACCACGCTCAAATACGCCGGTGCGGCCTATCTTCTGTATCTGGCGTGGCGCATTACGCGCAGCGGCAGCGCGCCGGATGGCCAGCATCGCGGCCGCCCCTTCACCTTTCTGGAGGCGGCGGCGTTCCAATGGGTGAACCCCAAGGCCTGGATCATGGTGGTGGGCATGATCGCGGCTTATATGCCTCAGACATATGCGGCGTATGAACTCGCGCTCGCTGCATTAGTGCTAGCCGCGGTGAACTATCCCAGCATCAGTTTCTGGACGCTCTTTGGCAGCGCTGTAGGCAAAGTGTTGCGGGGCCCGCGTGCACTGCAGGTATTCAATATCAGCATGGCCGTATTGCTGGTTCTATCCCTTTATCCGATCTTTGCGGAGCAAATGGGATAACCCCTAGGGAAAGGCCGCGATCGCCCTGTCGGACACCCTACTCATACGCGTACGAAAAGCATAATATGAGGCATGCCCAGAGCCCCATGGAGACAGACATGAATTACCCCGCATTCCAGCCGGTCGAGCTGGTCGAGTCGCTCAACCTTCGCTCCCATTGGATTCCCTTCAGCGCCAACCGGGCCTTTCAAAAGGATCCGCGCATTATCGTCAAGGCGGAAGGCAATTGGCTTTACGACAGTCGGGGTCGCAAGATCTTTGACAGCCTGTCGGGCCTGTGGACCTGTGGGGCTGGGCATGGCCGCACTGAAATTCAACAAGCCGTTGCGCATCAGCTCGGCACGCTGGATTACGCGCCGGCCTTCCAGTTTTCGCATCCGTTGGCTTTCCAGCTTGCGGAGCGCATTGCCGCGCTAACCCCGCAGGGGCTGGATCACGTCTTCTTCACCAACTCCGGTTCGGAAGCGACCGACACCGCCGTGAAGATGGCGCGCGCCTACTGGCGTCTTAAAGGACAGCCCAGCAAAACCAAGCTGATTGGTCGCGCACGGGGATACCATGGCGTGAACATCGCGGGAACCAGTCTGGGCGGCATCGGCGGCAACCGCAAAATGTTCGGCTCCCTGATGGACGTCGATCACCTGCCTCACACCTTGCAGGCGGACGCCGCATTCTCACGCGGCCAGCCGGAGCACGGCGGTGTTCAGTTGGCCGACGAACTGCTCAAGCTGATCGAGCTGCACGACGCATCCAACATTGCCGCCGTCATCGTCGAACCGATGTCCGGCTCGGCGGGCGTCATTGTGCCGCCCAAGGGGTATCTGCAGCGCCTGCGCCAGATCTGCGACCAGCACGGTATCTTGCTGATTTTCGACGAAGTGATCACCGCGTTTGGCCGTCTGGGAAAAACCACGGGTGCAGAGTTCTTCGGCGTCACGCCGGACATCATGAACATCGCCAAGCAGGTCACCAATGGTGCGGTACCCATGGGTGGGGTCGTGGCAAGCAAGGAAATCTACGAAACCTTCATGAGCCAGGCCGCTCCCGAACATGCCGTCGAGTTCGCGCATGGCTACACCTACTCAGCGCATCCCGTCGCATGTGCGGCAGGCCTCGCCACTCTCGACCTGCTGGAGCGCGACAACCTGATCCAGCGCGCGGCTGAACTCATCCCGCACTTCGAAACTGCGCTGCATGGGCTGAAAGGTAACCCGCACATCATCGACATCCGGAATTGCGGGCTGGGCGGTGCCATCCAGTTGGCGCATCGCGATGGCGACCCCGCCATCCGGCCGTACGAAGCCGGGCTCAAGCTGTGGGAGAAAGGTTTCTACGTACGCTTTGGGGGCGATACGTTGCAGTTTGGCCCCACCTTCACCAGCAGCCCGCAGGAGCTCGACAGTCTGTTCAACGCGGTGGGCGAGACCCTGCAAGAAGTCGCATAAGCGGGGACAACGCTCTCATCCTTGTCCGGGCTGCGGCAACAGATGCAGCCCGGTACGACTCACGAATTCCTCATAACTAATTGGGGGACCAGCGCGGCTCGCCGCGCTGTTTTCTTGCCAGTGCACCCATGTCCGACCGCTTGCTGCGTCGTGAACCACCTTGTACAGGTGCGTGGGGACCGCCACCCTCCCAGACCCAATTGTCGCCGGTCGACCCATATAGACCGGCCCTGTAAACACGTACACATCACCGCGGCTGCGCATTACGTATTTGCGAGTGTCCTGCTCGATACGGCTCCACGCGCCCGCATTGTGAGACTGATTTTGCGGCACCATATTGGCCAGAGAGAAGCTCTGGGCCATCGCCTCGTCGTTGTGCATGTCCGCGGCGGGCGCCATGTGGCCACGCGAATAACCTGAATTACGGTAGTCGGCCAGCTCCGCACGCTCGGCAGACGGCAAACGCGCCTCTGCGTAGAAACGGTCCGTTCGTTGAACGCCTTGCCCCTGAAGCAGCATGTCCCGATTCAACCGCTGCGCCACGAAAACCGGCGTCTTGGTCTGCCCGCTATGCAGAATGGCGAAGGCGCTGAAGCACAGTTCACGCAGCCCGGGAGATACCGGGACAATGGGGGTTCCCGCTAGTGGAAAGAAATCTCTGCACTGCGAGAAGCGCGTCTGCGCATAGGGGCCGCCAGATGCCACCGGCACCGCAGCAGGCTGCTCGGACTGCCATCCCAACTCAGCGAGCACCGTCTCCAGCGTTGCAGTATCACGCCACTCGGGGTTGAGGACGCAGCTCGCAACGCTAAAAGCAGCAAAGGCAGACAAAGCGAACGCGCGAAGAAAGCGCTGTACGCTTGAAGAAGATGACCGGCGGGAACGGCTACGGGAGGAAGGACGGCTACGTGACTGCGGTTTCTTACGGCTCATGGACTGCGACATCGGTATGCTTCGTCCGGCCAGGCAGGCCGGACCACCGATTGTAGGCGAGCCTCAACTTCCCTTCTTCACGACCTCGTCCACCTTGAAGCCCAATTGTCCGGCGTGCTCCAGCAGCCGTTCCACAACGGCGGGATCGGCCTGGGGTTCGCGCGATAGCACCCAGAGGTACTTGCGATCCGGCGTGCCCACCAACGAATACTCATAATCGCCTTCCAGGCGAATGATCCAGTAATCGCCCCACACCATAGGCAGCCACGAAGTCCACGCGGGGGCAAAGCGCACTTCCAGTATCGCGGGGTCGCGCGGGTCCGCAGCCCTGGATAGGCGGCCCTCGCCTTCCACGGTTCGCAAGCTTCCATCGCGTATGCGGCACTGATTGATCACCGTGATCCGGTCGTCTTCCTTCAGTCGATACTCGGCCCGTACATCCCCGATGCAGTCCTCTTGAAACTGATTCGGTAGCCGCGCCTGTTCATACCACGTTCCCGCATATCGTTGCAGGTCAACGCCGGGTTGCGTGGGAAGATTAGCGCCCGTGGTGGTGGCGCAGGCAGCGAGTATGGCCAAGGCGGGGACGGCGAGTAGGGCCAGTGCGGGGCCGGCGAGGAATCGTCGCATTGCGAGCTCCTTTCGTATTGAGTTTGAAACCCTCTAGCAAGAATGGAGCCGTATTAAGATTGGAGCCCTATTAAGCTAAGAATCGTCCCAAGAAGGGGCCATACAAAAAAAGAGGTGCCGGACTAAAAGGGTGCCGTTCTAAGATGGGGCCGTATCGCCGCTGGCTATTAGTGAGATAAGAGAAATCAATTTCTCAGCGCAACTTAATATATATAAACTATCTTCATCCGAAACATGATAGAGACGACAGGAGGTGCGCCATGTCCAAAATCCAATCGCTTGCTGTAATCGTCATGGCCGGAATGGCCGGTCATACTGAGGTCCAGCCTGCGGAGCCGGTCGACCGAAACTAAGCTCGCTGTGGAAGCTGTGCGCTTTGCGACACGTTCACGCGTCGCGGAAGCCATACCGTTGCAGGACGTCAGCCCGGTGCAGAAGCCAGACCGTAGCGGGGTTCAGCGCGGTGCTGCGTTCGCCACGTAGCAAAGTCCCGAGCCACGCGCCCCCTTATTGGGGAAGTGCTCGCCGCAG
>DATGNX010000029.1:0-45179 GCA_035306485.1 Burkholderiaceae bacterium
GCTGGTCGAGCGTGACGCTTTCCAGCGACATGCCGGTCTCTTCCGAGATCACGGTACCGCCGGTGAGGATGGCGATGTCTTCGAGCATGGCCTTGCGACGGTCGCCAAAGCCCGGGGCCTTGACGGCGGTGGTCTTCAGGATGCCGCGGATGTTGTTGACGACCAGGGTGGCCAGCGCTTCGCCTTCGACGTCTTCAGCCACGATCAGCAGCGGACGGCTCGACTTGGCGACTTGCTCCAGGATCGGCAGGAGATCGCGAATGTTGCTGATCTTCTTGTCGTGGATCAGGATGAACGGATCTTCCAGGACGGAAACCTGCTTGTCCGGATTGTTGATGAAGTAGGGCGACAGGTAGCCGCGGTCGAACTGCATGCCTTCCACGACGTCCAGTTCATTTTCGAGCGACTTGCCGTCTTCAACGGTGATGACGCCTTCCTTGCCGACCTTGTCCATCGCGTTGGCGATGATTTCGCCGATGGAGGAGTCGCTGTTGGCGGAAATGGAACCGACCTGAGCGATTTCCTTGCTGGTGGTGCAGGGCTTGGACAGCTTCTGCAGTTCGGTCACTGCAACGCCGACAGCCTTGTCGATACCGCGCTTGAGGTCCATCGGATTGATGCCGGCGGCAACGTACTTCAGGCCTTCTTCAACGATAGCCTGAGCCAGCACGGTAGCGGTGGTCGTACCGTCACCAGCGTTGTCGGAGGTCTTGGAAGCCACTTCCTTGACCAGCTGAGCACCGATGTTCTCGAACTTGTCCTTCAGTTCGATTTCCTTGGCCACGGAGACGCCGTCCTTGGTCACCGTGGGGGCGCCGAAGGAGCGGTCGAGCACGACGTTGCGACCCTTGGGGCCCAGCGTGGTCTTGACGGCGTTGGCCAGGATGTTGACGCCACGCACAATACGGGTGCGTGCATCGTCAGCGAAAAGTACTTGCTTAGCAGCCATTTCTGATTCCTTGAGATTCTTCGATGTCGGGATTACTGGATCACGGCGAGGATTTCGTCCTCGCGGATGACGAGCATTTCTTCGCCATCAACCTTGACCGTCTGGCCGGCATACTTGCCGAACAGGACCTTGTCGCCGACCTTCACGTCCATCGGCAGGACCTTGCCGTCTTCGGTGCGCTTGCCGGAACCGACAGCGACAACCTCGCCCTGGTCGGGCTTCTCGGCTGCGCTATCAGGGATGACGATGCCGGAGGCAGTGGTGCGCTCGTTGTCCAGGCGCTTGACGATCACACGATCGTGCAAAGGACGCAGTGCCATGAAGGAACTCCTGTTGAAAAATCTAGTGGATTGGTTCAAGTTCGGGGTTGATGTTAGCACTCACCCCCGTCGAGTGCTAATTATAAGGACGAAGTGTGAATCTTCAAGGGGGGGGTGGGGGGAAAGTCATGCTGGCCAGACGGTCCGAGTGACTACTCGTAATGCGTCCACATTCTCAAAACACGGACGATACGTTCCTGGACGAACACCTCATACACCAATCGATGCTGGATATTGATTCTGCGAGAATAGGCGCCAGAGAGATCACCAACTAGCTTTTCGTAAGGCGGCGGGTTCTGCAACGGGTCAGCCTCCAGTATTCCAATCAGTGCTTGCACTTTGGTCTTGAAGCCAGCCGCAGCAACCTTTTTCGCATCCTTGAGCGCTGCATTTGCGTAGACCACCTGCCAATTCACCAATCAAGCTCCTTGGCACTGCTTCCCAGGGGTTCCGCCATCCCTTTCTTGATGGAGTCGCGCATGCCCGGTATGGAAGCCAGATACAGGGTTTCCTGGATGGCATCCCAATCTGTCTCGGAGATAAGCACCGCACTCGAACGCTTGCCGGCAATTCGAATCGGCTGGTGAGACTCGGCTGCTTGGTCGATCAGGCGATAGAGGTTGGCACGTGCCTCGGTCGCAGTTATTGTTGTGGACATGGTAGATCTCCTAAATATGCTCATAGCGTACGTTTTTGCGTACGCTTGGTCAAGCGCAGGGGCTTATAGCGCTCGGGATTTAGTCTCCCTTATGGGATTTGCCAAACCGACCTCCGCCACAGCATTTCTATGAAGTTAGCCAGTAATTTGGCCACGCACCTCCCGACCGCGATACTGTCACTGTTGGCAAGGGCGTCAGCCATTTCCGGCCCCAAGTCTGTTTAATAGAGAACACTCCCGTTACCTCCCAACGAGCCTACCCATGCTCCCCTACGAATTCGCCGTCGTAGATGTTGAAACCACAGGACTTTCCCCCGACCGCCATCATCGCATCGTAGAGATCGCTGTGGTGCAACTCGGCATGGACGGAGAGCAGCGTTCTGTCTGGAGCACGCTCGTCAATCCCCAACGCGATGTCGGTGCCACAGCCATTCACGGCATTACTGCCGCCGACCTTTTCCACGCTCCAACTTTTGAAGACATCGCCGGGGATATCATCGAGCAATTGCGCGGTCGCATTCTCGTTGCTCACAATTTGCCGTTTGACGCCAGTTTTATTCGGGCGGAGTTTCAACGTATCGGCGTTCCGGTGCCCGTAGCTGGCACCATGGGGCTGTGCACGATGCTGATGGCCTCGCGTTATCTTTCTACCCCGAGTCGGTCACTCGCGGCATGCTGTGCGCTTATCGGTCATTCGATTGTGGACGCACACAGTGCTTTGGATGATGCGAGAGCCGCCGCGGCGTTACTGACACATTATCTGCATCGGTCATCGGGCTTTGTGGAGGAATGGCGTGACTCGTTCCCGCAATTGGCTTCTCTGAGCTGGCCGACAGTGCCAGTCACGGGCGTTGCGCCAGTGCTCCGGCAATCTGGCGCGGCATTCCGCCGTGAACATTTTCTCAGTCGCTTGGCGTCTCGCGCCGAAGGCACGGAGCGCCCGGCCAACGCGAACAGTTATCTGGAAGTGCTGGATCGCGTTCTGCTTGATCGTGAACTCAGTCTTCACGAAGAAGCCGAATTGGTGTCGGCGGCCATTTCTCTCGGGCTTTCTCGCGAAGATGCGCAGTATTGCCACCGGCTCTATCTGTCCTCTTTGGCAAAAGTCGCTAAAGAAGATGGCGTCATCACACTGGCGGAGCGCCATGAGCTGGTGAAGGTCGCCGGACTATTAGGGCTGCACGAAGCGGACGTCGAAGCGGCGTTGAGTACGCCCTTGCCGAGCGAGGTGGAGTGCCAATCACTGGAGTTTTCTCTGGCGCCGGGTGACTGCATCGTCTTCACGGGGCAGCATCTGAACTGGGATCGCGGGGGCATGGAACAGCAGGCAAGGGAACTCGGACTCAAGCCTACGGCATCGGTCAGCAAGAAAACGCGCCTGGTCGTAGCGGCGGATCCGGACAGCTTGAGCAGTAAGGCGCGTCGCGCACGTGCTTTGGGAGTGCCTATTGTTGGGTACCCCTTCTATCGTCAATTGATACAGCGGTTGGCGTCTCCGAATCGCTAATTAAGTCCGACTGCTCGTACGGGCAGCCACGAGCGGAGACCCCTCGCGTGCCCATTTCAATTTTGAAAACTGGCCGCCTCAACTGCATAATTTTTCGTTGATGCGTGCCGCGTTCGCGGCCGAAAGAGTTGCCCGTTGCTCCCCGAGGCCAACCGAATGCCGGATGGAATCCGCGCGTGAATTCTCTTATGTTTGATTTCGGCCCCGCACCCTTTCAGCTTCGGTGAGGTCGCCGACCAAATTAGTTCAAACATTCACCGGAGGCCTCTCAGATGCCGATTGAAGTGAGTACGTTGCCGCAGTTCCTTCGCGCAATGGCAGACCTGCTTGAGTTGGTTGGCCGTTGCCAAGATGTATTGTTTCGGAAGAGCTTCCGTGAGGCCTTGTCGCCGGCAATCGAGGATAGCGCTCTTGTGCTCAGGCAGCGAACTGACCTCCCCGAGGTTACATACCCGGAAGAGTTTGACTCAATGCGCTTGGCCGGCCTTCAAGGCGCTCATCTATCCCTTAAGCTCAGTTCTTTTGAATATTCGTTGAACGCCTTCAGCGATACCGCTAGCGACGAGGACCTTGACGACGCTTTGAAAAAGGGGGGAATCTTGCTGGGCAGCCTTGCAGGCGCAATTCCAGGGTTCGGGTCGTCAGCGCAAGAGCTGATTGACTTCATATTAAAAGAGATACGCAAGCGTATGTTCCGGGTCTGAATACCGGCAGAATATCCGGCAGTTCGCCCATACCGTCGACCGTCCGAATGACCGGCCCCAGCAAGATGGACGCGATCGTGTCCAATCCCCTGCATTCGAGCGGCGAACGCAGCGCTCTGGTGACGCACGGCAGCAGGTAGGCGATGTTCAGGCCGGCGGCGTCTTCTCGCACCTTCCCCATCACTCCGCCGACAATATCTCCTTGAACAAATCAATGAAGGCCATCGTCCGTTGGGGCAGCAATCGTCGCCCCTGGGTCACGCACCAGATGTGAGTCGGCGGCAGCGTCCATTCCGGCAGTACGCGCTCCAGTTTCTTCTGTTTCACCAGTTCGCGGACAAAGCGGTCCGATAGCGCGACGATGCCCAAACCTTCCGCCGCCAATGCCTGCTGAAGCCCCACCGAGTTGGCCGCCAGCGTGTTCGAGGGCATGCCTTCCCAGCGCTCACTGCCTTTGGCCAGCAGCCACGGATGGCGGTCACCGCCACTGGTCATCAGTACCAGGCCGGTGTGGTCAACAAGATCGGCAGGGGTCTTCGGCTTGCCGCGCTGTTTAAGATAGCGCGGGCTGGCGTACAGCCCCGTGCAAAGTGTGATGACGCGCCGCGCGACCAGCGAGGAGTCGTCGGGCAAACTACTGGCCGCGCGCACGGCCACGTCGAATCGCTCGGCCACGAGGTCTACTCGCCGGGCGGACAAATCCAATTCCAGGCGAATGTCGGGGAACCGCCGGGTGAACTCGGCAAGAAACGTGACGAAGGCAAGCTCTTGATGGAACTCCGGCGGTAAAGAGACCCGCAGCGTGCCTTGGGGATTCACCTGCCGGTGTAGGGCGAACGCCGCCGCCGCCTCGGATTCATCGACCAGACGCCGCGCGTGTTCCAATATGCTCTCGCCGAAGTCCGTCAGCACCAGGCGCCGTGTACTGCGCTGCATCAGGCGCTCGCCCAGCTCTGTCTCCAAGTCGGAGAGCCGCCGCGAGAGCGTGGACTTCGGTAGGCCGGTGACCTCCGCCGCTCGCGTGAAACTGCCGGCTTCGATGACGTGGGCGAACAGAATCAGGTCGTTAGCGAGGAGCGGGTTGGCCATGTTTGCCTCTTATTGTTCCATTTATGGGATCATTATAGTCATGAAACTATCTTTTTCCTCATTTTTCCTTTCAATAAAATAGCGGTATTGAATCAACACGGGCAGGCGCTCTCGCCGCCGTAGGAAAAGAGGAACACCCGAATGAGTCAGCGATACACCTCCACCGCGATCTTCCTGCATTGGCTGGTTGCGCTGGGGCTGGTCGGAACATTTGCGCTGGGCTTCTATATGGAAGGTCTGCCGCTGTCGCCGAACAAGCTGAAGTTCTATTCATGGCACAAATGGGCGGGCATGACGCTCTTGCTGCTGATCGTGGTCCGGCTTGCCTGGCGCTTGTCGCATCCCGCGCCCCAGCTGCCGGACAGCATGGGGCCTATGGCCCGGCTGGCTGCCCATGTGGGACATTGGGCACTGTATGTCCTGATGCTGGCGATCCCAGTCAGCGGCTGGCTCATGAGTTCTGCGCAAGGTTTTCAGGTGGTGTGGTTTGGCGTGTTGCCCCTGCCGGACCTGGTTGGCAAGGACAAGGAACTGGGCGCTTTGCTGCAGGATATCCACGTTGTATTGAACTACACGCTGTTGGTGGCGGTCATAGGGCATGTTGCCGCTGCTTTGCAGCACCACTTCATTAAGAAGGACACCGTACTGGCGCGCATGCTGCCCTTTCTGAACAAGGCAGTAGCGGCGGATCGCCGGTACTGACATCATTGAAGAACGGAGAATATTGATGAACCCGGTTTCACGCTTTTTGCGTCCTGTCGCGCTGGCGGCGGCCCTTGGCTTCGGCCTGATGGGCACTGCTGCGGCTGCGGAATACACGGCGCTCGACACTCAGGCCAGTACGCTGGCGTTTGGCTACAGCCAGATGAACGTCAAGATGGACGGCAGCTTCGCTGACATCAAGGCCACCGAGTTCAGTTTCGATCCGGCCAAGCCGGAAGCCGCCAAGGTGGTGCTGGAAGTGTCTCTGGCAGGCATCGACGCCGGCTACGACGAAGCCAATGAAGAACTGAAGAAGGACGAGTGGCTGGCTACGCCGACACATCCTCTGGCCACCTTCGAGTCCGGCAAGGTGGAGTCGCTCGGCGACGGTAAGTATCAGGTGACCGGAGCGCTAACCATCAAGGGCAATACGCGGGAAGTGACCGTGCCCTTCACATTCAAGGAAGAGGGCACCACAGGTGTTTTCGAAGGACGCTTCACGTTCCAGCGCGCCGACTTCGGCGTGGGCGAAGGCCAATGGAAGGATTTCAGCATTGTGGCGAACGATATCGAGATCCGCTTCAAGGTCGTCGCCACCTCGTGATGCGGCCGCGCGCCACGTTTATCTATTGTTTCTACCCAACATCCATACACTACTGAATAGGATTACTCGATGAAGAAGACTCTCATTGCTGCTGCCTTCGCTACGTTCTTTGCTGGCCAGGCCATGGCCGCGCCCGTAACGTACGCTGTGGATTCCTCGCACACCTTCCCTCGCTTCTCGTATAACCACATGGGCCTGTCCAAGCAGATCCTGCGTTTCGACAAGACGGAAGGTACGGTGGTGCTGGACAAGGAAGCGAAGGAAGCCAAGGTTGACGTCACCATCGACATGACGTCGATCAGCACCGGCTTCGACGTGTTCAACGATCACATCCAGGGCGAAGACTTCCTGGATACCGCCAAGTACCCCACGGCCACGTTCAAGTCCACCAAGGTGGTGTTCGACGGCGATAAGCCCACCAGCATCGAAGGCGACCTCACGATCAAGGGTGTCACCAAGCCCGTGACCCTGACCGTGACCTCCTTCTTCAATGGCCCGCACCCCATGCTGAAGAAGGACGCTATTGGCGCCAACGCCACCGCTGTGATCAGCCGCACCGAGTTCAATGCCGGCAAGTACGCTCCGGGCGTGAGTGACGAAGTCACGCTGGACATCGCTCTGGAAGCGGTCGCGCAGTAAGACATATTCGTCACGTTTAGGGCCGGCACGCAGAATGCCGGCCAGGTATAGAACAGGGGGCGTCATGCCCCCTGTGCCGCATTCAGGGTCGAGTATCCGGCCGCGTTCATAGGAGCACAATCATGGGATTGTTGGTCGACGGAAAATGGCAGGATCAGTGGTACGACACGGAGGGTACCGGCGGGCGTTTCGTGCGCAGTGATGCGCAATTCCGCAATTGGATCACCCCCGATGGCAGCGCCGGCCCCACCGGTACGGGAGGCTTCAAGGCCGAGCCCGGCCGATATCATCTTTACGTATCCTACGCATGCCCCTGGGCGAATCGCACGTTGATATTCCGCGCCCTGAAGGGCCTGGAAGACATGATCAGCGTATCGGTGGTCAATCCCTACATGGGCGACCACGGCTGGACCTTCGAGCCCGCTCCCGGTGTCGTGGCCGACCCGGTGGGACAAGCGCGCTACCTGTACGAGGTCTACCTGCGGGCACAGCCCGGCTATAGCGGGCGCGTGACCGTGCCGGTGCTATGGGATCTTGAACGCAACACCATCGTGAACAACGAATCGGCCGAGATCATCCGCATGCTCAACTCGGCGTTCGACGACGTGGGAGCGAAGGCCGGCGATTACGCACCCGCCGCACTGTTGAAGGAAATCGACGCCGTGAACGCGCGGGTCTACGATTCGATCAACAACGGGGTCTACAAGGCCGGCTTTGCCACGGCCCAAGATGTCTACGAGCAGGAAGTCCGCCAGCTATTCGACAGTTTGGATGAGCTGGAAGCCCTGCTGGGAAGGCAGGCCTATCTGGTAGGGAATCAGGTCACGGAAGCCGACTGGCGTTTGTTCACGACGCTGATCCGCTTCGACGCGGTGTATCACGGCCACTTCAAGTGCAATCTGAAGCGCTTGGTCGATCATCCGAATCTGTGGAGCTACACACGCGAGCTTTATCAGATGCCGGGCGTTGCGGACACGATTCACTTCGATCACATCAAGCAGCACTACTATCGCAGCCACCACACCATCAACCCGAATGGCATCGTGCCGCTCGGCCCGGTGTTGGACTTGGATCGTCCGCCCAGCCGCAATCTGCAGGGTGCAGGCGCACTTTAGCACGCCCTCAACCCATGTCGTTGCGCAGGGTGAAGTGGGGAAACATCTTCCCCAGTGCGGACACCAACCCGCTACTCGGGTACGCCGTGATGCGCTCCTGGGTGAGCCGGGTGTCCTCACACCCCGTCGTCCGGAATACCTGCAGCGCGTAATGCGTTACGCCGGCATCGGCCAAGCGCTGCGCCAGGCGCTGGATATCGTCCTCGCTATGCAGTGACGGATGAATGGTCGTGCGGCATTCGTGATCGATTCCGCTGTCGAGTACGGCTGCCAGGCTGTCGAAGGCAGGCCGGTCGCTGCCGGCCACTCGTGTCACCTGGTCATAGCACTCTGGGTTGGCTTTGACGTCCAGTCCCACCCAGTCCAATAGCGGTAGCACCTCGCGGAGCCGCGCCGGGTGCGTTCCTCCCGTGTGTAGACCGACCTGAAAACCCAATGCGCCCACCTGTTTGATTGCGTGCTCCAGCCCCGGGTCCATCGTGGGCTCGCCGCCGCTGAAGACGACGGCATCGATCAGACCTACACGGCGTTCTAGAAAACCGACGACATCGTCCCAAGGCAAGGGGCTCTCGGCCAGACGGGGCTGCAGATGCGGGTTGTGACAGTAGCCGCAGCGCCATGGGCATCCCTGTACGAACACCACTGCCGATAAGCGCCCAGGAAAATCCGTAGCGGTGAAGGGGGTCAGACCCCCAACCTTGAGCGTCTTGCTGTGGCCGGATGGGGGCAGCTTCATGGCTACGCCACACTCATGCCGTCGCGTTGGACAGGGCGGCGGCTTGTTCGGAGAAATAGCGCCGTTCGTGGAATTCGCCCTGCTTACCGATATTGAAAGAGGATACCGGGCGGTGATAGCCCATGACCCGTGTCCAGATTTCGCAGGGTTGGCGTTCGTCGTCCGACAAGGTGACGGTGGTTTGTGTGGTCATAGTTGGCTCCTTTTTGAGGAAGGGGTTAGGGAAAAAGGCAGCGGGCTCAAGCGGCTTCGCGCCGCTTGCGCGCCAGGATCTCTTCGTCGCATTTAGGGCAGAACTCGTGCTTGCCGCCCAGGTAGCCGTGCACGGGGCAGATCGAGAAGGTCGGTGTCACGGTGATATAGGGCAGGCGGAAACGTTCCAGCGCGCGGCGCACCAGGTTGCGGCATGCGTCCGCGCTGGATAGCGGCTCGGTCATGTACAGATGCAGCACGGTGCCGCCGGTGTATTTGCATTGCAAGGCGTCCTGCCGCTCCAGCGCTTCGAAGGGGTCGTCGGTATAGCCCACGGGCAACTGCGACGAATTGGTGTAGTACGGCTGTTCCGGGGTGCCCGCCTGCAGAATGCCGGGATGCCGCTTGCGATCCTCCTTGGCGAAGCGGTACGTGGTGCCCTCCGCCGGTGTGGCTTCCAGGTTGTAGAGGTGGCCGGTTTCTTGTTGGAACTCCACCATGCGCGCCCTCACATGGTCGAGGAGTCGAAGCGCAAAGGCATGGCCCCACGGCGTGGTGATATCGTGTTCGTCCCGCGTGAAATTGCGGATCATCTCATTGATGCCGTTCACGCCCAGGGTCGAGAAGTGATTGCGCAGCGTGCCAAGATAGCGGCGCGTGTAGGGAAAGAGCCCGTCATTCATCAGTTGCTGGATCACGTTGCGCTTGATCTCCAGGCTGTCGCGCCCGAGGCGTAGTAGTTCGTCCAGCCGCGCAAGCAGGCCCGGCTCGTCGCCCGCGTACAGGTAGCCCAGCCGGGCGCAGTTGACCGTCACCACCCCTAGTGAACCCGTCTGCTCCGCCGACCCGAACAGGCCATTGCCGCGCTTGAGCAGCTCACGCAGATCCAGCTGCAAACGGCAGCACATGGAGCGGATCATGTTGGGCTTGAGTTCGGAATTGATGAAGTTCTGGAAGTAGGGCAGGCCGTAGCGCGCCGTCATCTCGAACAACCTGTCGGCGTTCTCGCTGTGCCAATCGAAGTCCTGCGTGATGTTGTAGGTGGGTATTGGAAAGGTGAAGGCCCGGCCCTTGGCGTCGCCCGCCGTCATCACTTCGATGTAGGCGCGGTTGATCATGTCCATTTCGGGCTGCAGTTCACCGTAGGTGAAGGGCATTTCCTCGCCGCCAATCACGGGAACCTGTTCGCGCAGGTCTTCCGGGCACACCCAGTCGAAGGTGAGATTGGTGAAGGGCGTCTGCGTACCCCAGCGCGAAGGCACGTTCAGGTTGTAGATCAGTTCCTGCATGCACTGCACTACCTGAGCATGGTCCAGATTATCTTTGCGAATGAAGGGCGCCATATAGGTGTCGAAGGAACTGAAGGCCTGCGCCCCCGCCCATTCGTTTTGCATGGTTCCCAAGAAGTTGACGATCTGCCCGACTGCGCTGGACATGTGCCGCGGCGGGCCGGATTCGACCTTGCCCGGCACGCCGTTCAGGCCTTCATGCAGCAGAGTGCGCAGCGACCAACCGGCGCAGTAGCCGGACAACATGTCCAGATCATGGATGTGCAGATCGCCTTCCCGATGGGCATGGCCGACAGCGGGAGGATAGACATGATCGAGCCAGTAGTTGGCGATCACCTTTCCTGAAAGATTCAGTATGAGCCCGCCAAGCGAATAGCCTTGATTGGCATTGGCGTTGACGCGCCAGTCTGCCCGCTCCAGGTATTCTTCGACGGCACTCTTTACGACGATACGCGCCATTGCTGCTCTCCGCTAACTATATATAGTAAGAATTCGATCTGATCGAACTATATATAGTGAGGCGGGGGCCTTACAAGGAAGGAACTGAAGCAATTGCAAAATGCTTGATCCGTCTTAACTCTTGCTTGGCTCAAGCTCTTAGTTAGTCTTCTGACACACCTGAGTTTTTCTCGTGGAAAGTTATCAGATAACCTGATATTCTCCGATCATGCTGAAAGCACATGGAAACCTCACCGATCGCGTAGCGGAGGCTTTGATCGCCCGCATTTTGAAGGGCGTGTATCCGCTAGGCTCCAAACTCCCTGCGGGCCGCCTGTTGGCGCAGGAGTTCGACGTGAGTGCGGCCGTCATCCGGGAAGCAACTGAACGCTTGCGCACCAAAGGGCTGGTGCGCAGCCGGCAGGGCGCGGGGTGTATGGTCGTAGCCAACACCCTGGACGACGGTTTCCAGCTGGAGCGGCCTGCCCGTCTCGGCCATGAGGATCTACTTCATATCTACGAGCTGAGAGTCGGACTTGAAGGCACTGCAGCGGCCCTGGCGGCGCAACGCGCCACGGAAGCCGATCTTGCGCACATGGCGCATATTCTTAAGCAGTTGAAGGCCTCGCTTGCTGCGCCGAGTCGCGCGTTGGAATGGGACTTCGCCTTCCATCGGAGTCTTGCCGAAGCGACTCATAACCCCCATTACCCTCAACTGCTTGCCTATCTCGCCGAGCAATGGCGCCACTGTGTCGATGTTGCTCGCCGCCACACATTGGCCGCGGACGACACGCAAGCCGAAACCGGCCTGCAGCGCACCGAGCGCGTACACGAGGAACACGAAGCCATATACGCAGCCGTGCGCGCAGGCGATGCCGTCGCTGCACGGGCTCGCGCACAGGAACACCTACAGCGGGCCTGCGGACGGCTCGGGCTGGACGTATCCGCTTCTCTCACATTTACATCCCAAAAGGGACAACGCACATGAATCAGGCATTTCTGGACCAACTCACACAGGCGCTCGGGACGGACGCCGTGATTACCGACCCGGCCGAACTGGAGCCGTGGCTGACCGACTGGCGCGGCGTTTACAAGGGTGGGGCGCAAGCGGTGGTCAGGCCCACCACCACCGAGCAAGTGGCGGCGTGCCTGCGTCTGTGCAATGAGCACCGTGTGCCGGTGGTCCCCCGAGGCGGAAACACCGGCTTGTGTGGCGGCGCCACACCTGATGCGTCCCCCGCCAATGTGGTGTTGTCGTTGGATCGAATGAACCGTATCCGTTCCATCGACACCATTGCCAATACCATCGTGGCCGATGCCGGCTGTATTCTGGGCAACCTGCGACGCGCAGCCCAGGAACAGGGTCGCCTGCTGCCCTTGAGTTTGGCCGCGGAAGACTCTTCGCAGATCGGCGGCAACGTCGCCACCAATGCGGGCGGCGTGAACGTGTTGCGCTATGGGATGGCACGTGAACTGGTGCTGGGTATCGAGGCGGTGCTGCCCACGGGCGAGATCTTCAATGGCTTGCAGACGCTCCGTAAGGACAACACCGGTTACGACCTCAAGCAACTGTTTATCGGTTCGGAGGGCACGCTGGGCGTGATTACCGGCGTAGCGCTCAAGCTGCTGCCGCTCGTACAGGTGCGCTCCGTGGTGTTGGCGGCCGTGGCGTCGCCCCAGCAAGCGTTGGAACTGCTGCGGCGCGTCTACGGTGCCTGCGGTGCGCGTCTGCAGGCTTTCGAGTTCTTTACCGACGAATGTCTGGACCTCGTGCTGACGCACGTCGATGGCATGCAGCAACCGTTCGAGGAGCGTCATGCCGGCTACGTGTTGATGGAATTGGCCGACACGGCCGACGAGGCGGCGTTGCAGAGTCTGCTGGAAGAGGTGATAGGTTCGGCGCTGGAAGACGGCCTCTGCCAGGATGCGGCGGTGTCGGCCTCGTTGGCCCAGCTTCAAGCCCTATGGCGTCTGCGCGAAGAAATTTCCGAGGCGCAGCGGGCGGATGGTCCTCATTTGAAGCACGATATCTCCTTGCCCATCGAGCAGATTCCGGCCTTCATCGAAACGGCGGAGAAACGCCTGCGCGCGGTCTCTCCTGACTGCCGCCTGTTCATCTTCGGTCACTTCGGCGATGGAAATCTGCACTACAACGTGTCACGTCCGCTGGGCGCGGACAAGGGCTGGGCCAAGGAATGGGAAACGCGCGTGGCGGATGCCGTTTTCGCGGAAGTTTCCGACTACGGCGGCAGTATCAGCGCGGAACATGGCATTGGGCAGCTCAAACGCCACGCATTCCACCACTACAAGGATCCCATGCAGCTTCGGCTCATGGTGCAGGTGAAGCAGATCTTCGATCCGAACTCGATCATGAACCCGGGTAAGTTGCTGTAGAGCCGGGTTCGTCGCTACCCCAGTCGATCCATTCGTGCCAGTCTTCGCCCATGGTTTCGCTGGGGTGTTGCGTGCGGTTTGAGCCGTTGCCGCACATCATGGAATCGGCAGGGCAGTACTTGTCGCAGCCCCAGCATATGCGTTCGGGGTGAGGGGGATTAAGGGGAAATTTCTTGGCCATGGCTCGGCCGCTCCATACTCTGGATTATTTCCGACTATTCTGCTCGGATAAGACGTCGGATGAAATGATCCAGGTCAAGAAATCGGACTGACTATCCCGCTTTCCCCCTACTCGCCGTCGGCTGTACCCATACGCATCACGCCAGCCCTGGCTTCAGCACCACCTTGATGCAGCCGTCCTGCTTTTCGCGAAACGTCTTATACATGTCGGGGCCGTCCTCCAGGCCCACCGTGTGGGTGATCACGAACGACGGATCAATCTGACCGTTCGAAATCCGCTGCAAGAGGTCGTCCGTCCACCGGTTCACGTGTGTCTGTCCCATCCGCCAAGTCAGTCCCTTGTTCATAGAGGCGCCGATTGGGAACTTGTCGACGATGCCGCCGTACACACCCGGTACCGACAAGGTGCCGCCGGGACGGCAGACGTAGATCATTTCGCGCAAGACGTGGGCGCGGTCCGTTTCCAGCATCACGGCCTGCTTGACTCGGTCGTAGACGGAATCCAGTGAACGCGTGACATGGGCTTCCATACCCACCGCGTCGATGCATTTCTCCGGCCCTTTCCCTTGAGTCAGATCGCCCAACCGCTCCAACACGCTTTCCTCGTCGAAATTGATGGGTATGGCACCTTTTTGCTGTGCCATAGCCAAGCGTTCGGGCACACGGTCGATCACGATGACCTGGCGCGCGCCCATCAGTAGGGCGGAAATAATGGCCATTTGCCCTACGGGTCCTGCGCCCCAGACCGCCACGGTGTCGGTGGGCTCGATGTCGCATTGTGCCGCCGCCTGCCAGCCGGTGGGCAGGATGTCGCCAAGGAAAAGTACCTGCTCGTCGGTAAGCGTATCCGGCACACGTATGTGGGTCGTGTCAGCGAAAGGGACGCGCACGTACTCGGCTTGCCCGCCCGGATACCCGCCCGTGATGTGGCTGTAGCCAAACAGGCCGGCGGTGGTGTGTCCGAACATCTTGCTTGCTTGCTCCGCATTGCGGTTCGAGCGCTCGCACACGGAGAAATTGCCGCGCCGGCATTGATCGCATTGGCCGCAGATGATGGTGAAAGGGATCACCACGCGATCCCCGGGACGTAAGGCAGTGTTCTCCTTGCCGACCTCCACGACTTCGCCCATGAATTCGTGGCCCATGATGTCGCCGGACTTCATGCCGGGCATGAAGCCGTCGAACAAATGGAGGTCCGAACCGCAGATCGCGCAGGCGGACACCTTCACGATCGCATCGCGTGGATGCTCAATGCCCGGGTCGGGCACGCGTTCGCAACGGATGTCGTGTTTGCCATGCCAAGTGAGTGCTTTCATGGTCGCTCCCGATGCGCTAACGCTTGGCTTGGCTGGGCGCCACTTCCGAGCGCTGCAGGAATTGGGTGGTCACGCTCGCCATGTGTTCTTCCAGCCAGGCGGCCATGGCGATTTCTTCCTGCAGAATCTGTTCGCAGATCTGAGCGATGGCGGTCTCACCCAGCATGGTGGCGGCTGTGATGAGGTTCCGGTAGGCGGCGATTTCCATGTGCTCGAACGCATAGCTGAACATGCCGCCCTTAACCACTTCGTCGGTCGCCATCGCGCCGCTGAAACCCTGCATCGTGGCCATGAACTTGCCCGTCATGTCCTTTAAGGCCGAGGTGTCGCCGCCCACCTGCTTGATACATTGCTTAAGCCGTTCCGCCTGATGCCGCGTTTCCTGAATGTGCTGAGTGATGCGTGCACGCAACTCGGGATAGTGCTCGATGCGGCCTTCCATGGTGGTCAGCATGGTTTCCGCCTGTTCTTCCATGGCGTGCGCGTCGCGCAGCCAATCCAGAAAATGCTCTCTTGCAACGGAGTCGTGTTCTTTCATGAGGGTCTCCTAGGGAGGGTTGGGACACGAGTGCCATTCAAGGCAAGCTGCATGCCTGTTTCAGGCCTGGATCACGCTATGATGGTGTGATGCTGTCCTTCCCGCCCAACAAGAAAAATCTCCCCGAATGACGTCCTCTTCCTCTAACCCCGGACGGTGGTACCTGGGCGCTTGCCTGCTGCTTATCGCCTTCAATCTGCGGCCGCTCTTCTCCAGCCTTTCAGTATTGCTGCCCGAAGTCGCTGCCGGGCTGCACATCTCCGGCGCCATGGCCGGTTATCTCACGACGCTCCCGGTGCTATGCATGGGCCTGTTCGCACCGTTCGCGCCCACGCTGGCGGATCGCTTCGGGGCTGAACGTACGCTGCTGTTTGTACTGATTCTGATCGGGGTCGGCACCGCATTGCGCGCAGGCGGCGATACGCTGGTATTGTTCGCCGGCACCACCATCGCGGGGGCGGGCATTGCAATGGGAAATGTGCTGCTGCCGAGCGTGGTGAAACGAGATTTTCCGGATCGGGTGGCGGCTATGACCGGCCTGTTCACCATGTCGCTGTGCGGCGGAGCTGCGGCGGGGGCCGCCTTCACGGTTCCCATTTCCTCCGAATTTGGCGGCTCGTGGCAGATCGGCCTGGTGGCGTGGGCAGTGCCCGCCCTGATCGTGGCACTGTTGTGGCTGCCGCGTAGCTGGGTACCACCAACCCAGCACGGGGCGCGCAAATTACCGAAGCTAAGCCTGTGGCACGACGGCCTGGCATGGCAAGTGGCGTGTTTCATGGGCCTGCAATCGGCGCTGGCCTATTGCGTGATGGGCTGGATGGCCCCCATTCTGCGCTGGCGCGGTATGGATGGGGCCGAGGCGGGGCTGTATGTCTCGCTGTCCATCATGGTGCAGGTGGTCACCTGCCTGCTTGTACCCATGGCGGCTACCCGCTTCCGCACCCAGAGCTGGTTCAACGTTGGACTCGCCTTAGTGGCAGCCGTGGCGTTATTGGGATTGCTTGTTGCCCCGGTGGGCTGGCTGCCCGCTATCGCGCTATTGCAGGGGGCGGGGCAGGGCGGCTTGTTCGCGCTGGCGATGACAGTGATTATCCTGAGATCTCCAGATGCCCGCGCCGCGGCGCGGCTATCGGGCATGGCGCAGGCGGTCGGCTACTTGCTGGCGGCCTTTGGGCCATTGCTGGTCGGCGTGCTGCACTCCGCTACTGGTAGTTACGCGGTGACGGGCTGGCTGTTTGTGGCGTTGGGGCTGGGTGCCGTGCTGAGCGGATGGGGCGCCGGACGCGCACGATTGGTGCAGCCCCGCGGCGGCTGAGCCGTCCCCGCGGGACGGCTTAAGTCACCTCGGGGGACAGCGGCCGGCTCCTCGCACGCCAGCGGAAGTTTCTTCGTATGACAGCGGGCGGTTCTCTGCACGACCGACGTTCTTCGCATGACGGTTGAACGCTCGTAGCGCGCCATCTGGACGGTCTGCGTACGAAGGTCGGGCACGTGTGTTGGAGCCCCGTGGACGCGGCAGATCGGTAAGCCTCGACCGGCCCGTCACCGTTGGCGCTGCTCTTGTTTTCCTGGGGTTTGCCCCAATATCATCTTATTGTGGGCGCGAGCGGCATCCTCCTCGCCGAGCGCTCCTCAACTTCACGGCGACGTCCCGAATTCATTTTTTGTCTGATAGCATTAGGCAATCAGTTGAATAAAGATAATCAATTAGATTTATCGACTAGGGCTGCCTATACTGTCGCTTGTGATCGATTTTCAACCACCCAACATAAAGGAAGACGCAATGTCCTTGATCAATACGCAAATCAAGCCGTTCAAAGCAACCGCCTACCACAACGGCAAGTTTGTTGAAGTCAGCAACGAAACCGTTGCCGGCAAATGGTCCGTATTCGTTTTCTATCCTGCCGACTTCACGTTCGTGTGCCCCACCGAACTCGAGGACCTGGCTGAGCAGTACGCAGAATTCCAGAAGCTGGGTGTCGAGATCTACGCTGTGTCGACCGATACGCACTTCTCGCACAAGGCATGGCACGACACGTCCGCAGCAATCGGCAAGGTCAACTACCCGATGATCGGTGACCCCACCCAAACGCTGTCGCGCAACTTCGAAGTGCTGATCGAAGAAGAAGGCGTTGCCCTGCGCGGTACGTTCGTGGTGAACCCGGAAGGCATCATCAAGGTCATGGAAGTGCACGACAACGGCATCGGCCGTGTGGCTTCCGAGCTGCTGCGCAAGGTTAAGGCTGCTCAGTACATCGCCGCTCACCCGGGCGAAGTCTGCCCCGCTAAGTGGGAAGAAGGCGCTGAGACCCTGAAGCCCTCGCTGGACCTGGTCGGCAAGATCTAAGGCAGATTGAAGCGCAAATAGCGCTTTCGTGAAGTATCCCGCGTCCGGCCATAAGCCGGGCGCGGACCGCCCCAACGATTAAAGAGGTCGCTACGTTATGTTAGATGCAAATGTCAAAGCCCAGCTGAAGTCCTACATGGAAATGCTCCGCCAGCCGATCGAGCTTGTGGCGAGTCTTGACGACTCCCCCAAGTCCGGCGAACTGCGCGAGCTGCTCGCGGAAATCTCGGGCATGTCGGACAAGATCACGCTGGTCGAGCGTAGCGACGTCTCTGATCGTAAGCCCGCATTCCGTATCGCTCGTGTGGGCACGGATATCGGCGTCACCTTCGCCGGTATCCCGCTGGGCCACGAGTTCACCTCGTTGGTGCTGGCGCTGCTGCAAGTCGGCGGCCACCCCATCAAGCTGGACGAGGCCGTTATCGAGCAGATCCGCAATCTGCCGGGTGACTACGAATTCGAAACCTTCTTCTCGCTCTCGTGCCAGAACTGTCCCGACGTGGTGCAGGCCCTGAACACGATGTCGGTCATCAACCCGCGCATCAAGCACGTTGCGATCGACGGCGCGCTGTTCCAGGAAGAAGTGGAAGCTCGCCAGATCATGGCGGTGCCGACCCTGTTCCTGAACGGGGAAGTCTTCGGGCAAGGCCGCTCCAGCGTGGAAGAAATCCTGGCCAAGCTGGACACGTCCGCCGCGTCGCGCAAGGCTGAAGAGCTCAGCGCTAAGGAAGCCTTCGATGTGCTGATCGTGGGCGGCGGCCCGGCTGGCGCTGCGGCCGCGGTTTACGCCGCTCGTAAGGGCATCCGTACCGGTGTGGTCGCCGAGCGTTTCGGCGGTCAAGTGCTGGACACCATGTCGATCGAGAACTTCATTTCCGTCAAGGAAACCGAAGGGCCGAAGTTCGCTGCGGCGCTCGAAGAGCACGTCAAGGCTTACGACGTGGACATCATGAATTTGCAGCGTGCCGTTGAGCTGAAGCCGGGCAAGCTGGTCGAGGTCAAGCTCGAAAACGGTGCGGTGCTCAAGAGCCGTTCCGTTATCCTGGCCACCGGTGCACGCTGGCGCGAAGTCAACGTGCCGGGCGAGCGCGAATACCGTAATGCCGGCGTGGCGTACTGCCCGCACTGTGACGGCCCCCTGTTCAAGGGTAAGCGCGTTGCGGTGATCGGCGGCGGTAACTCCGGTGTTGAAGCGGCCATCGATCTGGCCGGTATTGTGCAGCACGTCACGCTTATCGAGTACAACGATGCGCTGCGTGCCGACGAGGTCTTGCAACGCAAGCTGCGCAGCCTGCCGAACGTGGACATCATCATGTCCGCGCAGACCACGGAAATTCATGGCGACGGCAAGAAGGTCAACGGGCTGTCCTACAAGGATCGCAACACCGGCGCGGATCATCGTGTCGACCTGGAAGGCGTCTTTGTTCAAATCGGCCTGGTGCCCAATACCGAATGGCTGGGTGACGCCATCGCCCGTTCGCGCTTCGGCGAGATCGAGATCGACGCGCGCTGCCAAACGTCCGTACCCGGTGTGTTCGCCGCTGGCGACGCCACCACGGTGCCTTACAAGCAGATCGTGATTGCAGCAGGTGAAGGTTCCAAGGCTGCGCTGAGCGCCTTCGATTACCTGATCCGTAGCTCGGTCGACGAAGAGCAAGACGCAGCAGTGAAGGTCTCGGCCTCCGCGTAACCGCGACTGATTCAGTTCGTTGCCAAGACAGCCCGGCTTATGCCGGGCTGTTTTTATTACGTTGACGCCTCAACTAATGTCGAGCACGATCTTCCCGAAGTGCCGACCCGCGGCCTGATACTGGAAGGCCTCGGCCATGTCTTCCATCGCGAAGTGGCGGTCGATCACCGGCCGCAGGCCGTTTGCTTCAATGGCCCGGACAAAATCCTGCTGGTGGCGCCGGCTTCCGACCACCAATGCCTGCATGCGCACATGCCGGATCAGGGCCAGCGCTAGCGGCAGCTGGCAGTCCACGCCGCTCAGTACGCCGATCAGTGCGATGTGCCCGCCGGCGCGGCTCGCTGTAATGGATTGCGCCAGCGTGGCCGGGCCGCCAACCTCGATCACGTGGTCAACGCCGCGACCGCCCGTGATCCGTCGAGCGGTCTCGCCCCAATTCGGGTCCTCACGGTAATTGATTACCGCATCCGCTCCCATGGCTTTCACCTTCTCGAGCTTTTCATCGCTGGACGACGTAGCGATCACGCTGGCTCCGGCCAACTTAGCCAACTGCAGCGCGAAGATCGAAACGCCGCCCGTGCCCTGCACCAACACGGTATCGCCGGGCTTGACGCGCTCCTGTTCGAACAGGGCGCGCCACGCGGTGAGGCCTGCCGTGGTGAGCGTGGCGGCCTCGGCATGACTGTAGCCCGCCGGCGCACGCGTGAACGCGGTTGCGGGCATCGTGACTTGCTGCCTCGCGTATCCGTCGATCCCATCACCCGGTACGCGGCGAAAGGCGTTGTCGGGCGGCGTGCCATCTAGCCAATCGGGGAAGAAGGTGCTCACCACTGCGTCGCCGACGGCGAATTCCGTTACGCCTTCGCCCACGGCGATCACTTCGCCCGCGCCATCGGACATGGGAATCCGCCGCGCATCCGGCGCCATGGCGCCGCTCACGACACCCAGGTCGTGGTAGTTGAGCGAGCTGGCGTGCAATTTAACGGTGATCTCGCCCGCACGCGGTTCAGTGACTTCGCTGTTTCCGACCGACAGCGTGTGAAAGCCGCCACCGGCTTCTACGTACATTGCTTTGACTTGCATCGTTGCTCCTTGTCAGGGTGTGCCGCCGGGTGCTTCGGGCCAGTCGCCGCCCAGTTTTTCCCGGCAGATATCCAGCCATGCTTGCAAGGCATGGGAGGGATGACTCGCGTTCCAGAGTACGCCGATTTCCCAATAGACGTCGGGCTGGGAGACGGGCTTCAGCACCAGGCCGGCGGCGTTGATTCGTTCGATAAAGGGTTCCGGCAGCAGGGCCACGCCCATCCCGGCGCGTGCCATGGCGACCGTCCAATCCCACTGGCCGCTTTGCGCAGCGATCCGAGGTTCGATGTCGGCTCGCGCAAAGTGGCGGCGCAGTAAGCGCGTGAGCGCGAAGTCGTCGTTGAGCAGGATCAGCGGCTGTTGTCCCAGTGTACGCAACCCTACCGTCTCGGCAGCGCCCTTAAGTACCCCTTCGGCCGCGACGGCCCATACGCGATGCGAAGCGACGCGAGCAACGACAATCCCAGGGACCGGGTCCAGCGGCAGTACGGTCATGCCCGACGCCAGCTCCCCACGGGCCACCAATTGTTCGACCTCTTGGCCCGGGGTTTCGTGAAGCCGCAGTTCGACGCGGGGATACTTCTCCCTGAACAGCTTCAGCGCTTCGGTGAAAAGCACGTTGATCATGGGGGGCATGCCGAGCGCCAGTGTGCCGCGTGCGACAGACTGCGTCTCCCGGATTTCGAGCTCCAGCCGCTCCATGGCAAGCAGGATCTCGCGCCCGCGCTCGTAGACCACCTGGCCTGTATCGGTGAGAGCCAGCTTGGCGTCCCGCCTTAATAGCGATTCGCCGACTTCGTCTTCCAGCTGGCGAATCATCTTGCTAATGGTGGACTGCGTGACGCCCAACACGCGTGCGGCTTCGGTGAAGCTGCCCAAGCGCACCGTCTCGGTGAAATATCGTAAGGAACGTATGTCCATCGGGCAGCTCCCAGCGCCGCAACGCTCATGAAATAACCGAATGTCGGTAGGCAAATTTATTCATGATGTCGATGCTAACCTCAATCCGTAAGTCATTCAAACACAACGGATTAACGCTCACAGAGAAGATCATGAATCGAGACAGAATTCGCAACGCGGCGCTGGAGAGCCGCATCATGTCGGCGGAGCAGGCCGCAACGCTGTTCCGCACCGGCATGTCGGTGGGGATGAGCGGTTTCACCAAGGCGGGCGACTGCAAGGCATTGCCGCAGGCGCTGGCACAGCGCGCGCGCGAAGACGGCCTGCGCCTTAACCTCGTGACCGGCGCTTCGCTGGGCAATGACAGCGATGGAATGATGGCTGAGGCCGGACTGATCGCACGACGAATGCCGTTCCAGGCGGACGCCCGCTTACGGAAGGATATTAATGCCGGCCGTGTGATGTTCACCGACCAGCACCTGTCCGAGACGGTGGAACAGTTGCGTTGCGGTCATCTCGACCCGATCGACATCGCGATCGTGGAGGCCGTGGCCATCCGCGAAGACGGCAGCATCGTACCGACGAGTTCCGTGGGCAATACCGCAAGCTTCGTACAGCAGGCGCGTCAGATCATCATCGAGTTGAATCTGGCCATGCCTCTGGCGCTTGAAGGCGTGCACGACATCTACATCCCCGGCGAACGTCCTGAGCGCCAGCCCATTCCGCTGACCTCGGTTTCACAGCGCATCGGCAGCACGTCGATCAGCGTGGATCCGGATCGCATCGCCGCCATCGTCATTACCGATAGCGTGGATAGTCCCTCAACCAACCTGCCGCCGGACGACGAAACTCGGGCCATTGCTCGGCACGTGGTGGATTTCTTCTCGGCCGAAGTGGCCGCTGGTCGCCTGACGCCTTCGCTGTTGCCCCTGCAAGCGGGCATCGGCACCATTGCCAACGCCGTGCTGCATGGTTTGGTGGAATCCTCGTTCAGCGGCATGACCATGTATTCGGAAGTGCTGCAGGACAGCTCGTTCGAACTGCTGGATTCCGGCCAGTTCACGTTCGCGTCGGCATCGTCCATTACGCTGTCGGCCGAGATGAACCGCAAGTTCCTCGACAATGTGGAACGTTACGCCTCCCGACTGGTGCTGCGCCCCCAGGAAATCAGCAACCACCCCGAGATCGTACGGCGCCTGGGCATCATTGCCATCAATACCGCGCTCGAGTTTGATATCTATGGCAACGTGAACTCCACGCACGTGGGCGGCACCCATATGATGAACGGCATCGGCGGCTCGGGCGACTTCGCGCGTAACGCTCATCTTTCTGTCTTCGTGACGAAGTCCGTTGCCAAGGATGGCGCTATTTCCAGCGTCGTCCCCATGGTGACGCACGTGGACCATACCGAGCACGATGTCGACATTGTGGCGACCGAGTGGGGGCTGGCGGATCTGCGGGGCTTGGCGCCGCGTGAGCGGGCGGCTCTCATCATCGAGCGTTGCGTGCATCCGGACTATCGTGAAGCGCTGCGCAGCTATCATTCGCGTGCCTGTGCCGCCGGTGGGCATACGCCGCATCTGCTGGGAGAAGCCTTCTCTTGGCACGAGCGCTATGCCCGCACGGGCTCCATGCTCGAACTTGAGACGGTGCCCGCCTGAACTTCAAGTTTCAGTCTTGGGTATCAATCTTGCAGGCCCGCGCACGCGGGCCTTTCTTTTGCTGAAAGCGCCCTCGGGGGAGACCACGAATGGGGCGGATCGCAAAAATTTCATTATGGGTAGTCGCGGGGTTGGCAGGCCTGGTGGCGCTGCTGGTGCTTGTCGTGGCCCTGTTCGACTGGAATGCGCTGCGGCCTTGGGTTTCAGAGAAGGCGTCGGACGCGCTTCAACGACCTGTCGCCATCGAGGGCGATCTGGACGTCGACTGGCAGTGGCGTTCGGGCTGGCTGCCCTGGCCGCATGTCACCGCACGGAACATAGTGGCCGGTCAACCGGAAGGGTTTTCGGGCGGGGACGAAGCCATGGCGCGCATCGAGTACCTCGGACTCGCGATCAATCCAATTCCCCTTTTTGCGCGTCACGTAGAGATTCCGCGGCTGGAGATCGGCCAAACCCGGATCGTGCTCAGACGAAACGCGCAAGGCGGAAACAACTGGGTTTACGAGCGCAAACAGGCGCGTGAGGATGAGTCCGGCTGGACTGTCGATTTGCAAAGCATTGCGCTGAAGCACGTGGAGCTTCAGGTGATCGACGAGCAACGCAAACTGGACATGGTGACGCGCTTCAATAGCCTAGACACGGACGACGAGAACGGCTACGGCATGGATTGGGAGTCAAGCGGTTCCTTCAACGAGGCTGAGGTCGGTGGTAGCGGAAAGGTGGGCGGTCTGCTCTCCTTGCGGGAGGGCGACAAGCCGTTTCCGCTGCAGGGTGAAGTGAGTTTCGGCGAGACACGAATCGCGGTGGAAGGAACGATGACGGCCCCCAAGGGGCTAGCTTCGCTGGACGTACGCCTGAAATTGGCCGGTTCCAGTTTGTCAGATCTGAATGCCCTGTTCGGCGTCGCACTGCCCACGACACCTCCGTTCAGCACGGAAGGGCGCCTGCTTGCCGAATTGGAAGGCGAAGAAGATACGTGGCGCTACGAGGACTTCAAAGGTTTGGTCGGCGAAAGCGATCTGCGCGGTTCAGTGGCATACCAACTGCGTGAGCCGCGTCCTCTATTGACCGGAAAGGTGGCCTCCGATCAGTTGCGCCTCCAGGATCTGGGGCCGCTGGTCGGCGCCGACACCAGCGATGCAGCACCGGCCGAAGAAGCGAAGGACGAGCGCAAGCAACCCCCGGGAAAGGCGTTGCCTGTCGCCCGGATAGGCAGCGAGACGTGGGAGTTGATGGACGCGGACGTGCACTTTGTAGGGCGCCGGATCCTGCGGGACAAAGATCTTCCTCTGGATAACATCGAAGCTGCGGTTCGTCTCCAGGACCGTGTCTTGTCATTCGAGCCGCTGAACTTCGGCGTTGCCGGCGGCACTTTATCGAACACTATCAAGATCGACGGTCGCGGCGAGGTACTGCAAGCCGATATGGTGACGGCCGTACGGGGGCTGCAGCTCAAGCAATTGTTCCCCGGTGCGGAATCGATGACCGCCAGCTTCGGGAAGCTATACGGCGATGCCCAGCTCAAAGGGAGCGGGGACTCGATCGCTGGACTGCTGGGGAGCTCCAACGGAGAAGTGAGCCTGGCGATCAGCCGTGGAACTATCAGCCGCTTTCTTATGGAGGCCGCCGGCCTGAACGTGGCCAACGTGGTTTTTGTAAAGTTGTTCGGTGACGAGCAGGTGATGCTGGAATGCCTGGTAGCCGACTTCTCCGTCAAGGACGGCCTGATGCGCACACGCACCTTCGTGCTGGAAACGGAGGACGCCATTGTGACGATGGAAGGGGCGGTCAGCCTGAAGAAGGAAACCATCGACCTGGACATTCGTCCGCAGAACAAGACCTTGCGCATCTTCACTTTGCGTTCGCCCTTGTATGCCAAGGGCAGCTTCAAGAATCCCGACGTCGGTGTCCAGGCCGGGCCGGTGGCCGCGCGCGCGGGGGCGGCGGCCGTGCTGGGTGTGGTGGCCACTCCGCTGGCGGCACTGGTACCGCTATTGAATGTCGGCACGGAAGAGAGCGGGTGCTCGGCCTTGCGGTCGGACGGTGAGGGCAAGAAAGCGGAATCGGGCAAGGCCGCCAAGTCCCAAAAGCAAAAGCAGTCGGATCGGACGAGCAAGCCCAAGAAACCGCCTACGGCTCACGAGGATCCGATTCCTTATTAACGCTCGAATGGGGGCGACGCTCGTGTGACCGCCGATCTCCCGGTTTGTCCTCGGCTCCATCGGGAAGATTCGGGTCGATATGCACTTCCGCACGGGCCATCACCACCAACACGAATAGCGCTGCCAACGTGCCGAGGACGGCGGTGGTCTCGCGCCCCATGCCTGCTGCAACGCCCACGGCCGCGGCCACCCAGATGCTGGAGGCGGTCGTTAGGCCTTTAATGTCCCCGTACTGATTCTGTTTGAGAATCGCGCCGGCGCCCAGAAAGCCGATGCCCGCGATAATGCCTTGCAGCACCCGGCTGGCATCGGCCAGTTCCATGCCGCTGCGCGTTGGCACCATGATGAACAGCGCGGCGCCTAGCGACACCATCATGTGTGTGCGCAGGCCGGCCGCCTTGCCCCGACGCTCGCGATCGTAGCCGATGAGCCCGCCCAGCACGGCTGCCACCGCCAGCCGGATGCAGATCACCGTGGCTTCGGTCAGGTCGGGAACGTCCGAGAACTCTTGTGCGAGTGTGGCCCAAAGCGTTGACATGGCGGCTTTCCCAAAGGAGTGGGGCAATGCCCGGGTTAGAATAGCGGTCTGTATCACATCTTAACTACGACCATGCGACCGACAACTGCCATTCTGTTGCCGCGGCTCACCCGTCTTACGACTGGAACGCCGAACTGCCGCATCGTTTGTGTGCAACAGAACTAGCATGGTGCCTCCACGTCTCGCCCTGAAGGAAATCACCAAGCAATATCCTTCAGTGGTCGCCAATGACAACGTTGATCTCACCGTCATGCCGGGCGAGATACACGCCATCCTGGGCGAGAACGGCGCTGGCAAGTCCACCCTGATGAAAATCATCTACGGGGTGACCCGCCCGGACGCCGGCCGCATTCTCTGGAACGGCGAGCCAGTCGACATTGCCAGTCCGGCAGCGGCGCGCCAGCTGGGCATCGGCATGGTCTTCCAGCATTTCTCGTTGTTCGACACCCTTACAGTGGCCGAAAATATTTCGCTCGGCCTGCCCGGCGGGCACCGCATGGCGGACCTCGAACGCCGTATCGAAGAAAAAGCCACGCAGTACGGACTGCATCTCGAACCCCAGCGCCATGTACACACGCTCTCCGTCGGCGAATGCCAGCGCGTCGAAATCGTGCGTGCGTTGCTGGGAGAACCGCAATTGCTCATTCTGGATGAACCCACCTCGGTGTTGACGCCGCAGGCAGTGCAATCCTTGTTCCAGACCTTGCGGCAACTGGCGTCCGAGGGATGCAGCATCCTGTATATCAGCCACAAGCTCGACGAGATCCGGGAACTCTGTCACCGGTGCACGGTGATGCGTGGTGGACGCGTGACAGGCGTGTGCGACCCGCGCGAAGAAACCGATGCAAGTCTCTCGCGCATGATGATCGGCAGCGAACCGCCGGCGGTGCGCCACGACGAACGTGAGCCAGGCAAGGTCATTCTTTCCGTGCGCGGCTTGACCCTACCGCGGGCGCATCCCTTCGCGACGCCGCTGGAAAACATCAGCTTCGACATGCACGAAGGCGAGATCCTGGGAGTGGCCGGGGTGTCCGGCAACGGTCAGCAGGAATTGCTGGCAGCGCTGGCCGGCGAAGACCGTCGCGTGCCGCGCGATACTCTGTTGTTTGAAGGGCGTCCCGTCGGTCACACTTCCGCCTCGTGGCGCCGGTCGCACGGGCTGGGCTTTGTGCCGGAGGAGCGCCTGGGTCGCGGCGCAGTACCCGATCTCTCGCTTGCGCAGAACATGCTGCTCTCCCATCAAAACCCCCAGACCGTACGCCGCGGCTTTGTGCGACGCCCCGTGCTGCGCGCGTTGGCCGACGGCATTATCGATCGATTCCGCGTGAAGGCGCACGGCGCGCAAGTTGCCGCTGCGAGCCTTTCGGGCGGTAATCTTCAGAAGTACATCATTGGCCGCGAGGTGACGCGCCGACCGCGTGTGTTGCTGGTCGCTCAGCCCACCTGGGGCGTGGACGTAGGCGCGGCGGCACAGATTCGTGCCGAGCTGCTGGCGCTGCGGGATGCCGGCTGCGCCGTATTGGTGATTTCCGAAGAATTGGATGAACTGTTCGAGATCTCGGACCGTCTCCTCGTTATGGCCAAAGGCAAAATATCGCCCCCCTTGGCGACGCGGGACGCCTCGCTGGATCTGGTGGGCCGTTGGATGAGCGGTCTGTGGACCACGGAGGGTACGCATGCTGACGCTTGAACGGCGCGCACGGCCTTCCACGCTCATGGCCTGGTGCTCGCCGCTGTTGGCGGTGTTGCTCACCGCCGTCTGCGGCTTCCTGCTGTTCCTGGCTGTGGGTAAGGACCCCGTCGCCAGCTTGCGGGTGTTCTTCCTCGAACCAATTAAAGATTTGAACGGTTGGGCGGAAGTGGGCGTTAAGGTTGCCCCCTTGCTGACGATCGCCGTGGGTCTGTCGATCTGTTTTCGCGCCAACGTATTCAATATCGGAGCCGAAGGGCAGCTCGTGGTGGGCGCGATCACCGCAGGTGCGTTGGTGATCTATCTGGACGACGACGGCAACGGCGGGTTCTGGCTGATTACCCTGGCGCTATTGGCCGGCGTGGCAGGCGGGATGGCATGGGCCGCGATCACAGCGCTCTTGCGCGACCGCTACAACGCGAACGAGATTCTTGTATCGCTGATGCTGGTTTACGTGGCGGAACTCCTGCTGAGCTACCTTGTGCACGGGGCGCTCATGGATCCGGACGGCTTCGGTTTCCCGCAGTCGCGGTTGTTTTCGGACGGCTGGTTGTTGCCGTCGGTGATCCCCGGCACGCGCCTGCATATTGGCATCGTGCTCGCGTTGGTGGCAGCCGTGGTGGGTTGGCTGTATCTCTCGCGGAGTTTTTCCGGTTTCAAGTTGCAGGTCGGCGGCATTGCTCCTATGGCGGCGCGCTACGCCGGTTTCTCGTCGCGCGGGTCGCTGTGGATCTCGCTGTTGGTGTCGGGCGGCCTGGCGGGGCTCGCGGGCGCCGCCGAGATCATGGGCCCCATCGGCCAGCTGACCCCGTCCATTTCTCCCGGCTATGGGTTTGCGGCGATCATTGTCGCGTTCGTGGGGCGCCTGCATCCCATTGGCGTGATCTTCTCCAGCTTCATCATGGCGCTGTTCTATATTGGCGGTGAACTCTCTCAGAGTCGCCTCGGCATGCCCAGCGCCATTACCGGCATCTTCCAGGGCATCTTGTTGTTCGCCTTGCTCACCTGCGATGTCCTGATTCACAACCGTCTGAGGTGGAGGCGCTGATGGACGCACTGGCCCCCCTGATCGCTTCGGCCATCATCGCCGGCACGCCACTCATGCTGGCCGGCCTCGGGCTGCTCGTGAACGAACGCAGCGGCGTCATCAACCTGGGCTCCGAGGGCATGATGCTCGTCGGTGCCATCACTGCCTTCGCCACGACGGTGGGCAGCGGCAGCTTCACCCTGGGATTCGTCACCGGCGCGCTTGTCGGTATGCTCATGGCGGGCTTCTTCGCCTGGCTCACCATTTGGCTGGGCGCTAACCAGGTCGCCACCGGCTTGGCGCTGTCGTTGTTCGGGGTGGGCGTCTCGGCTTACCTGGGCCTGCCCTACGCGGGCGAGAGCCTGTTGCCGCCAAAGTTCGGCATACCCATCCTGCAGGACATTCCCATACTGGGCCAGGCTCTGTTCCGGCACCATCCCATGGTGTATGGCTCGCTGGCGCTGTGCGTGGCGATCGCCTGGTTCCTGGGCCGAACCCGTGCCGGCCTGATCGTTCGGGCGGTGGGCGAATCGCCCGCGTCGGCGCATTCTCTCGGCTATAACGTGCGCCGCATTCGGTTGTCCGCCGTGCTGTTCGGCGGCGTCTGTTGCGGGCTGGCGGGTGCCTTCATGTCGCTGGTATATACGCCCCTATGGGTGGAGGGGATGGTGGCCGGCCGAGGCTGGATTGCCCTGGCGCTCACCACGTTCGCCACCTGGCGGCCTTTTCGCGTGATGGCGGGCGCCTATCTGTTCGGCGGCATCACCATACTCACGTACCACATGCAGGCGCTGGGCGTGCCGATCGCCTCCCAGCTTCTGTCCATGCTGCCGTATATTGCGACCATCGTGGTGTTGGTGCTGATCTCGCGCAACGCTACGTGGATCCGTCTCAACATGCCGGCTTCCCTCGGCAAGAATTTCAATCCCAACGTTTAAGGATGGACATCATGTCTGGAAAGTTCGTACGCAATGCCTTGAGTGCCGCGGCGCTGGCACTGGCTGTGAGCGCGGCGCCGACGGTCGCGGCGGAAGAGCCGCTGAAGGTCGGTTTCGTGTATGTCAGCCCCATCGGTGAGGCCGGTTGGACCTGGCAGCAGGACATTGGCCGCCGTGAGCTCGAGCAGGCGCTGGGCGACAAGGTGAAGACGCAGTACGTCGAAGACGTGCCGGAAGGTGCAGACGCCGAGCGTGTGATTCGCGACCTTGCCCAACAAGGCAACAAGCTGATCTTCACCACGTCCTTCGGCTACATGAACCCGACACTGAAAGTCGCCCGTCAGTTCCCGGACGTGAAGTTCGTTCACTCCACCGGCTACAAGACGGCCGACAACGTGGCGGTCACCAACGCCCGCTTCTACGAAGCGCGCTACCTGGCCGGTATCGTCGCGGGCAAGATGACGAAGAGCAATGTGGCAGGCTACGTGGGTGCCTTCCCTATCCCCGAGGTCCTGCAAGGCATCAACGCTTTCACGCGCGGCATGCGCAGCGTGAACCCGGATGCCGAAGTGCGCGTGATCTGGGTGAACAGCTGGTATGACCCGGGCAAGGAGCGCGACGCCGCACTGGCGCTGCTGGGTCAGGGTGCGGACGTGCTGACGCACCACACGGACTCCACTGCTACCGTGCAGGCTGCCGAAGAAAAGGGTAAGTACGCCGTTGCGTACCACTCCGACATGAGCAAGTTCGGGCCGAACGCGCAGTTGGTGGCGGTGACTCACCACTGGGGCGATTACTTCACCAACGCGGCACGTCAGGTTCTGGACGGGACCTGGAAGTCCGACGTGACGTGGGGTGGCCTGAAGGCGGACATGGCTCGCATTGAAGCCTTCGGTGCCGGTGTGCCGCAAGACGTGAAGGCCCTGGTAGAAGAGAAGAAGCAAGAAATCATCGCCGGCAAGCTCACGCCGTTCGACGGACCGCTGAAGGACAACACCGGCAAGGTGATCCTGGAGTCGGGCACGCTCGACGACGACGCCTTGACCCGCATGAACTTCTACGTGGAAGGTGTGGCCGGCAAGCTGCCCACCAAGTAAGCGCTGGGCCGGCCGTTCAGGCCGGCTTACGTGTAGGCAACGCCCAGGTGCTGATCGCCTGGGCGATTGCGTCTCCGCCGGCTTCCGGCACAATCCAAACCTCGCCGGCGGTAAGTCGGCCCGTTTTGACCACGCGCGCATGCGCCCGCACGCCGCCCGGCGGCGTCTTGCGCAGGAAGTTGATGGTCAGCGAAGCCGTGACCGCTTCTGGTGTACCCGTGGCCCCCACAACCGCGGCATAGAAGGCGAGATCCGCCAGACCCATGAGCATGGGTCCCGCGATGATGCCCCCCAGACGCTCGTGCTCGGCGCGGCGCGGCAGAAGCACCGTGGCGGTACCGTGTCCGATGTCTTCGATCTGCAGGCCCAATACGGCCGCGAAAGGATGTTGCGTCTCCAGCAGGCGCTCGAATTCTTCTATGGTGACGCGGGCTGAGGGTGTGGCGGCAGTTGCGGTAGTTGCGGCAGCGGACATGTCTCGATCGGCTCTTGTAGTTGTCGGTATGCCAACGAACTTATCATGAATCCGGGGCCGTCAGGAACCGCAGCACGACATCGTTGAAGTCGCGGGCGTTCGCCAGGTTCATGCCGTGAGCCGCGTGCGCGATGAGCTCGTACTGCGCGTGGGGCAGGGCGCGTCTCAAAATTTCGATACGGCTGCCGTAACGGGGCGGGCTCGCTTCGCCGCTCAACAGCAGCACGGGCCCTGACAACGCCCGCGTCAATGCGTCGGCGTCCACCGTGCGTTGCATGTCGCGCACTTGAGGGACAAGCGTCCACGCGTTGTCGCCCACCATCTCCTTGAACCATGAAACCGTCTTGCGCCAGGTGCCGGGTCCGTTCACGGTATCGACGAATTCGCCCAAGACATCATCCAAGGCCGCGGTGCCCAGCCGGGCCGCAATCCGGGTATGGATGGGTGGTGCATCGGCTTCCCCGGTAAATGCGAAACCAGGGTCGGCCAGGATGAGGCGGCCGATCCTGGCGGGTTCCGCTAACGCAGCCTCCACGGCTACTTGTGCGCCTCGGGAGTGCCCCAGCAGGTGCACCGGCTGTTGAGGAGAAAGCTGCTCACATAGCTCGACGACAGCGCTCACGTGCCGCTCGACGCTATAGCGTCGCTCCGGGTCGTCTTCCGGCCCCACTGCCGCCGGCCAACAGCCTGGCAGGCTTGGCGCGACGACATGGAAATGCTGAGCCAACGCGGCCATTTGCCAACGCCAGTAACGGTAATCGCAGAGCGATCCATGGATCAGCAGCAGCAGGTCGCCTGTTCCGGCCTCGATGTAATGGACGGGTGTATCGGCAACCGTAACGACGCGTTCTTGAAAGGAGGGGGCCTGCATAATGGGAATTAGAGTGTCAGCAGGTCGTCGATGACGACCATCGGAGTTCCGCGGCTGCATTGTTCGACACGGGCTTCGACGAGGAAAGCCCGCGCCAGCACCTCGGGCGAGAGCGCCTGCGCCACCGGGCCCTGCGCCATGACGATACCGTCATGCAATACCATGGCGTCGTCCGCATAGCGCAGCGCCATGTTCAGGTCGTGCAGCACCACGAGCAGGATCAGCCCCAGTTCGCTCGCGAGACGACGCAATAGCTTCATAACGTGGTGCTGATAGTTTGGATCCAGAGCCGCTAACGGCTCGTCGAGCAACAGCACGCGTGGCCGATGAATCAGCGCCTGCGCCAGCCATACCAACTGCTTCTGTCCGCCTGACAGCTCGTCGAAATAGCGGTCCAGCAGGTCGTCCAGCCCCAGGTCGGTTGATACATGGCCGATGCGCTGCCGTGCTTCGGTCTCCGTGTGGTGGCCCTGTGCGTTCAGTGCCACGCGCAGGCAGTCCTGGACGCTCAGGTGCAGGGCACCGGGGCCGGTCTGCGGCAGGTAGCGAACGGTCTTGGCGCGGGCCGAGGCCTTCAGTGGCCGCAGGTCCAGGTCGCCGAGGTGCATGCGTGTCGCGCTGCACGTCGCGAAGCCGGCCAGGCTGCGCAGCAGCGTGGACTTCCCGACACCGTTGCGGCCTAGAACCGCCACAATGCGTCCGCTATGCAAGGGCTCGGCACTGAGCCCGGTGAGCACGCGCCGCGTGCCCAGTGTGCAGTGAAGCTCGCGCAGCGACAGCGCACTCAATGCAGCCTCCGTCGCGACAAGACCAGGATGAAGAAGGGTATCCCGACGAGCGTGGTCACAATGCCCACCGGAATCTCGATATTGCTACTCAGCTGCTTAGCACAGACCGATGCGCCAAGAAGAATGATGGCGCCGGTACATGCACTGGCGGGCAGGTACCAACGATGGTCTTCGCCGCAAAGGCGGCGGGCGATATGCGGAGCGATGAGTCCCACGAAGCCGATGACGCCCACCAGTGCCACCGATGTGGCGGCCAGCACGCTGACGCGCATCAGGGCCCAGCGACGGACCCGTCGTGTATCGATGCCCAGGCTGCCCGCCCGTTCTTCGCCGAAACGCAGGGCGGTCAGCGACCAGGCTTGCCGATGAGCGGCGCTTGCGGTGATAACGAAGACCACTGCTAGCAGCACGACGTCGCCCCAGTTCACGCCGCCCAGGCTGCCCATCATCCAGTAGAGCAAGTTCTGTAGGGAGGCCGCGTCGGACAATAGTTGGATAAGTGAAAGCAGTGCGTTGAAGCCGAATACCAGTGCAATGCCAAGAAGCACGATGCCTTGTTGAGCCATGTGTAGCCGACGGGCGGCGTGGTCAAGCAACAGGCTGCAGAACAGTGCGAGTACAAAGGCGTTGGCTGCCACCGCATGTTGGGCCGCCACACCAGGTATATGAATACCGAGGGATAGCGAGAGGGCGGCACCGAGCGCCGCTGCCGAGGACACCCCGAGCGTGAATGGGCTGGCCAGCGGGTTGTCCAGAACGGTTTGCATTTCCGCGCCGGCCAGGCCGAGCGCGGCGCCGGCCAGAATGGCCATGAGCGCCTGTGGCAGCCGCAAATTCCACACGATGAAGTGTTCTGTGGTGCCTGCGGACCCCGGTCGGATGAGATGCCGCCAGACATCGGACCACGTTAGCGGCGCGGCGCCGCTGCCCATGTCCAGGGCGAGCAGCACCACGAGGATGAGGACCCCGGCGGCCAACATGCGGGCGCGTGTCGCTTGCCGCCGAGCATGTGTGTGGCTCGGGGTGCCGGACATTACTGAAGCAGTTTCAGACGGCTCTTGGCGGTTTCGGCGGCGTGCGTGTCCGGATATTCCTTGACGATCCGCTGCAGGCTGCTGCGCGCGCCCCGCAGGTCGTTCAGCTCGACCTGGCTTGCTGCGATAACGAGCAGGGCGTCTGGAGCCCGTGCGTCGGCCGGGGCGGCCTTGATCATGGCTTCCAGGCCGCTGATCGAGCCCTTGAAATCCTTGATGGCGTACAGGCTGCTGCCGCGATAGAAGCGGGCCTCGTGTACCAAGGCGCTCTGAGGGTAGCTTTGAATGAACTGAGTCAGACCGGTGACCGCTTCCTTGTATTGCCCGGCACGGAAACTCTGCATGGCCTGATCGTAGGCGGCCTGCTCTGCGGGGTCAGCGACCTGGATGCTGGATTCGCTGGTGGGACCTTCGGCCTGTTGTGCACGCTGCGACAGATGACTCAATCGTTCCACTTCGCCGCGCAAACGCGCGACTTCCTGCTGAAGCGTTTCGAGTTGATCAGCCTGCTGAACGCGTATCTGGCGACTTTGGTCAACCAGCGTTCGCAACTGTTCGCGCAAGTCGAGGATGGCGCGGCGCGCTTCATCGTCGGCGAACGCGTGGGCGGGTGCGGCGCATAGGCCGGCCGACAATGCCGTGGCCAACGCCGCATTTCGAAGGAAAAGGGAACTCAAGCGCATGGTCTCGTATCCGTTCAAATGAAAACGCCGTGGCGGGTTGCCCGCCACGGCGTTGCAGCAACAGCGGTATCGCTATTATTGCTGATAAACGATGTCTGCGCGGCGGTTTTCCGCGTAGTCGGCTTCAGTGTTGCCCATGGCGCGCGGACGTTCCTTACCGAAGCTGATCGCTTCGATCTGGCCGGCGTTCACGCCCAGCAGGCCCATCATGCGCGATACGGCTTCCGAACGACGCTGGCCCAGGGCCAGGTTGTACTCGGAACCACCCCGGGCGTCGGCGTGGCCTTCGATGCGCACCCGCTGCTGCGAGTTGTTGCGCAGGTAGCCGGCGTGCATCTCAACCAGGCTGCGGTACTGTTCAGGTACCGTGTAGCTGTCGAACTCGAAGTACACCGAGCGCTGTTGCGCCAGGGGGCTCTGAGGGTTGAAGGGGTCCATGATCTGACCCGTACTGGCGCCGTCCGCTCCGGTACCGCTTGTTGTACCAGCCTGATCCAGCGGCACCGAACTGCAGGCCGCGAGAGCGGCGGTGAGAGCGGCGAGGGTAAGGCTTCTTGCGATGCGCGAGCTCATTCGATTTCCTTTAAAAGAGAGTCACACGTAATTCAATCGGTAAACGGGCCCCAGACCGGCTCACGGACTTTGCCATTGAGCGCGGACAGCGTCTGGCGAACTCGACCGTCGACGGAGGTGACAGCGAGGACGCTTCGGCCGTCCTGGACCGAGCTGTAAAGTACCTGCATCCCATTGGGTGCAAAGCTGGGGGATTCGTCGTCCGGACCTGCAGTCAGCAATTGTTCGGACCCGCCGGCCATGTCCTGAAGCGCGAGTCGGAAGGCGCCGTTTCTTCGTGTAACGTACACCAGCTGGTTACCGTCGGGGGACAGGGCGGGTGAAATATTGTAACTTCCGTTAAAGGTAATTCTTTGCGCATCGCCGCCCGTTACAGGTACGCGATAGATCTGCGGGCTGCCGCCACGATCGCTGGTGAAAATCAACGAACCGCCATCCGGCGTGTACTGCGGTTCGGTGTCGATCAGTGGCGAACGCATCACCCGTCGCAGGCCCGAACCATCAAGGCCCATGGTGTAGATCTGCGAGATGCCATCGCGTGAAAGCACCACGGCCAGTTGATCGCCGTTCGGCGACCATGCCGGCGCACTGTTGTTGCCCTTGAAGTTTGCGACAGGTGTACGCTGACCGGTAGCGAGCGTCTGAACATAGACCACCGGCTTGCCGAGTTCGAAACTCACGTACGCCAGTCGAGTGCCGTCCGGCGACCATGCCGGTGAGATGATCGAGTGCTTGGAGCGCAGCATCACTTGTGGATTCTGGCCATCAGCGTCTGCAATTTGTAACTCATGCGTGTCGCCGGTCTGCAACACATAAGCGATGCGGGTCGAGAACACTCCGCGCACGCCGGTGATCTTTTCGTAGATACGGTCAGCGATCCGGTGCGACAGCCGGCGCAGTTCGCGCTCGCTGCCGGCAAAGGCAATGGCATCCAGCTGCGTCTGACGCACATTGTCGACCAGGCGATAGCTGATGCTGTACTGGCCGCCCGTCTGGGTGACCGTGCCGTAGGCAAGGTAGTCCGCACCGCGCCCGCTCCATTCGCCGAAGGACACCTGGCTTTCCACACCCAGATTGGCACCTGTGGCGTTGATCAGCCGGAACTGGCCGGAGCGCGAAAGATCGGCGCGGATGATCTCGGATACGTTGCGGCCTTGGGCGTCGCCATTGAAGTCGGCAACGGCTATTGGATATTGCGTGGCGCCGACACCGGAAATGTCTACTCGGAGCTGGGCATGGGCCTGTGGCGCGGCCATCGCGATGGTGGCAGCCAGTACGGCGCCGGCCCAGCTACGCCACGATGCGGCATAGCTGCGGACTGCAGTGGCAGAGCACATATCTAGGTTCTCCTGTCAGTCATACATTCTGTATACGCCGTCCACTTGGCGCGGGTATTGGCCGCTAGGTGGACGGGGGAAGGGCGAGCATGCCGCAATGCCCTTGCGCACGGCCTCGTCGAAGCCCGAGATGCCGGATGAGCGATTGATCAGCACTTCACGGACCGTGCCGTCAGGGTTGAGGCTTGCCCGGAATTGTACTGTCGGATTGCTGCTGCCCTGGCGTGGCGGCACGTTATAAATCACTCGGGGCCGGATGCAGGCGCGGACCTTGGCCGCATAGCCATCGTCGCCTCCGCCGCCACCGGCCTGGTTGCGGTCCGAGGAGCCGCCGGGTATGCCGGCCGCGCCCAGCGCGTCGCCGCGCATTGCGGCGCGTAACGCTTCACGACGTGCCGCGTCTTCCTTGGCCTTTTTCTCGGCGGCGGCCTTCTTGGCTGCCTCTTCCTTGGCCTTCTTCTCGGCGGCAGCCTTCTTGGCGGCTTCTTCCTTAGCCTTGCGTTCAGCGGCTTCCCTTTCCTTGCGTTCGGTTTCTTGCTTGGCCTTGAGCTCAGCCTCTTCCTTAGCCTTGCGTTCGGCCTCTTCCTTCTCCTTACGCTCAGCTTCCTCCCTTGCCTTCCGCTCGGCCTCTTCCTGTTCCTGCTTGCGCTTGCGGGCTTCTTCGAGCGCGATCTCGGGATCGGGCTCGGGCTCCGCTTCCGGGACGGGAGGAGTTGCGACGGGTTCCGGCTCTGGTTGCGGTTCGGGCGTCGGCTCCGGTTCCGGCTGAGGTTCGGGTTCGGGTTCAGGTTGAGGCTCAGGTTCGGGCTCGGGCTCCGGCTCCGGTTGGGGCTCGGGCTCCTCGACCACGTCTTCCTCAGCAACCGGTTCTTCCGGCTGTGCTGTCGGCGACACGCCGTCCATCCACAGCTCAACCTGCACGGGCTGTGGTGTGCTGGGGCTGGAAACGAAGCCTACCAACATGAATGCGAACAACAGGGCGTGGATGCCTACCGCAAGGGTGAACGCCCGCCGCTCTTCACGCTGTTCTTGCGTGAGCGGGGTGAGATCCTTGGAGGTGTTGCGCTTGAAAAGTGACATCAGCAAGTGGTGCCAGCGACTTACGGTTGATCGGTGGCCGGCGCGCCATGCTGGTCGACCAGCAAGCCCAGCCGGGTGATGCCGTTGCTGCGCAGCTGATCCATGATTTTCATTACGGTTTCGTATGGCACTCGGCCATCCGCCGAAATGACGACGGGCGTATCAGGCGTCACGAGCGACCGGACCTGCGCCACCAGATTCTCTTCGGAGACGGGTTCGAGTTCATTGCCGGAATCGCGCACGCGCATGGAGATGGCGCCGCCTTCGTCCACTTGGACTTCCACCGGCTTGACCGGCACGTCGGAAGCGCGCCCAACGGAGGGCAGCTCGATCACGCCCGGTGTGATCATGGGTGCAGTCACCATGAAGATGACCAGCAGCACGAGCATGACGTCAATATACGGGACGACGTTGATTTCGTTCTTCAACCTGCGGGTTCGTCCCCCGCTGTTGCGTATAGATGGCATCAGCGCACCTGGCGTTGAAGGATGTTCAGGAACTCATCGATGAATGAGTCGAACCGGATCGACAAGCGATCGATCTCGTTGGTGTAGCGGTTGTAAGCCACGACGGCGGGGATGGCTGCGAACAGACCGATGGCGGTCGCGACCAGCGCTTCCGCGATCCCGGGCGCAACAGCGGCCAGCGTCGCCTGCTGCATGGACGACAAGCCCATGAAGGCGTGCATGATCCCCCAGACCGTACCGAGCAGCCCGATATAGGGGCTGACCGAGCCTGCCGAGGCAAGGAAATTCAGGTGGGACTCGAGATTGTCCATTTCGCGCTGGTAAGTCGCGCGCATGGCTCGGCGGGGGCCATCCAGCAAGGCGTCCGGTCCGCTGTTCACACGTCGTGCCTTCATGAACTCGGTCATGCCGGCGTCGAAGATGCGCGCCAGCGCACCGTGTTCGTCGCGACGCGTGGCAATGGATTGCTGGAGCACCGACAGATCGCCGCCCGCCCAGAAGTCATCTTCAAAACGCTGGGTTTGCTCGCCGGCCCGTTTCAAGGCGGCGCGCTTGCTGAAGATATACGTCCAGGACAGTACGGAAATGGCCAGCAATACCAGCATCACCAGCTGAACGGGAATACTGGCGTGCACCAACAGGGAGATCAGCGACATGTCGCTTGTGGCTTGCATAATTTAGTCCGTGTTGCTCAACAGGGTTGTGACGGTAGGGCCAAGGTCGGTCGGCCGAAAGCGATCGGCGTCCACGCAGCATACTGTGACCGTGGCCTGGCAGAGCAGTTCGTCACCACGAAGCGCACGCTGCTCGAAACGAATCGAGGCGCGCCCCAAGTGGCTGACTTCGGTATGTATGGTGAGCTCGTCATCCAGCCTTGCAGGCCTGCGATATTGTATTTCAACGTTCTTAACGACGAACAGACGTCTTTCGGCAGTGGCGAGCTGGGTTTGGTCAACGCCCAGGTGACGTAACCATTCAGTGCGGGCCCGCTCGAAGAATTTGAGGTAGTTCGCGTAATAGACAACCCCGCCCGCGTCGGTGTCCTCATAATACACGCGAATAGTTAGGGCGGCGGGGCGGTTGCGGCTTTCCGTCGGCATGAGTTTGTCCAAATTTGTAACGCTTTCTGGCGGGCCGATTGAGGCAATGTACAGCGGTCCCGCCGGACGACGGGACCGCGAACGCATCATAGCGTCTGGAGCGTTTCCATTGTGTGGCGGAACGCGTCGTCGAGTGCGATTTTGTCGGCTTCCGCCGCGCGTCGCCCTTGAATTTCCACGACACCTTCCTTCAGACCGCGATCACCCACGGTGATGCGCAGCGGCACCCCAATCAGTTCCCAATCGGCGAACATGATGCCGGGGCGCGTATCGCGATCGTCGAGGATGACGTCGACACCAGCAGCTTGCAGCTCAGAATAGAGTTGATCCGCCGCGTTGCGTACGGTTTCACTCTTGTAATAACCCATGGGGCAGATCACAACCTCGAATGGTGCGATCGCGCGAGGCCAGATGATGCCGCGTTCATCGTGATTCTGTTCGATCGCAGCGGCGGCTACCCGGCTGATGCCGATACCGTAGCAACCCATTTGGAGCACGGCCGGTTTCCCATCCGTTTCGAGAAAGGTTGCATTCAGGGCGCGCGAGTATTTGTCACCCAGGAAGAAGATATGACCCACTTCGATGCCGCGCTGGATACGCAGTTGGCCGCCTCGCGGGTCCGGGTCGCCCTCCGTGACGTTGCGCAAGTCGTAAACCGGCGCGTCGGGAAGGTCACGACCCCAGTTGATACCGGTGTAGTGATAACCCTCTTCGTTCGCGCCACAGATGAAATCGTTCATGTTCGCGACAGTGAGGTCGGCGATTACATTGACGGGCTTGCGGGTATTCACGGGGCCCAGATACCCGGGTACGCAGCCGAAGTGGTCGACGATCTCTTCTTCAGTGGCGAAGCGGTGGCCATTCTCAAAGCCGGGAAGCTTGGAAACCTTGATCTCATTGAGCTCGTGATCGCCACGCAGCAAGAGCAGCCAAATTTGCACCGTGCCTTCGTCGCCGACCGGATCGGTGGCCAGCACGATGGACTTGACGGTGTCGGTGAGAGGCCGGCCAAGTTGTTCCGCCACCAGTTCGCATTTGGGTGCCTCGGGCGTGGCAACTTTCTCTAGCGTTTCGCTTGCGGGCGCGCGCTCCGCGATCAGGCAGGGCGCAGCAGCGAGTTCGATGTTGGCGGCGTAATCGGAATCCGGATTGAAGACGATAAGATCTTCGCCCGTGTCGGCAATCACTTGGAATTCGTGGCTGCGCGAACCGCCGATCGAGCCGGTATCGGCGGCTACGGGGCGAAACTCAAGGCCCAGTCGCGTGAAGATGCGCATATATGCGTCATACATGCGGTCGTAGCTTTCTTGAGCAGCGGTTTCGTCGCGATCGAAGGAGTAAGCGTCCTTCATCGTGAATTCGCGCCCGCGCATCAAGCCGAAGCGGGGGCGGCGTTCGTCTCGGAATTTCGTTTGGATATGGTAGAAGTTCACCGGCAACTGGCGCCAGCTGTGGATCTCGTTACGCGCGATGTCCGTAATGACTTCTTCGGAAGTGGGCTGCAGCACGAAATCCCGCTGGTGGCGATCTTTGATGCGCAGCAGTTCCGGACCGTATTCTTCCCAGCGACCCGATTCCACCCACAGTTCGGCGGGTTGCACCACCGGCATGAGAAGTTCGATCGCGCCCGCGCGGTTCATTTCCTCGCGCACGATGGTTTCAATCTTGCGTAGTACCTTCAGCCCCATGGGCATATAGCTGTAGATTCCACCGGCCACCTTGCGGATCATGCCGGCCCGCGTCATTAGCTGGTGGCTCTTAACCTCGGCTTCCGCGGGTGCTTCTTTTAGCGTGTTGATATGGTACTTACTAGCATGCATGGTGGGGATCTCTACAGATACGTATAATCGGATTTAATTGTATTGAATTCCTAGAGGTGGCCATGTTGGATCGTGAAGGCTACCGTCCTAATGTCGGCATTATCCTAGTAAATCACAAGAACGAGGTTTTCTGGGGCAAACGGATACGGGAACACGCGTGGCAATTCCCGCAAGGCGGGATCAAATACGGCGAAAGCCCGGTACAGGCCATGTACCGAGAGCTGCACGAAGAGGTCGGCTTGCTTCCCGAACACGTCCGGATATTGGGACGTACACGAGACTGGCTGCGTTATAACGTTCCGAACAACTTCATTCGTCGGGACTCGCGCGGCCACTACAAAGGACAGAAACAGATCTGGTTTCTGCTGCGCATGCTGGGTCGCGACTCAGATGTCAGCTTGCGCGCGTCCGACTCTCCGGAGTTCGACGCTTGGCGGTGGAGCCAGTACTGGGTTCCGCTCGATTCGGTCATCGAGTTCAAGCGCGACGTCTACACTCAGGCTTTGAATGAGCTTGCCGGCATCCTGTTCCGGCGCGGGCGCGACAACCGTTACCTGCGCCAACGCGTCCAAGGGTGCAAGAAGCTCGGCGTCACGGATACTCGGCCCGATGCGCATACTGCTCGTTGAAGACGAACTGGAAATGGCGGCTTGGCTGCAGCGCGCGCTCGCGCAAAGCGGCTTCCTGCCCGAACATGCCAAGGATGCGCAAACCGCCGATGAAATGTTGCAGGCCGCCGGCTTTGATGCGGTCGTCATGGACCTCCGGCTGCCAGACAAGCATGGGCTCGTGCTCCTGCGCGAAATGCGTGCCCGGGGCGACACCACACCTGTTCTGATTCTTACCGCCCAGGGGGCGCTTCAAGATCGGGTGCGCGGGCTCAACTTGGGAGCGGATGACTTCCTTTCCAAGCCGTTCGCCCTGGAAGAGCTCGAGGCCCGGCTGGCGGCGCTTGTTCGACGCAGTCGGGGCCGGCCGTCGCCACGTCTGCAGTGTGGGCCGCTCGTCTATGACACCGAAAGCAAGGCCTTTGCGTTAGACGGTTCCATACTACATCTCACTCCGAGAGAGCACGCCGCTTTGGCGGCGCTTATTGCGCGTGCGCGTGCCCCTGTCGAGAAGCATCAATTGTTTCTACAGGTCTTCGACCAGGATAGTGACGCAAGCCCCGACGCGATCGAAGTGGTACTGCACCGTCTGCGCAAGAAGCTGCAAGGCAGCGATATCCATATCACCACCGTTCGGGGCCTGGGCTACATGCTCGAGAGCACGGCGCCGGAAGACTGATACATGCCGAAGCCGCAACCGCGCCGCAGCATGCGATTCTGGCTGCTCGTCTTGTTGATCCCAGGCGTCGTCTTCTTGCTGGTCGTCGATGGACGCAATGATTACCGAGCACTGGACCTCCTGATTCAGGACGTCTACGACGACGCGTTGCTGGAGCCCGCCAAGGTGCTCGAGAACAGTATCGATATTGACGACTCCGGTGGATTGGTTGTCGACCCGCCGTTCTATGTCCAAGTCATGCTGGAGTCCCGCGCCGGGAATCGTAAGTATTTCCGGGTGGAAGAGATCGTGCCGACCCTCCCATCACTGGGTGGGCTTCAAACGCGTGAACTGACCGGGCAGACGCTCACCGGTATGCCGGGGCTGCCTAGGCCCCCACGCCTGCCCGACGTCGAAGGTCTGCCGGTGTTCTATAACGCGATGTATCGCAATGACGAGGTGCGGCTGGTGGCGCTATGGCGCGACCTGCACTACGCCGGCATGCGTCGGCAGGTCCTGATCCTGGTGGGCGAGAGCGTCGATCAACGTTTGCAGACCCGGCAGGAAATGTGGCGCGACAGCCTGTTTCGCGACATACGGATGGTGATCCTCGCCGTATTGCTGGTGTGGATCGCGGTTCAATGGGCGCTGTGGCCGCTGAGCGATCTGCGGCGGGAAATCCGCTCGCGGGAAGTCGATGACCTCATGCCGCTGGACCAGGAGGCCGTGCCCAAGGAAGTGGTGCCGTTGGTGAAGGCGGTGAATCACCATATCGACCTGTCGCGCGAAGTGCTTAACCGGCAGGCGCGGTTTCTGGCTGACGCCTCGCATCAGCTGCGCACGCCGCTGGCGATTATGCGGACTCAAGCGCAGTACGCCAGGCGGGAACAAGACATGGACCGCATGCGCGAGACGCTGGATGCCATCATCTATCAGTTGGGCCGGACCTCGCGCCTGACGGAGCAGCTGCTTTCTCTGGCTCATGCCAGCCGTAACGATCCGGCGCCTCACCTGCCGGTGGACCTTACGGCGCTGGCGCGCGAGGTCGTGCTGCTGTACTTGCCGCTAGCCCGGGAGAAACAACAGGATCTAGGCTGGGTGGACGGTGGTTCTGAAGGCGGTGCGGAGTCGATATGGGTATTAGGCAGCGATGCCGAGCTGCATGAGTCGATCGCCAACCTGGTCCATAACGCCATTAATCACGCAGGCACGGGTTGCACCATTACCGTAACGGCCGGCTCCAACGATGAGGAGGCCTGGGTCAGCGTGTGCGATAACGGGGTGGGGTTGGATCCTTCTTTGCGGGAAAGCGTGTTCAGCCGTTTTGATCGCGGCAACCATGACAAGAAGGCGGCGAGCGGCGGGGGATCCGGTTTGGGACTGGCGATTGCGCTAGCTTATGCGCATCGGAATCGCGGCAGCATCATGCTGAAAGATGGAGACCCACGCCCGGACGGCGGCGTGGGTCTATGCGCGATACTTTCGCTGCCCATTTTGAAGCCGGGCAGCGAAAGCTGATCGTCAGGCCTTGCGCAGGCGCTGGATCAGGCTGGAGGTATCCCAGCGGTTTCCGCCCATTTGCTGCACATCGGCGTAGAACTGGTCCACGAGTGCCGTGACGGGCACGCGTGCGCCATTGCGCTTGGCCTCGTCCAGTACCAGGCCCAGATCCTTACGCATCCAGTCGACGGCGAAACCGAAATCGAAGCGGCCTTCGATCATCGTGCTACCCCGGTTCTCCATCTGCCAGCTCTGCGCGGCGCCCTTGTCGATTACGTTGAGCACCTTGTTCATATCGAGCCCGGCAGCCTGACCGAAAGCAATGCCTTCGGACAGCGCCTGCACCAGGCCGGCGATGCAGATCTGGTTGACCATCTTGGCGAGCTGGCCTGCGCCAGAATCACCCAACAGTGTCACAGCCTGCGCGAAATTCATTGCCAGTGGACGGATGACCTCGAACTGATCGGCCTTCCCGCCGCACATGACCGTGAGCTTGCCGTTCTGGGCGCCGGCTTGGCCGCCCGAAACGGGGGCGTCGATGAAACCGAGCGATTTTTCGGCAGCCAGTGTGGCGAGTTCGCGCGCAACCTGGGCCGATGCCGTCGTGTGATCAACGAAGATTGCGTTCGGTGCCATGCCGGCGAACGCTCCGTTATCTCCCAATACAACGCTGCGCAGATCGTCGTCGTTGCCGACGCAGCAAAACACCACTTGTGCGCCGCTGGCCGCTTCACGTGGGGTAGGCGCCGACTTGCCGCCGAATTCCGCGACCCAGGCCTCGGCCTTGGCGCTGCTGCGGTTGTAGACCGTGACGTCGTGGCCGGCCTTGGCCAGGTGGCCCGCCATTGGGAAACCCATGACGCCGAGGCCCAGGAATGCCACTCGCATGCTGGGCTGCGTTTCGTAGTCTCGGGCGTTGATGGAAGACATATGGGGTGTTCTCCTCTTGGTTATCAATATTGTGGTGCTGCGGATCATCGAAAAGAGTACCGCATTTCTTGTAGAAATGAATCAGGCGCCACTAGGGCGCCTGATTCATGTTCACCTTGTCGCGTGCATGCGACTAGGATTTGCTAGGGGCGGAACAGTGCAGGCACTGTTCCTTGTCCAAGCTTATTAGTCTTCAACGAAGGTTTCTTCGCGCTTCTTCTTGATGGAGGGCAGAGCCACGATCACGACCAGCAGGGCGGCCACTACCAGCAACGACAGCGACAGCGGACGGGTCACGAAGGTCGTGTAGTCGCCGCGAGCCAGCAGCAGGGCGCGACGGAAGTTCTCTTCCATCATGGGTCCAAGCACCAGACCCAGCAGCAACGGTGCGCCTTCACACTTCAGCTTGGCCCAGATGTAACCCACCAGACCGAAGGCGGCGGTCATCCAGATGTCGAACACGTTGTAGTTCAACGAGTACACACCGATCGCGCAGAACACCAGAATCGCCGGGAACAGGATGCGATAGGGCACCTTCAGGAGCTTGACCCACAGACCCACCAGCGGCAGGTTCAGGATGATCAGCATCAGGTTACCAATCCACATGGAGACGATCAGCCCCCAGAACAGCTCGGGGTGGCTGGTCATGACCTGCGGACCCGGCTGAATGTTGTGGATCGTCATGGCGCCGATCATCAGGGCGGTCACGGCGTTACCCGGGATACCCAGCGTGAGCAGCGGAATGAACGAAG
>DATGNX010000030.1:0-38366 GCA_035306485.1 Burkholderiaceae bacterium
GTTTCCATCGAGATCGGTTCCTTGGCGATCTTCAGGATCTTCCGGATCTTGTCTTCCGGCATATCCATCTTCTGAGCCAGGGTGGCCGGATCGGGTTCCACACCGGTTTCCTGAAGGATCTGGCGGTTGATGCGATTCATCTTGTTGATGGTCTCGATCATGTGCACCGGAATACGAATGGTGCGCGCCTGGTCGGCGATCGAACGCGTGATCGCCTGACGGATCCACCAGGTGGCGTAGGTGGAGAACTTGTAGCCACGACGGTATTCGAACTTGTCCACTGCCTTCATCAGGCCGATGTTGCCTTCCTGGATCAGATCCAGGAACTGCAGGCCGCGGTTGGTGTATTTCTTGGCGATCGAGATCACCAGTCGCAGGTTGGCTTCGGTCATTTCGCGCTTGGCCTTGCGGGCCTTGGCTTCGCCAGTCGCCATGCGCTTGTTGACGTCCTTGAGATCCTTCAGAGGCAAGACCACGGAGCGCTGAAGCTCGATGAGGCGCTTCTGGATCTCCTGGACATCGGGCACGTAGCGCTCGAGCGTCTCGGAATACGGATGGCCGGCGGCCACTTCGTCGAGCACCCAATCCAGGTTGGTTTCGTTACCCGGGAAATTCTTGATGAAGTACGCACGCGGCATACCGGCACGGTCCACACAAGTGTGCATGATCGCCCGCTCGTGCTGACGCACTTCGTTCACCTGCACGCGCATGGTGTCGGCCAGGCGCTCGACCATCTTGGCAGTGAAGCGCACGCCCATCAGTTCGTTCAGAATGGCTTCCTGAGCTTCCTGATAGGCAGGCGAGGAATAGCCTTCGGTCTCGAAAGCCACGCGCATCTTGTCGAACCATTCCTGGACGATGTCGAACTTCTTCATCGCCTTCTTGCGCAGGAACTCGATCTGCTTGCTGCTCATGCCGCCGGCAGGACCGTCGTCGTCGTCCTCGCTGGTGACACCGGAGCCCGCGTAGTCTTCGCCTTCCTGGTCCACCAGGCCATCGACGAATTCATCGATCTGGAGCACGCCTTCGCGGACGCGATTGGCGTGTTCGAGGATCTCGTTCACCGTGGTCGGGCAGGCGGCAATCGCCATCACCATGTGCTTGAGGCCGTCTTCGATCCGCTTGGCAATCTCGATCTCGCCCTCGCGGGTCAGCAGCTCCACCGTACCCATTTCACGCATATACATGCGCACCGGGTCGGTCGTACGGCCGAAATCGGAGTCCACCGTGGTCAGAGCGGCTTCGGCCTCGTCTTCGACGTCGTCATCGCTGGCAGCGACCGGCGTGGAATCGCTCATAAGCAGGGTGTCGGCGTCGGGTGCCTGGTCGTAGACCGAGATACCCATATCGCTGAACGTGCTGATGATACCGTCGATCGCTTCCGCGTCGACGAGGTCGTCGGGCAGATGGTCGTTGATCTCGCTATACGTCAGGTAGCCGCGCTCCTTGCCCAGCTTGATCAAGACCTTCAGCCGATTGCGGCGGGCCTCCTGTTCTTCAGGCGTGAGCTGGCTCCGGGCGGGAACGTCCTTCTCGCCCTTAGCGCGCTTGCTGCCGCGCTTGGGCAGCGGCTTGAGCTCGGGAATGACCTCGCCCTCGCCCGCCTCGTCGTCGACGTAATCGTCGTTATCCTGGTTCGCATTCTTAGCGGGGCGACCCGGACGACGGCCGGTAGACTTCGTAGCGCGCGGCTTCGGTGCCGCGGTTGCGCCGTCCGCTGCCGTGGCGGCGGTCTTGCTTGCCGTCTTCTTCGCAGCGGTCTTTTTGGCGGCCGTTTTCTTCGCCGCCGTCTTAGTGGCTGTCTTTTTGGCAGCCGTTTTCTTGGCAGCCGTCGTCTTCTCAGCGGCAGCCTTGGCAGCGGTTTTACGGGCGGCGGTCTTGGCAGGCGCCTTGCCCTCAGCGGCTTCCCCAGCCTTCACTGCAAGCGTGTCGACATCGCGGGTCGCCGCCACAGTCTTGGTTTTCTTCACGGCCTCGGCCGCTTCGGGGGAAACACGGGTAACTTTGGTCATAGTCGCTTTCCGTAGACGCAATAACTCTGGAAGGGCACGGGGCCACCACTCGTTGCTTCGAAAGGAAGGAATTCGGCGCAAAGCATGGCGTATGCGCCGAGAAACGTTCCATTTTACAACAGTTTACGCGGACCGCCAGATTCAAGAAGAATACGGCGGCGATTAAGATTTTGATATCGCTGCTGGTCGGCTGGATCTTTCAGTCCGGCCGCAACCAGCGCGGTCTGTTCCGCCTTGATCATGTCCAGTTCGATCCTTCGCAGGGCATCGTTCCATTCGGTTTGGGGATCCGGCAGATCGTCCTCAGCCAGGACTTGCGCGCCCAGCCCCGACAGCACTTGTTCAAGGTCGGATCCTGGTTCGGCCGCTTGCAGCAGAGCGCCCGCATGGCGCGCGCCGCTCAACGCAATCAGCGCAATCAGTTCCCGCACAAGTCTCAGATGGGGGCCGCGCTCAAGTATTTCAAGCTGTTGGTCTCCCAAACCGGCTGCTAACCCGGGGTGGGCGATCAACAATCGCAGCAACTGCTTTGCCATCGGAGTGACGCTATGGCGGGTTTCGCCGCCTCTCGGCGGCCGCCGCCTGGCGCTGCCACCACGTTGGGGCGCTCCAGTCGCTGCGAACGGTTCGCTCGCCGCTGCGAGTTGCCACCCCATATCGGGCTCCGGCTCCCATTCGGGGTCGCCGAAAGACTGATAAGCGTGGACGTCGTCGCCATTACCGGTAAGACGCGCCGCAACGGACTTTTGTTCCCTTCCTGATCCGGGAGTCGCATGCGAGGACGCACGGCCAGAGACCGAATCCCCCTGCCATGCGCCCTCTCCCGGGCGGCGCTGAGCCCGTGCTCTTTCGAGCAAGCCACTCAGTTCTTCAGGCGTCAGCAACACCAGACGCGCGAATTCCCTCTCCACCTGCAGGCGATAGGCATTCTCCGGAAGCGATGCCAGCATCGGAACGGCCTCATGCACGCAAGCTGCGCGCCCCTCAGCCTCGTCAAGACGATGTCGCGACGCCAGCTCGTCCAGCATGAAGCGCGACAGCGAAACGGCTTCGTCCAGCGTCGCCCGGAATGCCTTGTCCCCATAAGCGCGGATATAGGAATCCGGATCGTGCTCCGACGGCAGGAAAAGAAACCGCACCGACACGTCGTCCCGCATTTGCGGCAGACACGCCTGCAAGGCGCGCCAGGCGGCACGGCGGCCGGCCTGGTCGCCGTCGTAGCTGAACACGACCTTGTTGCTGGCACGCAGCAGCTTCTGCACATGCTCCGGTGTCGTGGCGGTACCCAGCGTAGCGACGGCGTTGTCCAGGCCATGCTGTGCCAGACCCACGACGTCCATATAGCCTTCGACCACCAGCACACAGCCTTCACGCCGGATGCCCGCACGCGACTCCCACAACCCATAAAGTTCGCGGCCCTTGGAGAACAGCGAGGTTTCCGGGGAGTTCAGGTACTTGGGTTCGCCCTTTCCGATGATGCGCCCGCCGAAACCGATCAGCTTGCCGCGCGCATTCCGGATCGGGAACATGATCCGCTCCCGAAAGCGGTCATAGCGCCTGCCGTCTTCAGCTTCGATTACCAGCCCGCACTCCACCAGCAACGGGTCTTCGTAGTTGGGGAATACCGTCGCCAGGCCGCGGCGGTCCTCGCCGGACCAGCCGAGCCCGAACCGGGCGGCGATTTCGCCGCTCAGGCCGCGCGATTTCAGGTACTCCACCGCGGACGATGAGGCCTTCAGCCGAGCAAGGTAATGACGCCGCGCCGTCTCGAGCGCTTGCTCGTGGCGGGAGACTTCCTGCTTGCGTTGCTGGTCCTGTTGCCGCTGCCGGGGGGTGCGGGGTGCTTCGGGCACGGTCATGCCGACATTGGCGGCAAGCGTGCGCACGGCTTCCGGAAAACTGGCTCCGGTGTGCTCGATCAGAAAGCTGATTGCCGTTCCGTGTGCGCCGCAGCCAAAGCAATGATAGAACTGCTTTGTCGGGCTGACCGTGAACGAAGGGGTCTTTTCTTTGTGAAAAGGACAGAGCCCCAGGAGGTTGGCTCCGCCCTTTCTGAGCTGCACGTATCGCCCGACGACGTCAACGACGTCGACCCGAGCGAGAAGATCCTGTATGAAGGATTCTGGTATCAATCAATACAGACGCGGGGGCAGTTGCTGGCTGCGGATACGCTTGTAGTGACGCTTGACAGCAGCGGCGTGCTTGCGCTTGCGTTCAGCCGTGGGCTTCTCGTAGAACTCGCGCGAACGCAGCTCGGTCAGCAGACCAATTTTCTCGATAGTGCGCTTGAAGCGGCGAAGGGCGGCTTCAAACGGCTCGTTTTCCTTCAGACGAACGATAGGCATGTATTCCTGGGCCTTGTAGATTAAATGAAAGACACAAAACGGGATAACTATAAATTCTAGCGCGTCGGGCGTAGGTTAGTCAATGTACGCCGCCGCAGGCGCCTAACGTGTGCCCTTACGCAGCCACGATTCCAGCTGGTGAGGACGGATGCTGTCGTAGTCCTCGAAGGGCTGGTGTATCCAGGGGTTCGTAGGCAGTTTCTCAACGAAGTAATCGGGGGTTGCCTGCGAATGCCCCTTCCACCACAGCACGGCGGTGCGCAGTTCCTGGATGCCGGGAAACTGCTGCACGAGGTGATCGCGAACGCGATTGAAGGTGAGCCCGGTGTCGACCATGTCGTCGACCAGCAACACCTTGCCGTCGAGCGTGCCGCGCGTGATGGTGATGAACTGCGCAATGTCGAGCTGCCCCTGCACCGTACCGGCCGCCTCGCGGTAACTGCTGGTGGCCAATATGCCGAGGGGCACGTCGTAGATGCGAGACAGAATATCGCCCACGCGTACGCCACCCCTGGCTAAACACAGGATTTTGTCGAACTTCCAGCCCGATTCGTGCACGATCAACGCCAGGCGTTCGATCAACTCATGATATTGCTCCCAGGATACCCAGTGGTCGCGGTCGGTGTTCTCGGGCAGGCTCATGTTGCGCTTTCCTTGTTCAAGCCTTGAAAGATTGGTTGAGCATGATGGTTTCCATGCGATCCGGGCCGGTGGAGATCATGTCGATGGCCACGTCGCAGACTTCAGCGATGCGCTCCAGGTAACGGCGTGCATTGCCGGGCAGCTTGTCGTATTCGGTGACGCCTGCCGTGGATTCGCTCCATCCGGGCAGCTCTTCGAACACGGGCTCCGCATTCATCACCGCATCGGCGCCATACGGCAGGACGTCCAGGAACTCTCCCTTGTAGCGATAGCCCACGCCGATCTTGAGGGTTTCCAGACCGTCGAGGACGTCAAGCTTTGTAACGCACAGGCCATTGATGCCGTTGATCATGACGGAACGCTTCATGGCCGCACCATCGAACCAGCCGCAGCGACGCGGGCGACCCGTCACGGAACCGAACTCCTTGCCCACCGACGCCAACCGTGCGCCGACGTCATCGGTCAGCTCAGTGGGGAACGGTCCCGAACCCACGCGCGTGGTGTATGCCTTGGCGATACCGAGCACGTAATCCAGCATTTGCGGACCCACTCCAGCGCCCGCGGAAGCTGCGCCCGCCACGCAGTTGCTGCTCGTGACATAGGGGTAGGTGCCGTGGTCGATGTCCAGAAGCGCGCCTTGCGCGCCTTCAAACAGCAGGCGGCCTCCCGCCTTGCTGGCGCGATGCAGCTCGTGCGACACGTCGGCTACCATCGGCTGCAGTTCCGGTGCGATGGCCATGGCTTGGTCGCGGACCTCGTTGAACGAAACCGCCTCGCCGCCCAGATACTGAACCAGGACGAAATTATGGAAGTCGAGGAGCTCTTCAAGCTTGGCGTCGAAGACCGCGGGATCGTAGAGATCTTGCACACGCAGTGCCCGACGCCCCACCTTGTCTTCATACGTGGGGCCGATGCCGCGACCGGTCGTGCCGATCTTCCCATCGCCCTTGCGTGCCTCGCGCGCGTGGTCAAGCGCTATGTGATATGGCAGGATCAGCGGGCAGGCGGCCGATACGCGCAGGCGGGAACGGACGTCCAGGCCGGCCTCTTCCAACTCGCCGATCTCCTTAAGCAAGGCTTCGGGAGACAGCACGACACCATTGCCGATATAGCAGGTGACGTGGGAATGCATGATGCCCGACGGAATCAGGCGGAGAATGGTCTTGTTGCCGTTGATCCACAGCGTATGGCCGGCATTGTGCCCGCCCTGGAAGCGGACGACGCCCTGCGCGGATTCCGCAAGCCAGTCGACAATCTTGCCCTTGCCTTCATCACCCCACTGGGTGCCGATGACCACAATGTTCTTGCTCATTTCATCTTCAATAACAATGCGCCGGCCTTCTTGATGACAGGCCCGCCAGAGTGAAAATCCATACGATAAAGCAGCGGGAAACGTCGCGCTACTGAATCGCCCTCACCTTCCATTCATTTGCTTCCTGGACGAGTTCGCGATCGAACACGAATTCGTCGAGGCTGAATTCTTGGCCCGGTAGCACCTGCACCACGATGACCCCCTGGCTGCGCAGTTCGCGCAGGGCGGCTGCCAACGCCGGATCGCTGCCCCATGGCGCGCGAACCGCCTTGGCCGGCTCGGCCGGCGACAGACCGCCGGCCAACGCACGGAGGTCCAGGCTGAAGCCTGTAGCCGGACGCGCACGCCCAAAGGCCGTTCCGACGCCATCGTAACGACCGCCTCGCACCAGCGTGTCACGCCAGCCGTCTGCGTAGATCGCAAACACGATGCCCGAGTGGTAGCCATAACCGGAGCGCACATCCGCCAGATCGAAGCTGACCTCGTAGCCCGACAGGAAACCCGCCAGTTGTTCGAGGTCGTCGAGCGCCTGGCCCACAGCCGGTAGCGGCGGCAACACTTGGCGCGCCCGCTGTAGCACCTCGGCCCCTCCGTACAGCTGGGTCAGTTCGATAAGCGCTTGCAAGCTGCCCGGCCGCAGGCCCGGGTTAGCGGCGCCCAGTGCGCGTAAACCGGGAACATCCTTTGTGGCGAGGAGGTCGGAGACATCTTCAGCCAGTTCTGCCAAGAGCGGATCCGCTTCGATGATCGCGTGCAGCACGCCAGGGTGGTTCAAGTCGAGCCGGGGGGCTTGTACTCCGGACAGTCGTACGCTCTCAAGCGCCAGCTCAATAATCTGAATGTCGGCCTCAACGCCGGCATGGCCAAAGATTTCGGCACCGATCTGTAAAAGCTCACGATCCGAGAACAGACCCATTGGGCGCGCGTGCAATACCGACCCGCAGTAGCACAGGCGCGTTACGCCTTCCCGGTTCAGCAGGTGGGCATCGATGCGCGCGACCTGTGGCGTCATGTCGGCCCGGACCCCGAGCGTGCGCCCGGAAAGCTGGTCAACCAGCTTGTTGGTCCGCAGCGATAGGTCGTGCCCATGGCCGGTCAGCAGCGATTCGAGGTATTCCACCAGAGGGGGCATGACCAGTTCAAAGCCATAGACCCGATAAAGATCCAGAAGCTTGCGGCGCAGCTCTTCGATACGGCGCGCTTCTGCGGGCAGGATGTCCGCCAGACTTTCCGGCAGCAACCATTTGGTCATCATCGATCCTGATAGAGAGCGTTGGTAAAAGCAGGTGCCAAACAAAAAGCGACCTGGGGCGTAAGCCCGCCAAGTCGCTCGCGGAATAAGAGTAATCGAAACTTACACGTTATTGTAAACCATGCTGCGTTTCGCGCAAAAACCCTTAGGGCCGGGCCGGCTCGCCGGACAATGCCGAAGCGCCGCCGTCAGCCGAACCCCAGAACTTGAAGAATTCGGACTTCGGGCTGAGAACCAGCGTGTCGCCATTGCCTGTAAACGCGGCACGGTAGGCTTCCAGGCTCTTGTAGAACTCGTAGAACTGAGGGTTCTTGCCATAGGCATCGGCATAGATGCCGGCGGCGACCGCCTCGCCCTCACCCATGATGGCCTGAGCTTCAGCATAGGCCTGCGCCAGCATTTCCTGACGCTGACGATCGGCTTGTGCGCGAATCCGCTCGCCGTCGGCAGCACCTGAAGCACGCAGACGATTCGCTTCCTGTTTGCGTTCCGCTTCCATGCGTCGATAGACAGACTCGGAAATTTCCGGCGCAAACTCGATCCGGCGCAGGCGCACGTCGACCACTGTCACGCCCAAGGGCTTCGCACGCCCCTGAACATTGGTGAGGATCTCGCGCATGATGGTGTCACGCTCGGTGGAGACCACTTCCTTGACGGTCCGGATATTCACGGACGCGTTCAGCGCGTCGCGAATCTGGGCCTGCAGACGCTCAACCGCCGCACGGTCGTTGGCCCCGAAGGTCACGTAGAACAGACGGGGATCGTCGATACGCCACTTCACGAACGAGTCGATCAGCAGGTTCTTTTTCTCGGCCGTCTGGATACGCTCGGGGTCGTTGGTTTCAATGGTCTGCAGGCGCTTGTCCAGACGAGTAACCGTCTGGAAAGGCGGCGGCAGCTTGAAGTACAGGCCCGGCTCGGTGATGGTCTTGCGGACCTCACCCAGCGCAAAGACCAGGACGGCGTCGCGTTCGCGTACTACGAATACGCAGGAAGACAGCACGGCAAGCGCAATGACGAGGCCCACCAGTGCAGGAAATAAACGTTGCATCATGTCGCTCCTAGCGGGAATACGGGCTCATCAGCTGCGCGTTGCGGGCGGCGCTGCTGCTGGATGGGCTGGGAGCCGCCGGGGCCGGATTGCGCGTCGCACCGGCCGCCGCCGCGCCCGTCGTCACTTCCACTGAACCACTGCCCGGCGTGCTGCGATGATCGCGCGCGGCCTGGCTCATGATTTTGTCTAGCGGAAGGTACAGCATGTTATTGCTGGAATCGGTGTCCACCACCACCTTGGCGCTGGACTCGAGGATCTGCTGCATAGTCGCCAGATACATGCGTTGACGCGTGACTTCCGGCGCCTTGGCAAACTCGCTCTCGATGCTGGTGAAGCGGGCGGTATTACCCTCGGCATCACCCACCACCTTGGCACGGTAGCCTTCGGCATCCTGCAGCATACGGGCCACCTGGCCCTGCGCTTCAGGTAGCACCTGATTGGCGTAGGCATTGCCCTCGTTGATTTGCCGCTCGCGGTCCTGGCCGGCCTTCACGGCATCGTCGAACGCAGCCTGCACCTGCTCGGGCGGCTGCACATTCTGGATGGCAACCGTGCTGATCTGAATACCGGTCCGGTAGCGATCGAGAATGCTCTGGGCCAGCGTCTGCACCTCGGTTGCGACCTCGGTACGACCTTCGTAGAGCACGAAGTCCATGTTCTTCTTGCCGACGATCTCACGCATGGCGGTTTCAGCCGCCTGGCGCACGGATTCGTCCGGCATGTTGGTACGGAACAGGTAATCGGGCGCGCCGTCGGGATTCAACCGGTATTGCACCACGTACTGGACGTCGACGATGTTTTCGTCGGTGGTCAGCATGAGGGATTCCGGCAGAACCTTGTTGCGCGCCGTACCGCGGAAGCCGACTTCGAAGGTACGCAGCTGTGCAATATTCACCATCTGATGCTGCTCGATGGGATACGGCATGCGCCATTGCAGGCCCGGCGGCAGCGTCTTGTTGTATTCGCCGAAACGCGTGACAACAGCGACCTGGCCTTCCTGCACGATCATGAAACCGCTCAGGCCCCAGATCACGACGGCGATTACCGCCAGACCGCCGAACAGTTTGGGCGAGCCCGACGGCAGCGACGGCATGCCGCCACCCGTGCCACCGGGACGCGGGCCGCGCGGCCCGCCGCCGCCACGCTTGTTGCCAAACAGCGCGCCAATTCGGTTGTTGAAGTCGCGCCAGACCTCGTCCAGATCGGGCGGACCTTCGTTGTTCCGTGGACGTTGCGATGAATCATCATCGTTGCGACCGCCTTCGTTGCGACCGCCCCGCCCCCAGCCTGGATCATTCAGGTTGAATATTTTCGATATTGAACGCATTGTTTCCCGCGATTTGAGCTGATTCGGCGACCGCCCCACGCAGACCCTCCAAACCAGAGCGCGCAAGGGCGCTTACAAAAACTCGTGCAATCGTACCATGTTCGTTACGCTCGACCCGCGGCCCGTAGCCGGCCAGATCGATTTTGTTGTAGACCAGGATACGGGGGATGTGGTCGGCGCCGATATCCTCCAGAACCTTGTCCACTTCCATCATCTGTTCGTCGCGCTGGGGGCTGGAAGCGTCCACGACGTGCAGCAGGAGATCCGCATGTACCGTTTCCTCCAGCGTGGCGCGGAACGCCGCAATCAGAGTGGGCGGCAGATCACGGATGAACCCCACCGTATCGGAAACGGTGACCTGCCCCGCGCCCTCGATCCAGACGCGGCGCGTCGTCGTGTCCAGCGTGGCGAACAACTGGTCGGCGGCGTAGGCTTCCGCACGCGTCAGCGCATTGAACAGCGTGGATTTACCCGCGTTGGTATAGCCGACCAACGATACGGAGAACGTGCTGCCCCGTGCCCGTGAGCGGCGCTGGGTGGCTCGCTGGCGCTGAACACGCGCCAGGCGCTCCCGCAGTGTCTTCACTTTGGCGCCAATCATGCGGCGGTCCATTTCGAGCTGCGACTCGCCCGGCCCACGCATGCCGATCCCACCGCGCTGACGCTCCAAGTGAGTCCACATGCGGGTCAAACGAGTGGAAAGATGTTGCAGCTGTGCGAGCTCGACTTGCAATTTGCCTTCGTGGCTTTGCGCGCGCAGTGCGAAGATGTCGAGGATCAATGCAACGCGATCCACCACACGGCGATTTAACGCACGCTCGATATTGCGTTGTTGCGCCGGCGACAAAGGTTGGTCGAAAAGAATGACGTCCGGCTCAAGCGCATGAACCAGTTGATTGGCTTCTTCCAGCTTGCCCGAGCCGATGAAGTGCGCCGCATCCGGCCGGCCGCGCCGGACGTTCAGTGTCGCAACAATCTCGGCACCAGCGCCTTCGGCGAGCATGCGGAACTCTTCCGCATGCGCTGCGTAATCCGGTTCGCCCATGTCGACCGTGATAATCAAAGCTTTCATGGGCGACATACAAACGAAATACCCGCCGCGGCAGGGCTCGCGGCGGGTGATTCAGGATACGGAGTAAGGGAACCGCGCTTATTCAGAAGCGCCATCCACCTGGAAGTTGACGGGGCGCGAAGGCACCACAGTGGAAATGGCGTGCTTGTAAACCATTTGGGTAACGGTATTGCGGAGAAGCACCACGTATTGATCGAAAGATTCCACTTGACCTTGCAGCTTGATGCCGTTGACAAGGTAGATCGAGACGGGCACGTGGTCCTTACGCAAAGCATTGAGAAACGGATCTTGTAATGTCTGCCCTTTATTGCTCATTGGCGAGGCTCCAGTTCTGTTGTTATAGGAAATCGGCGAAACGTGTACTTTACAGGGTTTTCCCTTACTCTGCACACGCCGGGATCCGGTTCCACTCAAATTCTAGCTGGTTTTAAGCACCAATTCGGACAAGGTATTACAAAGTCTGCCGCAATCTTCCGGCGTACCGACAGTGATACGCAGATATTGAGCGATCCGCCCTGCCGCGAAATGACGCACCAGTATGCCTTCCGCTCGCAGCGCCTGGGCCAGTTCGGCTGCGTCGTGAGCCGGATGGCGCGCGAAGACGAAGTTTGCCTTGGACGGTAACACTTCGAATCCCATGGTACGCAGTTGTTGCGAAAGCTGCTCTCGGGCGTCGATGACTTTGCGCGTGCTGGACTCGAAGTGTTCTCGATCTTCGATGGACGCCACGGCCGCCGCAATCGCCAAACGGTCGAGCGGATACGAGTTGAAACTGTCCTTCACGCGCAGTATGCCTTCGGTGATTTCACGCGAGGCAATGCTGTAACCGACGCGCATACCGGCCAGGGCGCGCGACTTCGAGAACGTGTGAATAACCGCGATATTCGGGCATCGATCGATCAGGCCGACGGCGCTCTCCGCACCGAAATCCACGTAGGCCTCGTCCACGACGACGGCGACATCCGGGTTAGCGACGGCGATGCGCTCAATGTCATCGAGGCCCAGCGCCATACCGGTAGGCGCATTGGGGTTGGCGAAGATGATGCCCGCTATCGGTTCTTCCGGCTGCAGGTAGTCTTCCGGACGGATGGAAAAGTCCTCGGCAAGTGGAATCAGCTTCGCAGGGATATCAAACAGCTTGCAGTAGGTCTTGTAGAAACTGTACGTGATGTCGGGCATGACCAGCGGTCGCCGGCCATGACGAAACAAGGCATTGAACACGTGCGCCAACACCTCGTCGGAGCCATTGCCAGGCAGCACCTGATCCGCTTCCACACCGTAGTAATCGGCGACCGCCCGGCGCAATGCCGTGGACTCAGGGTCGGGGTAGAGCCGCAACGCGTCCGTGGCGCCCTGCCGGATGGCTTCGAGTGCACGCGGCGAGGGCCCGTACGGATGCTCGTTGGTATTGAGCTTCAGCAGGCGCTCGATCCGAGGCTGTTCCCCGGGTACGTAGGGCGTCAGGCCCGCGACATGTTGACTCCAGTAGCGACTCACGACTTTCCTTGCACGTAAGGGTTGTGCGACGACTTGAACTCGATACGCAACGGGGTACCTTCCAGCTGGAAGACGGTACGGAAACGAGATTCCAGATAGCGGCGGTAGGAATCCGGAACCGCATCCAGCCCGCTGCCATGCACCACAATAAGGGGCGGGTTCTGGCCCCCCTGGTGTGCATAACGCATCTTGGGTCGGAAGATGCCCTTGCGGGGCGGCGGCTGCTGCTCCACCGCTGCATGCAGTGCGCGCGTCAGGCGAGGCGTCGAGAGCTTGCGGAAGGCGGCTGCGTGCGCTTCGTCCACGGACTTCATGACGGCCTTGAGACCCTGTCCCTTCAACGCAGAGATCGTGTGCACCCGCGCGAAGGACAGGAAACGCAACTTACGGTCGAATTCTCGCTGCACCCACTCGCGTTGCTCGGAGTCCAGGCCGTCCCACTTGTTGATGGCCACCACCAGCGCCCGCCCCGTCTCGAGAACGAAGCCCGCGATATGCGCATCCTGGTCAGAGATTTCAGCCTGCGCGTCCAGCATCAAGAGCACCACGTTGCACGCTTCGATCGCCTGCAGCGTCTTGATGACGGAAAACTTCTCGATGGTTTCGAACACCTTGCCACGGCGACGAAGGCCCGCGGTATCGATCAGCGTATAGGATTTGCCTCCGCGCTCGAAGTCGATTTCGATCGCATCGCGCGTCGTGCCGGGCATGTCGAAGGCGATGACACGCTCTTCGCCGATCAGGGCGTTGATCAGTGTCGATTTGCCGACGTTGGGCCGACCGACGATCGCCAGTTTGACACGATGCTTCACCGGCTCGGGCGCTGCGGCGTCGTCATCCGTGGCGGTCTCATCAGCCTCAATGTCCGGCGGCGCGGCATCCCAGACGTCTTCTTCGTCTTCTGCCTCGGCATCAATGTCTTGCGGCTCCTCATCCAGGAAGGACAAGGCATCTTCAATCAGATCGACGACACCGTCGCCGTGGGACGCCGAGATGGGACGCGGTTCGCCCAGCCCCAGTTCGTGAAACTCCGCCAGCGGGCCTTCGTGTCGCATGCCTTCGGCCTTGTTTACGGCGAGGACGACCCGCTGCCCGGACTTGCGCAGCAACTGCGCAATCTCGTGGTCATGTGCGTTGACGCCGGCTCGCGCATCGACGAGGAAAATCACCACGTCGGCTTCCGCGATGGCCTGATGCGTCTGGCGCGCCATCTCCCGGAGAATGCCGTCTTTGGCAACCGGCTCGAATCCACCAGTGTCGACGGCAATAAAGGGATGACGCCCCACCCTGCCCTCGCCGTAGTGGCGATCGCGCGTAAGACCGGAAAAATCAGCCACCAGGGCCGCACGCGAACGCGTGATCCGGTTGAACAGGGTGGATTTGCCGACGTTCGCCCGTCCTACGAGCGCAACGACCGGCTTGAAACTAGACTTGCTCAATTCACACCAACCAAAACAAGATTACCGTTGCCGGTCTGCACCAGCACGCCGGCTGGTGTCGCGGTCAACGGGGACAGCACAGCACCGCCGCCGACGCTGAGCCGGCCCAACAGCCGACCGTCGCTGCGGGACAGGAAGTGCACATAGCCTTCAAAGTCGCCAACGGCCACCGCCGCGGGCACAACGGCCGGAGTCGCCAGACGGCGATTGCGCAACGCATTTTGGGTCCACACCTCCTCGCCACTCACGAGATCGATGGCGTGCACCGTGTCGCGCTGATTAGCGGCGTAGGCGTAGCGGCCGTCGTGGCTCATGCCGGAATGGCTGGAGAACGCAACGTCCCAGACCGGGCGGCCGCCCTGATTGATGTCGAAGCAAGTCATCCTGCCCTGATAAGTGACGCCGCAGAGCAAAGGACCGATCACCTGCGGAGCGCCGACCACGTCATTGATACGTTCCAGATCGGTGGCTCCCCGGGACACGGAGACCGGCGCTTCCCATTGAACCGCTCCGTTCGATGCATTGATGGCAATAAGGCGACCGCTAGGCAGGCCCGAAATAATCAGGCCTTCGGTGGCGAGCATCTGCATGCTGGTCTTGAGCGCCAGCGCCGGACCGGGACGCTGAACGTCCCAACGGTACTCGCCCGTTTCCGCGTCGAACGCCTGAATACGGTAATCCGTGCTACGCACCACTACGACACCGAATCCGACAACCGGTGGGATCGCCACGGCACTGGTCGCACGGACGCGCCATTTCTCAACGCCGTTCGCGTCATAAGCGATCACCGTACCGTCTCCTGCGGCCACGGCAGTTGTGTTGCCATCGGAGCCTGCCCCAGCCGTCAAGGTAGCGTCGGGACTCGCGCGCCACAGCACCCGGCCGGAAGCCAGATCGACTTTGGCGACGGCGTTCGGCGTGGCGGCAAAGACCGCTTCGCCGACGACGGTGGGTGCGAAACCATAACCGCCGCCGCTACCTACGGACGCGGACCAACGCACGGCGGCTGTGACGCCGGCTTCGTATTGAGTGAGTTCTGCGGGTTCGTACCGTGGATCACTGCTGGAGAACATGGAGCATGCGCTCAGCGCGAGCAGGCTCACACCCACCAGGGCACTGCGAAGGACACGACGGGATACGACTGGCTGCATGGCGATCAGGCTCCGGCGATAGCGTCAATCTTGAGTTGTACAACCTGGCCGACGGGATCGGCCCCGAATGCTTCCAGCGCGCTCTGCCAAGCGGCGCGCGCTTCGTCGATCTTGCCTTGGGCGAAGAAGATGTCGCCACGGCGGTCGGCATACAGTGCCTCGAAACCAGCCGGCACCGTCTCCAGCTGCGCCAGCGCCGGCTCGTACTGCTTCTGCTCAAGCAGGATGCCGGCCAGCCTCAGTCGCGCCAACGCGCTGAGGGCGGGATCCTTGCCTTTCTCAGCCAGCCAAAGCAGCTGATCGCGCGCCGCATCGAGGTTGCCGCGCTCGGCGAGCGCCGCTGCGGCCACTAGCACGCCGCGCGAGGTGTAGCCGGATTCCGGGAAGGAGTCGCGCAGGGTGGCGCTTGCGGCCTGGATGCGAGCCACCGACTCGTCGCCGGACTGCCCAGCGGCCGACTGCAGTGCTTCGAAGTAGCCCATGGCCTGCGTCGCCTTATGCCCCTGGTACCACTGCCATCCGCGCCAGCCCACGATCGAGGCCACGATCACGAATACCAATACGGCCACCAGCGTACCGTAGCGATCCCACCAGGCCCGCAAAGCGTCGAGTTTTTCCTGTTCGTCCAGATCGTATGCCATTTACATCCTCGTACTCAGAGTTTCTGCAATCGCCTCGAAGGCCACGGTTTCCTGCTGCGGGCGGGTGTCGCCTTCCGGCATTCTGAGCCACTTCACGCTGGCTTGGCCGGCTGCGAGCTCGTCCGGCCCGATAATAAGCGCAACCGCCGCTCCGCTGGCGTCGGCACGCTTGAATTGCGACTTGAAGCCGGAACTGCCGGCATGCACCAGCACCCGGTAGCCCGCGTCGCGCAGGCTCTCGGCCAGCTGGGCTCCGCGCCGTTGCGCGTCGTCCCCCTGGTGGACTACATAGATATCGCATTCCGTGCGCGAGGCTTCCGCGCCGGACTGTTGCCATAAATCGAGCAGCCGCTCTATGCCGATGGCAAAACCCACGGCCGGCGAAGGCTTGCCGCCCAGCAATTCAAACAGACCATCGTAGCGCCCGCCACCGCACACCGTACCCTGCGCTCCCAAGCGGTCGGTCACCCATTCGAAGACGGTGAGGTTGTAGTAGTCCAAGCCGCGCACCAGCCGCGGATTGAGACGATACTCGATACCGGCGTCCTTCAGGCGCGCACACACCCCTTCAAAGTGAGCCAGCGACTCCTCGCCCAGGAAATCAAACAGTCGAGGCGCCTGATTTGCCATATCCTGCATGGCCGGATTCTTGGTATCCAGCACACGCAATGGGTTGCTGTGCATACGGCGCCGCGCCTCGTCGTCCAGGACGTCGATATGCTTTTCGAGATGCTCGATCAGGGCCTGACGGTGAGCGGCGCGTTCGTGCGCCTGCCCCAGCGAGTTCAGTTCCAGGCGGATATCCTGCAGGCCCAGGCGCTTCCACAGGCGGCCCAGCATCAGTATCAGCTCCGCGTCGACATCGGGGCCCGCGAATCCCAGCGCTTCGACGTCGATCTGGTGGAATTGGCGATAGCGGCCGCGCTGCGGACGTTCATGACGAAACACCGGACCCATGCAATACACACGCTGTGGGCGATCGTAAAGCAGGTTGTGTTCGATGGCGGCGCGCACCATGCCGGCCGTGAACTCCGGACGCATGGTGAGGTGATCGTCGTTGAGGGAATCACGGAAGGAATACATTTCCTTCTCGACAATATCGGTGACTTCGCCGATACCGCGAGCGAACAGACGCGTATGTTCGAGCACCGGGGTACGCATGTTGCGATAGCCGTATGAAGCCAGCCATTCGCGCACGATGGCTTCCAGCGTTTCCCACGACGCGCTTTCGTCGGGCAGGATGTCCTTCATGCCCGTGAGGGCACGTACTTTCTCGAATGACTGGGTCATGAATCTGCTGCTTGTTTCTGAACGGAGGCGGCGTGCCCGTAGCGACGCTCGACATAGTCTTCCACGATCTGCTGGAATTCCTGAGCAATCGTGTCGCCCTTCAGGGTGACCGTGCGCTCGCCATCGACGAAGACCGGAGCGGCAGGAATTTCGCCAGTGCCGGGAAGGCTGATGCCGATGTCGGCATGACGGCTTTCGCCAGGACCATTGACCACGCAGCCCATTACGGCCACGTTCATGGTTTCAACGCCGGGATAGCGTGTCTTCCACACGGGCATCTGCCGACGCAGGAAGGACTGTATGCTGTCGGCCAGCTCCTGGAAGAAGGTGCTGCTGGTGCGCCCGCAACCCGGGCAGGCCACCACCATGGGGGTGAATGCCCGCAAGCCCATGCTCTGGAGGATCTCCTGAGCCACGATCACTTCGCGACAGCGATCGCCGCCGGGTTCGGGTGTCAGGGAAATGCGGATGGTGTCGCCAATGCCTTCCTGCAGCAGCACGGCCAGCGCGGCCGTCGAGGCGACGATGCCCTTGCTGCCCATGCCGGCCTCAGTGAGGCCCAGATGCAAGGGGTAGTCGCAACGCGCGGACAGATCACGATAGACCGTGATTAGGTCCTGTACGTGGCTGACCTTGCAGGACAGGATGATGGCGTCGCCCGGCAGCCCTAAAGCTTCAGCGCGACGGGCGTTGTCAATGGCAGACGTGACGAGGGCCTCGCGCATGACGGCGGCGGCTTCCCAAGGCTGCTCACGCTGGGAGTTTTCATCCATCATGCGCGCCATGAGCTCGTGATCCAGGCTGCCCCAGTTCACGCCGATGCGCACAGGCTTGCCGTAGCGGCACGCCACTTCGATCATCTGTGCGAAGTTGTCTTCGCGCTTCTTCCCACCACCGACGTTGCCGGGATTGATGCGGTACTTGGACAGCGCCTGGGCGCATTCCGGGAATTGAGTCAGCAGCTTGTGTCCATTGAAGTGGAAGTCGCCCACCAAGGGGGTATCCACACCCATGCGATCAAGCTGTTCGCGGATCGCCGGCACCGCGGCCGCCGCTTCGGGCGTATTGACCGTGATGCGCACCAGCTCGGAGCCGGCCGTGGCCAGTTCCTTGACCTGTATGGCGGTGCCTATGGCGTCGGCGGTATCGGTGTTGGTCATGGACTGCACAACCACGGGCGCGTCGCCACCAATATGCACGACACGGTCGCCCCAGCGTACCGCGGCGCGACGCGTCGGCCGTTTGGCCGCGGCGCCTACTGTGGAAGGCGTGACTGCTGACGCAGTGAAATCACTCATTATTGGCAATGGCCTTGAGCCAATCGAAGATCAGCCAGGATTCGGGTACCCAGCCCCGGTCCACGGCATAGAAGGCCGCAACAAGCAGGATCGCCAGGATCACAAGAAACCAGCCCCACGGACGGTGGGTGCTTTCCGCAGCAACCGGTATCTCGGCATCACCGCTCATGGACGCCGGCATGCCGGGCGTGGACATCACGCTGCGCGGTGCGGTGGGTCCGATCTGGCTGTCCAGCAGCACGAGCACGGAGTCGACGTCGGCTTCAAGGTAGCGTGCGTAATTGCGCACGAAACCCCGCAGCGAGACGCCCGAAGGCAGACGATCCCAATCCTCGGCTTCAAGAGCGTTGATCTGTCTGACGGAAAATTTCAGCCGCTGTGACACCTCGCTCGTCGTGATCCGACGTGCTTCACGCAGGCTGCGCAGGGTCGCCCCGACGCCGGCCTCTTCAGGAACCGCCACCAATGCCGGCGCGTCTTGTTGTTCTTTTTGCTTCAGCAAGGTTTGAGTCATTCTTGTTCCTTGTTGATGTCTATGGCGGCCCGGTTCGGCAAGCGCTGCTCGATCCGGGTACGGTCCCGGACGTCGCCGGCCAACTGGCCGCACGCTGCGGCGATGTCGTCGCCCCGGGTCTTTCGCACAGTGGTTACGACGCCGGCATCCATGAGGATTTGCGCAAAGAGGCGCACACGATGCTGAGGCGAACGCTTCAGGCCCGACTGCGGGAAAGGATTGAAAGGAATCAGGTTGAACTTGCAGCGTACCTGCCGCGAGATATCGATGAGCTGGCGCGCATGTTCGTCGGCATCGTTGATGCCGTCGAGCATGATGTATTCAAACGTGATGAAGTCGCGCGGCGCGTGTTCGAGATAGCGGTTGCAGGCATCCAGCAGTTCGCGCAAGGGGTGCTTGCGGTTCAGCGGCACCAGGCGATCGCGCAGTTCGTCGTTGGGAGCGTGTAGCGACACCGCCAGCGCCACGGGGCAATCGCGCGCAAGACGGTCGATCATGGGCACAACGCCGGACGTCGACACCGTGACCCGCCGACGCGACAGCCCATAAGCGTTGTCGTCCAGCATAAGCCGTAATGCGCCCAGCACCTGGTCGTAGTTGAGCAAGGGTTCGCCCATGCCCATCATCACTACATTGCTGACCACGCGTTCCGGTACAGCGGGCTCGCCGCCGGGAAGCCGGGCCGAGGCGATATCTTTCTGCAGCTCGCGGCGTGCATGCCACAGCTGCCCGATGATTTCGGCTGTGGTCAGGTTGCGATTGAAACCCTGATAGCCGGTGGAGCAGAATGGGCAGGCCACCGTGCATCCAGCCTGACTGGATATACAAAGTGTGCCGCGGTCGTCTTCGGGAATAAAGACGGTTTCCACGGCATTGCCCATGCCGACATCGAACAGCCACTTGCGTGTGCCGTCTGCCGAGATGTGCTCCGTAGAGACCGGCGGCGCGAGCACTGAACAGCGCTCGTTCAAGGTACCGCGGAATTCGCGCGCGAGATCCGTCATGTCGTCGAAATCCCGTACGCCGCGCTGGTGAATCCAACGCTGCAGCTGTTTGGCACGGAACGGCTTGCCGCCGAAAGACGCCACCAGGGCCGTCAGCGCGGCGGTGTCCATGCCAAGCAGATTGGGACGGGAAACAACGGTAGGCATTACGTTCAAGGCGCGCGAACGCGCGGTATTCTTAAATTAACGGCTGTGGATGTTGCTTTCGGGGAAGAAGAAAGCAATTTCAACAGCGGCGGTTTCGGGGGCATCGGAACCATGAACGGCGTTGGCATCGATGCTGTCCGCGAAGTCGGCACGGATGGTACCCGGGTCGGCCTTCTTGGGATCGGTGGCGCCCATCAGTTCACGGTTCTTCGCAATGGCGTTCTCGCCTTCCAGCACTTGCACGAACACGGGACCGGAGATCATGAATTCAACCAGGTCCTTGAAGAAGGGGCGCTCTTTGTGAACGGCATAGAAACGCTCTGCATCAGTGCGCGAAAGCTGCATCAGACGTGCGGCCACGACCTTCAGGCCAGCCTGCTCGAAACGTGCGACGATCTGTCCGATCACGTTCTTGGCGACTGCATCGGGCTTGATGATGGAAAGGGTGCGTTCAATAGCCATTTGATTTCCGTACGGTTATTAAGGGGTTGCAAAGCGGCGGCAGCAAGCGGCCGAAGCGCTGGTTTCAAGGAAAACCGATATAAAACAAACACTTCGGCGCAGCTTACGATAACCGGGCATTTTACCACGCCCCGTGTACGCCACTACATATAAAATAGGGCATTCGCAGAAATTGCATGCATGGCGTCGCAACAAGGGCGCCCATTCGCGGGTTTGCGCGATCTGCCGATACGTCTGCGCGACCAGCCAACATCATTAAACCATGACCAACCACACCGAATCGAACGCTTCAGACCTGTTATCCAAGAGCTTTGAACCCCAGGAAATCGAGTCCCGCTGGTACGCCAGATGGGAAGAAAACGGATACTTCCGCGCGGGCCAGCACGTTGAGCCGGCCCAGGGTCAAGAAAGCCGGCCCTTCGTCATCCAGTTCCCTCCGCCTAACGTGACGGGTACGCTGCACATGGGGCATGCGTTCAATCAGACCATCATGGACGGCCTGGCGCGCTACCACCGGATGCTGGGCGACGATACTGCTCTGATCCCCGGAACGGACCACGCCGGGATCGCCACGCAGATCGTGGTGGAACGACAGCTCGACGCACAGAAGGTGTCACGCCACGACCTGGGCCGCGAAAAGTTCGTGGAGAAGGTCTGGGAGTGGAAGGAGAAGTCCGGCGGCGCCATCACGCAACAGTTCCGTCGCCTGGGCGCCTCCTGCGATTGGGACATGGAATACTTCACCATGGACGCTCGCCTGTCGCGCGGCGTGGCCGAAGTGTTCGTCCGCCTGTATGAACAAGGACTCATTTACCGGGGCAAGCGCCTGGTGAACTGGGATCCCGTACTGGGCACGGCCGTTTCCGATCTGGAAGTCGTCAGCGAGGAAGAAGACGGCAACATGTGGGAGATCCGGTACCCGCTGACCCAACGGGAAGGCGGGCTGGACGCGCTGGTAGTTGCCACGACCCGCCCCGAAACCATGCTAGGCGACGTGGCGGTCATGGTGCACCCCGAAGACGAGCGTTACGCCCACCTGATCGGGCGCACCGTCACGCTTCCGTTGGTAAACCGCGAGATCCCCATCATTGCGGACGACTACGTCGATCGCGAATTTGGTACGGGCGTAGTCAAGGTCACGCCCGCCCACGACTTCAACGACTATGCGGTCGGCCAGCGCCACGGCCTGGAAAGCATCAGCATCTTGACGTTGGACGCGCACATCAATGAAAACGCCCCGGCAGCCTACCAAGGATTGGACCGATTCGAAGCGCGTAAGCGCGTGGTCGCCGATCTCGAAGCCTTGGGTCTGTTGCAAAGCGTCAAGCCGCACAAGCTCATGGTGCCGCGGGGCGACCGCACCGGCACGGTCATCGAACCCATGCTGACAGACCAGTGGTTCGTGGCCATGAGCAAGCCTGCCCCCGAAGGCACGCTGCATCCGGGCAAGAGCATCACCGACGTCGCCCTGGAAGTCGTGTCCGACGGCCGGATCCGTTTTCACCCTGAAAACTGGACCAACACCTATAACCAGTGGCTGAACAACATTCAGGACTGGTGTATTTCGCGCCAGCTGTGGTGGGGTCACCAAATTCCCGCGTGGTATGCCGAGGACGGCCAGATCATCGTTGCCCGCAACGAGGAAGAGGCCCGCGCAAAGGCGGAAGCCGCCGGCATTACTGGGCCGCTGCGCCGCGACGAAGATGTTCTGGACACCTGGTTCTCCTCCGCCCTCGTTCCCTTCACCGATCTGGGATGGCCCGAAGATACTGCCCAGCTGCAGCGCTACCTGCCCTCCAACGTACTCGTGACGGGCTTCGACATCATCTTCTTCTGGGTCGCGCGCATGGTCATGATGAGCATGCACATGACCGGCAAGGTGCCCTTCCGCGATGTCTACGTACACGGCCTGGTGTGCGACATGGAAGGCAAGAAGATGAGCAAATCCAAGGGCAATACTCTGGACCCCGTGGACCTCATCGACGGCGTGGACCTGGACACTCTGCTCGAGAAGCGCACGACTGGACTGATGAACCCGCGTCAGGCCGACAGCATACGCAAGCGCACGCGCAAGGATTTCCCCCAAGGCATTCCCGCCTATGGCACTGACGCCCTGCGCTTCACGATGGCCGCCTATGCCACGCTGGGGCGTAACATCAACTTCGACCTGAAGCGTTGCGAGGGCTACCGCAACTTTTGCAACAAGCTGTGGAACGCAACCCGCTACGTGCTGATGAATACCGAAGGGCATGCGCTGGCTGAAGAGTCGATCGTGGTCGATGGCAAAACGATCACAGCGGAACTCTCTTTCGCCGACCGCTGGATCATCAGTCAGCTGCAGCGACTGGAAGACGAGGTCGAACGCGGCTTCAACGACTACCGCTTCGACAACATCGCCAATGCCATCTACCACTTCGTGTGGGACGAATACTGCGACTGGTACGTGGAACTGGCCAAAGTTCAGTTGCAGCATGGCACGCCGGCCCAACAGCTGGGCACGCGTCGCAGCCTGATCCGCGTGTTGGAGACTGTCCTGCGCCTGGCCCATCCCATCATCCCCTACATCACTGAAGAGCTCTGGCAGAAGGTGTCGGTCGTGGCGGGCAAGCGCTCGGCCGACCAGATCACCAGCATCAGTGTTCAGCCCTACCCCCGCAGCAATGCGGCGGCCATCGACGCCGATGCGGAGGCCCAGGTGGCGGAGCTGAAGGCGCAAGTGGAAGCGGTTCGTGCTCTGCGCGGCGAAATGAATCTCTCGCCTGCACAGCGGGTTCCCCTTATTGCACGGGGCGACGCCGACGTGCTGGCTCGTAACGGCGAATACCTGAAGGCACTGGCCAAACTCAGCGAGGTCGAAGTCGTGGACACGCTGCCGCAACTGGGTGCGCCGGTGCAGATCGTCGGCGCCTCCGAGCTGATGCTGCACGTGGAAATCGACGTGGCGGCGGAACGGGCCCGCCTCGACAAGGAAATCCAGCGCCTGGAAGGCGAGATCGCCAAGGCCCAGGGCAAGCTGTCGAACGAAAGCTTCGTTCAGCGCGCTCCGGCCAAGGTGGTTGAGCAGGAGAAGGAGCGTGTGGCGCAGTTCAGCGAGACGCTGGCTCGGGTGCGGGAGCAGCTGGCCAAACTACCCAAGGAATAAGAGCCGCCTGCATGCGGCTCGGATTCGCTAGGCATACAACAGTCCTCAGGACTGTTGTATGTCCGAGCTCATCCAATAAGCTTGGGAGCCGTCTGGGGCGGATTGGTAATAGGCGCCGAAGGGCTCCAGAACATTGCGGGCAATGCGCGTAACACCGGGGTTCTCCAGGTGGAAATGCGTGAAGCCCACACGGCGCAACTGAAACACGAGATCTTGCGAAATCGCGCCCAGGGCGTGTAGTTCGCCTCGGTATCCTGCTTCGCGCAACCGGGCGGCCAGCGAGAAGCCTCGGCCGTCCGTGAACTTCGGGAAGCGGATGCCAATCGTCTGTACACCCGCCTGCCCCGCCAACCATGACACAACCTGCTGGCCCATGGGGGTATCGCCGCCCGCGGCGAGGAAACTCTCCGGCTCAATGATCAACTCCAGTTCGCGGTGTTCGAACACCGGCAAACCTTCGCGGTCGAACACGATCACTTGTGCCGAGGGTTCGACACCAGCGATCACCGCGTCTTCTGCTTCCAACATTGCTTTCTCACTTTCAAATCAGACATTGCAGGCCAACGCCGGCTCGGACGCCTGAGCAATGACGGCCTGGCTCATCGCCTCTCCCACGAGCAGGCTCACCGGCCCGTCAAATACGGGCAGGCCGTCGCGCGCGACCGCCATCAAGGTGGTGCGCAGCCGTGCACCGGCGCCGCCGGCGTTCTCGACAACGCAAATCGGTGTCCGCGCGGGCTTGCCCGCCGCGATAAGCTGCTGGCAGATTTCCTGCGCGCGCCGCCCCGCCATATAGAGCACCGCTGTATCAGCGGTCATGGCGGCATGCAGCCAATGCGCCCCGTTCTCCTCTTCGCCGCGCGCGACGCGCGGTGTGACGAACGCGACGCTACGTGACACGCCGCGCTGCGTCAGCCCGACCTGTAGATCCGCCGCTGCGGCGCAGGCCGAGGTGACGCCGGGCACCACCTCCACCGAAACGCCGGCTTGGCGGCAGGCTTCGATTTCCTCGCTGACGCGGCCGAACATGGACGGGTCTCCACCCTTTAATCGCACCACCCGCAAGCCGCGGTGGGCAAAGGCGACTAACGAACGGCAGATGAAGGCCTGTTCAGCCGCGGGCCGGCCGGCGCGCTTGCCCACCGACAGCCAGTCGGCCTGCGGCGCGGCCGCCTTCATACCTTCCACGTCCATGAGTGCATCATGCAGCACCACATGCGCTTCGCCCAACAAACGCCAGGCTTTGCGGGTCATCAGTTCTGGGTCGCCCGGGCCGGCGCCTATGAGCGTGACTTGTGCCATCAGGTGTGAGCCTCGATCCGTGTGGAGCGTGCGAACTCGCGCACCGCGTCGTTACGCGCGGCATCCGCCGCCTGCGCGAAGAACGGCTTGCCGAGGCGCGCCACGGCCTCTCTAAACGTCTCTCCGGGGAGCCGGTGCTCCACATACGCGTCCAACACCATTTCAATAGCGTCGGCGATCTCGTCTTCGGCGAAGGCCTTGCCAACGATGGTGCCCAGCGCAGCGGGTGCGCCATGGCCCGAATGTCCGCCCAGCAGCAGCTGATAAAACGCCGCGCCGTCCTTGTCCACGCCTAAGATGCCGATATGCCCCACATGGTGGTGGCCGCAACTGTTCATGCAGCCGGAGATGCGCAGATCCAGTGGACCCAGGCTCTCCTGACGATCGATCGACTCGAAACGGGCCGAAATCTCTCGCGCAAGTGGCAGCGAGCGAGCATTGGCCAGGGCGCAGAAATCTCCGCCGGGGCAAGCGACAACATCGCCAATGAGCCCGCCCACGGCACCGTGCAGGCCTAGATTTGCCAGCCGCCGATACAGCGCCGGCAGATCGCTTTCACGGACGGCAGGCAGCACGAGATTCTGTGTGTGGGTGACTCGCAGGAAGCCTTGACTGAACTCATCGGCCAAATCGGCCAGGGCGTCCATTTCATCGCTGGTCACGTCTCCCGGCGCCCGGTCCTTATGCTTTACCGGAACTAGCACGGCTGCATAGCCTGCATGACGATGCGGCAGGCGATTATTCTTCAACCAATGATCCCAGGACTGCCGTTCAGCGCCTGAAAAGGTCACAGCGGCTTCGTCTAGTGGCTGACCCCGACTCCAATCCGGTTCAACGAAGGACGCCTTGATACGCTCGAGTTCGGCGTCCGGCAGGCGGTGCACGCCATCGCGCAGGCCTTCCCACTCCGCCTCCACGAGTTCGCGAAAGCGTTCGATGCCCACCGTACGGACGAGTATCTTGATGCGCGCCTTGAACAGATTGTCGCGCCGCCCGAGCTCGTTATAGACACGCATGACGGCATGCGTGTAAGTCAGCAGGTCATGCCAGTCGAGGCGCTCTCGCAGCACCGGTCCCAGAATCGGTGTGCGCCCCAGCCCTCCCCCTACCCGTACGCGGAACACCGCATGCGGATCGGTGTCCACGACCTCGAAGGCCAGGTCATGAATCTGGACCAGTGCGCGGTCCTCCGGAGTGCCCGTCAGGGCCACCTTGAATTTGCGCGGCAAAAATACCAGCTCAGGATGAAAAGTGCTCCATTGCCTCAGCAATTCGCAGTAGGGCCGAGGATCGAGGATCTCGTCGGGAGCAATACCGGCCAAAGCGTCGCTCGTGATATTACGCAAGCAATTGCCACTGGATTGAATGCCGTGCAGACCAACTTCGGCCAGATCTGCCAAAGCCAGGGGCACGTCGTCCACCTCGATCCAGTTGAATTGCATGTTCTGGCGCGTGGTGAAGTGCCCGTATCCACGGTCGTATTTCCGGCCAACCTGGGCCAAGCCGCGCAGCCGTCGGCTGTCCAACATGCCGTAAGCAATGGCAATGCGCAGCATGGGTGCGTGGCGCTGCAAATAGAGACCATTCTGCAGACGCAGCGGGCGCAGTTGCTCGTCGGTGAGCAGGCCCTGCCTATTGCGCTCGAGCTGCCCCGCAAACTGGCTCGCTCTTTCCTTGAGGCGCTGGACGTCAAACGTATTAGGGCTATACATAATATCTACAAATAAAGAAGGCGGCCTGTGGAACCGGCAAGTCCGATACAGCATAGTTCGGCGGCCTTCGGCCACCAAATACCGATTCAGCCCTTTCATATAACGTCGCCATATATCAATGCGCAGACAATGCGACGCCGCGCGTACAGCTGCGTAGAATGGTGGTAACGCCACCCCCTTCCAGCACGACGATGACAATTCCCAACGCCCTCTACCCCATTTTTTTGCAGTTGCAGAACAGGAAAACGCTCGTGGTGGGAGGCGGCGTCGTGGCCGAAAGAAAAATCCGCGCGCTACTGTCTGCCCAGGCCGACGTCCACGTTGGTGCACCTCAGCTCACGGAAACGCTGCAGCAGTGGGCCCGAGAGAGCCGACTCACCTGGCATGAAGGCACGTTCGACGCACAGTGGCTGGACGGCGCCTGGCTGGTGGTGGCCGCCACGGACGATCGTCAGACCAACGCCCACATAAGAGACCTGTGCACGGAGCGACACCTTTGGATCAACGTGGTCGATGATCCGGAACTGTCCGCTTTCCAGGTGCCGGCCGTGGTGGACCGGGCGCCCCTTACGCTGGCGATTTCATCTGGCGGACATGCACCGGTACTGGCACGTCGAATGCGCGAGCGTCTAGAAACACTGGTGGATCATGAAATGGGGACGCTAGCCGGTATGTTGGCCGAACGGCGCGATGCGATCCGGCGCGCGTATCCCGATCTCTCTCAACGAAGGGCCTTCTACGACTGGACATTGGACGGCCCGCCCCTGGCGTTGCTGGCCCAAGGCGACACGGCAGGCGCTGCCAGATCGCTCGACGACGCCCTGCTCCAACCGGCGGGCTGGCCGCAGCGCATGCTCACGGTGCTTGCAGCGCCGGCCACGGATCCCGGCCTGCTGACGCTCAAAGGATTGCGGGCATTGCATGCCGCGGATGCGCTACTGTTTGATCCGTCTATGCACGACGACGCCGTGCTGTCCATGGCGCGTCGTGACGCCCAGCGACTGCCATGTGCATTCGACGCCTGGCAGACTGCGGAGCAAGCGGACAGCACCATGTCCGCAGTGCTCGAAGAATACGGACGCGTCGTCATGCTCACTCCCGCAGGCGGCGACATAGCGCCACAAATCGGCGCCTGCCTGAACGCGATGCAAGAACGCGGCGTTCATGTGGAGAGCCTCTGAAATCGGCGTATATAGCCATTCGGAAGAAGCAATCAAGGAATCGATTGTTCAGTATTGCAGCGCAGATGGGCACACTTTCCGGCAACACTTCTCAAACCGGAGTCCCATCGAATGGCTATCCCGTTCAAGCAATTCAAGCGCAGCGCCCGCGTTCTTTCCGCCCTGGTGGCCACCTTTGCCCTGCACAGCCCCGCGCTATCCCAGGATCAGGCTCTCCTCAACGTATCGTACGACCCGACTCGCGAACTCTACCGTGAACTGAACGAAGCCTTCGTCGCGCAGTACACGAAGGAATCCGGCAAGACACTGCAGATCCGGCAATCTCATGGCGGCTCGGGCAAGCAGGCGCGGTCGGTCATCGACGGACTGGATGCGGACGTCGTCACCCTTGCGCTGGCCTATGACATCGACGCCATTGCGCGCAGCGGCCTGTTGCCGACGGACTGGCAGACCCGGCTGCCCCGCAACAGCTCGCCCTATACCTCCACCATCGTGTTCCTCGTGCGCAAGGGCAATCCCAAGCAGATCGCCGACTGGAACGACCTTGTTCGCAGCGATGTAGAGGTCATCACACCTAACCCGAAAACCTCTGGCGGCGCACGCTGGAACTATCTGGCCGCCTGGGCCTATGGCTTGGAGACAGGCGGGGGCGAAGAGCAAGCCCGGCAGTTCGTATCCCAGCTCTTTCAACGCGTGCCCGTGCTGGACACCGGCGCACGCGGTTCAACGACGACCTTCGTCGAGCGCGGCGTGGGCGATGTCCTGCTTGCCTGGGAGAACGAAGCGTTTCTTGCGCTGAAGGAACTCGGCCCGGACAAGTTCGATATCGTCGTGCCGTCGATCTCCATCCTGGCTGAACCACCCGTCGCCCTCGTGGACAAGAATGTGGATCGCAAGGGCACGCGGGAGCTTGCGCAGGCCTACCTGGAATTCCTGTATACGCCGCAGGCGCAAGACATCATCGGGCGCAACTACTACCGCCCTACCGACGAAAAGATCGCAGCGCAACACGCCGAACGCTTCCCCGAGGTAAAGCTGGTACGGATAGACGACGCCATCTTCGGCGGCTGGCAGAAGGCGCAGCAGTTCCATTTCGGCGACGGCGGCACCTTCGACCAGATCTACAAGCCGCAAGGCCGTTGAACCGGGGCGAACTGTTTCCATGGAACTGACTTCATCCCTGAACGGCCGTGCCGAGCATGCCGCGCCCGGCCGGCGCAGGCGCCCCGGCATACTCCCCGGCTTCGGACTCACCACGGGGTATACGCTGCTCTACCTCAGCCTGTTGGTGCTCGTGCCGTTGGCAACGCTGCCCCTGAAAAGTATGGAACTGGGCTGGACGGGATTCTGGGACATCGTGACCGAACCGCGTGTGCTGGCCTCATACAAGCTAAGTTTCGGCACGGCGCTCATCGCGGCCGCGGTAAACGGCGTATTCGGCCTACTGGTGGCCTGGGTGCTGGTGCGGTACCGCTTTCCCGGCAAGAAAATTGTCGACGCCCTCATTGACCTGCCGTTCGCATTACCCACCGCGGTGGCCGGTGTGGCCCTGACCGCCCTGTACGCGCGCAATGGCTGGCTGGGCGCACCGCTCGAATGGCTGTTCGGTCTCAAGGTCGCCTTCACGCCTATCGGCATCGTCATTGCGCTCATCTTTATCGGCACGCCCTTCGTTGTGCGGACCGTGCAGCCGGTGCTGGAAGACATCGAACGCGAGATTGAGGAAGCAGCGGCCAGCCTGGGCGCCGACCGCTGGCAAACCTTGCGGCGTGTGATTCTTCCAACTCTGCTGCCGGGCCTGCTCACCGGATTCGCACTCGCCTTCGCGCGCGGCGTTGGTGAATACGGATCAGTGGTATTCATCGCCGGCAACATGCCGATGATCTCCGAGATCACACCTTTGCTGATTCTGTCTCGACTGGAACAGTACGACTATCCAGGCGCCGCCGCCATCGCCACGGTCATGCTCGCTGTGTCCTTCCTCATGTTGCTGCTCATCAACGGCCTACAGGCATGGCAGTCGCGTAGCAACAGGAGAGCGCCATGAGCACTGACCACCGTCCTGTACATCTGACGGAACCTCGATGGCTGCGCGGCCTGCTGATTGCCGCTGCGCTTGGCTTCCTGGCGCTGTTTCTGGCGCTACCGCTGATCGTGGTGTTCGCCGAAGCCCTGCGTAAAGGCTGGGAAGTCTACTTGGCGGCAATCACCGACCCCGATGCCTTGTCGGCGATCCGTCTCACCTTGCTCATTGCCGCTATTTCACTGCCTCTGAATCTGGTGTTCGGCGTCGCCGCCGCTTGGTCGATCACCCGCTTTCAGTTTCGCGGCAAGCAATGCCTGCTCACGCTTATCGATCTGCCGTTCTCCGTCTCTCCCGTCGTGGCGGGTCTTGTGTTCGTGCTGCTGTTCGGGAGCCAGGGCTGGTTTGGCGGCTTTCTCCAAGCGCACGACCTGAAGATCGTCTATGCCGTGCCCGGCATTCTGCTGGCCACACTCTTCGTCACCTTCCCCTTCATCGCACGGGAGCTGATTCCGCTGATGCAGGCGCAAGGGGCGGATGAAGAACAGGCTGCCCTGACGCTGGGCGCGAGCGGCTGGCAGATTTTCCGTCGCATCACCCTGCCCAACATCCGCTGGGCGCTCGTGTATGGCGCCATCCTCGCCAATGCCCGCGCCATGGGCGAATTCGGCGCTGTGTCCGTGGTCTCGGGACATATACGCGGCATGACCAACACCATGACGCTGCATGTCGAGATTCTCTACAACGAGTACCAGTTCGCGGCTTCGTTTGCTGTCGCCTCGTTGTTGGCGCTACTGGCGATCCTCACCCTGGTCGTCAAACACTTGATCGAATGGCATGGCCACGAACACCTGGAGCTGCCAGTCGCACGATCGGCCGCCGTAACCCTGCCGGCCAAGCCGGCCATGGCCTGATGGAGCCCCAATCATGAGTATTGAAGTCAGACACCTCACACGCCGCTTCGGCAGTTTCCGTGCGCTGGACGATGTGTCCCTGAATATCGAAACCGGTGAACTCGTCGCCCTGCTGGGTCCGTCGGGCTGCGGCAAGACCACCTTGCTGCGAATCATTGCAGGATTGGAGACGGCCGATACGGGCAGCGTGCTATTCGGCGGGGAGGACACCACCGATGTCGATGTACGGCATCGTCAGGTCGGATTCGTCTTCCAGCACTACGCGTTGTTCCGCCACATGACGGTATTCGAGAACGTGGCATTCGGCCTGCGAGTCAAGCCGCGCGCATCGCGCCCCAGCGAAGCAGCCATCAAGGAAAAGGTGATGAACCTGTTGCACCTGGTCCAGTTGGATTGGCTCGCCGACCGCCACCCCGCTCAGCTGTCCGGCGGACAGCGCCAGCGCATCGCTCTGGCGCGCGCGCTGGCGGTAGAGCCGCGCATCCTACTGCTGGATGAACCCTTCGGTGCCCTGGACGCCAAGGTCCGTAAAGAATTGCGGCGCTGGCTGCGACGCCTGCATGACGAACTGGATGTGGCCAGCGTGTTCGTCACGCACGATCAGGAAGAGGCCCTGGAAGTCGCAGACCGGGTCGTTTTGATGAATGCCGGACGCGTTGAACAGGTGGGTACGCCTCGGGAAGTATGGGAACGCCCCGCCACGCCCTTCGTCTATAGCTTTCTTGGCGAAGTGAATGCGCTGTCCGGCCAGGCAAACGCGGGCACGTGGCAAGGCCACGGCTTGAGCCTGCCCGCGCCGGAACTGCCTCACGCCCAGAATACGCCGGCCACCGCCTACGTACGGCCACACGAAATTGAGATTCTCCACGCGGGCAGCGGGGTTACCGGCATACCCGTACGCATCGGACACGTGAATCTGCTGGGTCATAGCGCACACCTCGAACTTGAGCGCCTGGACACATCGGAAACCCTGGAAGCGTCGCTGCCGCTGCAAGCCTACCAACAACTCTCCCTGCATGATGGCGCCGCCTTGCTCGCCCGCCCGGTACATGCACGGGTTTTCGCCAACGAGACACGCTCATGAATGCCCTCCCCTCTCTTCCCCCCGCAACCGCAGTCCGATGGCAAACGCTGCTGGAGCGCTTGGGCGAGATCGCCCGACGCCACCCTGACGCGGTTGTCGCCTCGTCGCTGGCGGCCGAAGACATGGTGCTGACCCATGCCATTTATTCAACCGGACTACCACTGGAGATCTTCACGCTGGATACCGGCCGGCTCCACCGCGAAACGCTGGATCTATTGGATGAGATCCAGGGCGCGTATGGTCGCGCCCCGACGGTCCACCATCCTCAAGCGGAGGCGGTGCACGCCCATGTCGCGGCACATGGCGCTTTCGCGTTCTACGAGAGCCTGGAGCTGCGCAAAGCATGCTGCAACATCCGCAAAGTTGAACCATTGAAGCGTGCCCTCGCAGGCCGCAGCGCCTGGATCACCGGTCAACGCCGCGCCCAGGCCGTCACCCGGGGCGAGCTTCCCGAGCAGGAACATGACGCTGTATTCGGACTGCAGAAGTTCAACCCGATGGCCGCGTGGAGCGAACAGGAGGTGTGGCAGGTACTGCGTCATTTCGCCGTTCCCTACAACCCCCTGCATGACCGCGGCTACCCGTCTATTGGCTGTGAACCCTGCACCCGTGCCGTGAAGCCCGGCGAGGACCCGCGCGCCGGCCGCTGGTGGTGGGAAAACGCCGATTCCAAGGAATGCGGCCTTCACGCAGGCAATGCGGAGCGCAACGTCACGGTACGCCCCAATCGAATCCCTCTCTCTCAGGAAAACGCATGACCGTTCTTACCGAAACGAACACCAGGAGCCATCTCGATTGGCTCGAGTCGGAAGCCGTCCATATCCTTCGCGAAGTCGCGGCCGAGTGCGAGAATCCCGCCCTGCTGTTCTCAGGCGGAAAGGATTCCGTCGTGCTGCTGCGTCTCGCCGAGAAGGCCTTTCGTCCGGGCCGCTTTCCCTTTCCGCTGCTGCATATCGACACCGGCCATAACTTCGACGAGGTCATCGCATTTCGCGATGCGCGAGCGCTGGAGCTCGGCGAGCGGCTGATCGTGCGCCAGGTCGAAGACTCGATCCGTCGTGGCAGCGTGATGTTGCGTAACGAGAACGACTCGCGCAATGCCGCCCAGGCCGTTACGTTGCTCGAAGCCATCGAGGAGTTCGGTTTTGATGCCTGCATTGGCGGGGCGCGGCGCGATGAAGAAAAGGCGCGTGCCAAGGAGCGCATCTTCTCCTTCCGCGACGAATTCGGACAATGGGACCCCAAGGCGCAACGTCCCGAACTGTGGAGCCTGTTCAACACCCGTGTGCACAAGGGGGAGAACATACGGGTCTTTCCGATCTCCAACTGGACGGAGCTGGATGTCTGGCAGTACATCCAGCGCGAAGGCTTGGCCCTGCCCTCGCTGTACTACAGCCACGTGCGACCCGTTGTGAGGCGTCGCGGCCTGTTGGTCCCGGTGACCCCGCTCACACCGCCGCGCGAAGAAGAAACCGTCGAGCATCTGCCCGTGCGGTTCCGCACCGTGGGCGACATCTCCTGCACCTGCCCCGTCGCTTCCACAGCACGCGACCCCGCCGCCATCATCGCCGAAACGGCAATTACGCATATCACTGAGCGGGGCGCCACCCGCATGGACGACCAGACCTCGGAAGCCTCGATGGAGCGCCGCAAGCGCGAAGGCTACTTCTGATACTCATCTACAAAGAAGATACTATGAACGCACCCCGAGATTACTTCGCACCCCTGGACGACAAGGGCGTCCTGAGGCTCATCACGGCGGGATCCGTCGACGACGGAAAGTCCACGCTGATCGGCAGGCTGCTGTACGACAGCAAAGGCGTCTTCGCCGACCAGCTCGATGCCATCTCCCGCGCCCGCCACAAGCGCACCGAAGGCGACCGTGTGGACTTCGCGCTGCTAACCGACGGCTTGGAAGCCGAGCGCGAGCAAGGCATCACGATCGACGTCGCCTACCGTTACTTCTCGACGCCGCAACGCAAGTTCATCGTGGCGGATGCGCCCGGCCACGAGCAATACACGCGCAATATGGTGACGGGGGCGTCCACCGCCGATGCCGCCATCATTCTGATCGATGCCAGCCGCGCGGCGGACGGCGTCCTGTTGCCCCAAACCAAACGCCACAGCACCATCGCCCGCCTGCTGGGACTGCGCCACATCATCGTTGCGGTGAACAAGATGGACCTGGTTGATTGGGACCCCGAGGTGTTTCGCCGGATCCACGCCGCCTATGCAGAGTTGGCTGGCCGGCTGGGCATCGAACACTTCCACATCCTGCCGCTCTCGGCGCTTGAGGGCGACAACGTCGTGCATCCTTCCCAACATTCAACCTGGTACGAAGGCCCGCCCCTGTTACCGCTGCTCGAAGCGCTGGATGTGGACGCGCCGGCGCTACACGCGCCGCTGCGCTTGCCCGTGCAATGGGTTGTGCGCCATGGCGGCGACAGTCTGGACGATTTCCGAGGCTATGCGGGACGCATCAGCCGCGGCGAACTGCGTGTTGGCGACGAACTAAGCGTCCAGCCCTCCGGCGTCACGGCACGCGTAGCGCGCATCCTGCGAGGTACGGACGAGTGCACGACGGCCGTGGCAGGCGACTCGGTCACCGTCGTCCTGGACCGGGACGTTGACGTGTCGCGCGGCGACCTCCTCGTACAGGCTCAGGCACCCGCAAGAGTGGAAAGAAACCTGGAGGCGGAACTGTGCTGGCTGGACGCCCAGCCATTGAATCCTGCGCGCAAGTACCTGCTCAAGCATGGAACCCGACTCACCTCGGCGCGAATTCGAGGTGTCCATACCCGCCGCAATATTCGGGAGCTGCAGGAAGAATCGAATGACGCCGGCGTCCTGGAAATGAATGAAATCGGGCGCGTGTCGATTGCGACCCGCGAGGCATTGGCGTACGACGCCTATGTGGATTCGCCCGCGACCGGCGCCTTCATTCTGATTGACGAAGCCACGCACCAGACCGCCGCCGCCGGCATGATACGTTGATCGCTTGGCCTGCGCCGATTCCCTGGATCAGGACTCTTGCAATTTCGGGGCAGCCGCCCCGAGTTGCAGCGAGCGCAGAAAGGCTTCGTCCTTCTTGGTCAGACGGCCCTGACGTCTGGCCTCTTCCAGAAGGTCGGGCCGACGTGCGGCGGTCAGCGCTAAAGACTGCTGGCGGCGCCACACAGCGATATTGGCATGATGGCCGGATAACAGCACTTCAGGCACCGGCATGCCGTGATAAAGCTCGGGACGCGTGTAGTGAGGACTATCCAGCAAGCCGCTGGTCGCGTCATTGAAGGAGTCCTGTCTTGCCGAATCCCCGTCATTCAATGCGCCGGGCAACAGGCGCACCGCCGCATCGATACACGCCAACGCCGCGATCTCGCCGCCCGAAAGCACAAAATCGCCGAGCGACACCTCGTGAGTCACGCGGCGATCAATGAAACGTTGATCGATTCCTTCGTAGCGACCGCAAACGAAAACCGCCCCGGGGCTATCCGCCAGCGTCTGCGCCATAGCCTGATCGTAGCGCTTGCCGGTGGGGCTCATGAGGATAACGGGTATGTCAGCGGCAGCACGATCGACATCAGTGGCAGCACGATCGGCCAATGCCGCATCCAGCGCTTTCTCCAGCGGTTCTGCAAGCATGACCATGCCGGGACCACCACCGTAGGGACGATCGTCCACCGTACGGTGCACGTCCTCCGTGTAATCGCGAGGATTCCAGACATGCATCGACCATAGCCCTAGCCGCTGGGCTCGCCCGGTCACACCGAGCTCGCCGACCAAGGAAAACATGTCGGGAAAAAGGGAAAGTACGTCGATACGCATGGCCGGAGTCCGATTCAGAGATCGGCCGGCCAATTGCTGTCCAGGCGCCGATTTTCGAGGTCCACGGTATGGACATGCGCCGATACGAAGGGGATCAGCGTTTCCTGAGCCCGCCCCTTGGCATCCAGCACGGCAATGGGCTCGCCGTGCTCATTCAGCGCTTGTCGATGCACGCGCAAGACCGCATGCGCGCCGTTATCCATGACGTCCGCCACGACGCCCAGCAGGACGCTTTGCTCGTCCTGCTCGCCATAGACTACGCAACCAATGAGGTCGACCCAATAGTATTCGTCGGCATCCAGAGGCGGAAACTTGGCGCGCGACACCCATACTGTGCAGCCACGCAGCTGCTCAGCCTGAGTTCGGTCCTCGACACCTTCCAGCCTGCCGACGATGGTGCTGCCCTGAGTACGGCTTTTAAGGACCTTGACCGGCCATGCAGGCGCAAGGGCACCCGCCTGCGCAGGAACCGTACTGCGCCGCAGCCACCATTCACGGGCCTGCAGCAAGGCCGAAGAGCCGGCCGCGTGCGGCTGGATCTTGACCCAGCCCCGAACGCCGTAGGCGCTGGTCACACGCCCGAGCTCGACCAGATCCCCGGGCTCGGCGACCGTGGTGGCTTCAGACCGTGACACGTTGGGCTTTACCGATGCTAACGGAAAGCTCAGGCAGCGGTCTGAGCGGCGTTGTATTGCTTGACCAGGCGCTCTACAGCCGGCGACAGCTGGGCACCGTTTTCCACCCAGTACGTCACGCGGTCTTGTGCCAGACGCAGGTTCTCGACGCCTTCCTTGCCGACGGGGTTGTAAAAGCCCAGACGCTCAATGAAGCGACCGTCGCGACGATTACGCGAGTCGGCAGCGACAACGTTGTAGAAAGGGCGCTTCTTCGAGCCGCCGCGGGCCAGACGAATTACAACCATGGTAATCCTTTGATAGTGTTGTGAAAAACAGAAGATTCTAGCACTGATCTGAGTTGAGCCGCAACGAAGCGGCCTGCAATCCGTGCCGGTTTGAAAACATACAACATTTGCGGACCTCCGCTTCAGCGGCGGCGCAAAAAATGCCACACGGCATCGCCCTGTTCGGCCTGCGCCAACAGAGCATTACCCGTCTGGGTGCAGAATGCCTGGAAGTCGCGGGCGGCATGCGGATCGGTGGTGATCACCTTGAGCACCTCGCCCGTTTCCATCTGCGCCAAGGCCTTCTTGGCCCGCAAGATGGGCAGCGGGCACTTCAGCCCCGAGGCGTCGACCTCAGTGTGAGCAGTGGGGAGATTTTCCGATTCCGCCATACCTTATCCCAGACGTTCGCGTACCCACGCCTCGACACCAGCCGTTGCGCCCGCCAGCGCCGCGACGTCGGAACCGCCGCCCATCGCCATATCGGGACGACCGCCGCCCTTGCCGCCAACCTGACCGGCAACCGTGGCGACGAGCTCGCCCGCCTTCACTCGGTCGATCAGATCGGACGTGACGCCCGCTACCAGACTGATCTTGTCGTCCGCGACGGCGGCCAACAACACGACAGCCGATTTGAGTTTGTCCTTGAGCTGATCCACCATGCCGCGCAAGGCCTTGGGATCGGTGCCGTTGAGCGTGGCCACCAGCAGCTTGGTGCCGCCTTCGAGTACAACGGCCTGATCGGCCAGATTACTACCGAGCGAAGCCGCTTGCTTGCTCTTGAGCTGATCCAGCTGACGCTCCAGCGTCTTGACCTGATTTTGCAGCAAGCCAATGCGATCGACCAGATCGGCCGGCTGTGCCTTCACGCTTGCCGCCGCACGCTGCAGCGTCTCGTTAACCTGTTGTACCCAGGCAAGGGAATTCGCCCCGGTTATTGCCTCGACACGACGCACGCCGGCGGCTACGCCGCCTTCGGACACAATCTTGAACAGGCCGATATCGCCGGTACGGGCAACGTGCGTCCCACCGCAGAGTTCGCGGGAGGAACCGATATCCAGTACCCGGACCACGTCGCCGTACTTTTCACCGAACAGCGCCATGGCACCACCCTGCACCGCTTCGTCGTAGCTCATGAGCTGCGCGCCCGTGGCGTGGTTCTCGAGGATCTCTTGATTGACGATGCGTTCGACTTCGGCGATCTGCTCCGGGGTCATGGGCGCGTCATGCGCGAAGTCGAAACGGGTCTTCTCGGCATCGACAAGAGAGCCGCGCTGCTGCACGTGTGCGCCCAGCACTTCGCGCAGGGCCTTGTGCATCAGGTGCGTGGCCGAGTGATTCCGCATTGTGTCGTTGCGATGGGTGGCGTCAACCTGAGCCTGGACGGTGTCGCCCACCTTCAGTTCGCCTTCCAGCAGCTCGCCATGATGGCCGGACACGCTGGGTTGAATCTTTTGAGTATCCGTCACCTGAAACTTCAGGCCCGGCGCGGTCAGCAGACCGGTGTCGCCGACCTGTCCGCCAGACTCGGCATAGAACGGTGTGGCATCCAGCACGACAATGGCCTGCTGCCCGGCATGCACGGTGTCTACAGCCGTGCCTTCCACATAAAGCGCGGTCACGCGACCGGAAGACTGCAGAGACTCATAGCCTTCGAAACGGGTTTCGGCGCCTTGGTAGCTGAGACCTTCCGCCGCCTTGAACTTGCCGGCGGCGCGGGCCTGCTCGCGCTGGCGCTGCATGGCCGCATCGAAACCGTCTTGATCGATGCCCACGCTGCGCTCACGACAAATGTCCGCGGTGAGATCCACCGGGAAGCCGTA
>DATGNX010000031.1:0-21696 GCA_035306485.1 Burkholderiaceae bacterium
GGTGTGTAGAGACACCCATAAGGTGAGAATCCGAGGGCCATAAGTCGAGACACTTGTGGCCCTCGTTCATTTAGAAGTTGGCGTAACGGGAGCGCCGCAAGTGCTCGCGGGTCGACCAGGGTGTTTAGCGAAGGGACACGGTCAAGCCGAAGTCCTCTAAGCCATCGTATCCAAATGGCGTTTCAGCCAGGTTTTGGTATCCGTGGTCGGTATGGAGCGTCTTTCGTTGTATGTGGTGGCTTTGTCCCACCACATGCCGTCGCCAAGTGCAAAGGCCGTGCGATACCGAGCCATAACGTCTTCAGGGTGTCTGGCTAAAGCATCGTTCAATCGTGCACGCGTAAGAAGTTCACGTTTGAACTCACGCCGCGTCGTGCCTTCAACGATGTCAGCGAGCGTCGCATACGAGAGAGTGTCACTGGCTATGTAGACGACCTGATTGGCGATGCGCGGTTGCTCAAGCACGATTTCCGCAGTGAGCCGTCCGATATCCTCAGGAGTGGTGACCGTGACCTTGGTATCCCAAGTGCCCAAGCCATGTACTGTACTGGTGGTGAAATCGACTACACCGAACGTCGGGTCAAAAAGAAAGCTGGTGAACATTCCAGTGGAAACAATCACCCATTCCGTCCGATCCTGCGCGCGGAGTAATCTTCTAACGTCATACTGTTCATCGAAGACAGGTTGCCCACTTCCTTTACCGACGATGTCATAGTCGACGCCGAACTGCCATGGGAAATATCTTTGGACCCCTGCGGCGAGCGCGGCGCGAGTTAACTTCATCTGTGTGCCCGGACCAGCGACGAAGCCGGTGCAGCTGATCACAGTCCTAAACCGCCTGAATAGGCGAGTCAGCTCTTCAGTCGTGCAGGCGGACAAATCGAACGGCAGAAGTTGAGCGCCCAGCGCGAGCAGCTCCGCTCTCGAATGTTTTTCCGGTGCGTTTGGCGATTCCAAGGATTTGGGCGAAATCAAAACGGTCAATGGCGTTTCCGCATTCTGCCGACGAGGTGCAAGCTCTCGTATCACCGCCATGCCTAACTGACCTGCGCCCAGTACGAGCATATGTTCAATATCGACTTTGCTGTGTTGCGGGTTCATAGAAAGGTCTCTCTACTTTTATCCCGAATTTGCGCATAATCGTTTGCTGATCACAGACGTCTATTTCTTCGGTGAGCATTCCCGAATATGCTATTTCGGTGGTTGCTGAGGAGCGCGGGAAATTGCCGTAAGCCCACATGTCCTCCAATTTGTAGATACTTGGAGGCTGAGCCCTGCGTTGATTCCCGAGTGCTTAACGGCAAGTATAGGGACCGGCTGGCGGCTGATAAAGACGACGGTATTGTTCTGTGTTTTGCAATAAATGGAATAATGAAGCAATCGAAAGCTGGCACACTACGCATGGCAGATTGGCATTCGTCGCAGGGATATGGAAATAGGGTCAGCAAGGAACGATGAATAAACTTCGCGCTATGCAGGTCTTTGTACGCGTTGTCGAAATGAACGGATTCGCAAACGCAGCGATGGGTCTTTCGATGCCGCCGTCAACAGTAAGCAGGTTGATAAAGGACCTGGAAGCTCATCTTGGCGTTCGCTTGCTGCAGCGAACTACCCGAACGATCAATCTGACACCGGACGGCATTGTCTATTTCGATCATTGCCAAAGGATTTTGAGAGATGTCGATGCGGTGGAAGCTTCGCTGTCCGGCAGCACGGCGCCGCCACGCGGAAAACTGCGTGTCGACATGTCTCCGTCGTTCGCACGTAGAGTTATTCTGCCTGCCATCCGGGACTTCCACGAACGCTATCCCGATATTGATTTGAATCTGACGCTGGGAGATCGCCCGGTTGAACTGGTGCAGGAGGGGATCGATTGCGTGTTACGAGCCGGCACTCCAGAATCTTCCGCAACGCTGGTCGCTAGGCAGATCGGCAGTTTTGAATGGGTGACTTGCGCGTCGCCGGACTACCTGAACAAGTACGGCGAACCAGAAACCCTCGAAGACCTGAAGTCCCATCGGCTAGTTCAGTTCCTTTCGGGCAGGAGCGGACGGCCTGTGGACTGGCCGTTTCTCGTCAATGGCGAGACGCGGAATATCCGAGTGTCGGGGAACCTTGCGGTGAACGACACGGATTCGTATGTCACGTGCGGTCTAGAAGGGTTGGGCTTGATTCGAATTGCGAACTATATCGCCCGGCCATATCTTCAGGATGGGCGGTTAACAAGAGTTCTCCAGTCTTATGGGTCGCCCAAAGTGCCCTTGTCAATCATGTATCCTCAGAATCGTCAGCTTTCGCCCGCCGTGCGTGCATTCGTTAGTTGGGCCAGCTTGTTGGTACAAGATGCTGAGCCAACGTGGCGACTGTAAAGGCATGAAGTGGCATGCCAAAGCTGCGGCCATGCTTTCGGGAACGCACTACGCAGTAGCCATGCGGAACACGCAAAACGGGCTCTAATTCTAAGATCGGAGCCCGTTGTTGAGAAAGCGGTGTAATGATTCTCAACCGACGGAGCGACCGCCCCGTCCCCCCTCCCTCAGTTGAAATGCACCTTCGGCGGCGTCTTCATCAGCGCTTCCGCGCCCGATTCCGTAATCACAGCGGGGAACTCTAGCCGCATACCGCCCACTTCGGGCATGTAGAGATGCGTGCCCAGCGCTATCACCATGTTGGCTTGCGCGGTATCAGTGCTCCGGAGATTGATAAAGGGTCGTGTCCTCGCGCAAGTACCCAAGCCGTGTCCGAACGTCGGCAGGCAGTAGTCCTTCAGCCCGCGCTTTTCGAAGACATCGATGCCTTGCTGCACCACTTCAGGAATGGGACGGCCCGGGCGTAGGTTCTGCATCATGGTCTCCACGACTTCTTCCCAGCAATCGATCAGCTTTTGCTGAGTTGGCGAGGGCTTTCCGTGGAACACCGGAATGGAGGCGTCGGCCAGGTACAAGTCGATCATGGGATGCAGGTCCAGGATAATGAACTCGTTGTCCTGGATCAGTTTGTCGGTGGCCTGTTGTGTGACGCCGTGCAGGTACCCGGTGCGCGGGCCGGAACCGACTTCCGTGCCGCCAGTAAGCGCCCAGGCCCACGTGCTGCCGTTGTCGCGGATGGCTTGCTCGATGGCACCTGCAACATGGTTCTCCGTGACACCCGTGCGTACGGCGGCTCGTCCCGCATTGAAGCCGATATCCGCCACATGGGCAGCAACGCGTAGGCGCTCCAGCTCAGCCGCTTCCTTGATCAGCATGACGTTATCGAGCAGGTCGACGCCGTTGGCGATGTTGGCTGCCGGCAGCAGCTCCTTGAGCTCCAGGTACTCGTTGGCGCAGATCATGCCCGGCGCGACCTGGGCCGCCCCCGGGTGAGCGAGGTCGATGCCGATACGACCTTTCTCAAGGCCGAGTTCCTTCAGCTTGGCGGCGATCGTCTTGGTGAAGTCCGAGAAGGTAAACGGGGTGATGTTGACGTCGTGGCCTTCCTGGCGCACCCGGTTGGTGTCCCATGCCCAGTAAACGAATTCACACTCTCCGTTAGCCGTGACGATTACGGCGCCGCGCCAGGGCATGAAGGCGCCGCTTAGATAGTGCAGGCCCCCTTGCCGGGTTCCGACATACGCGTCGAAACCTGCGGCCTTGACGGAGGCCGCCACTTTACCGCGCCGTGCCTGGAAATCGATAGGGGTGAATGATGCATGCATGTTGTGTTTCCTTGTTGCGTGGAGACGGCGCCTACTCGGCCTTGATGCCGGCGTCCTTGATAATTTGTGCCGATACCGCGACTTGCGCCTCGATAAATTTCTGGAATTCCTCGGGTGTGCCGGCCACGACCTGCAGGCCTGCATCCTTCAGCTTGGTCTCGATCTCCGGGTCGCGCAGCGCCTTATTGATAGCGGTGTTCAGGATTTCCAGCCGGTCGGCGGGAATGCCGGCCGGGCCGACAAAGCCGTACCAGGAGCCGGCTGCGTAGCCGGGCACGCCGGATTCGTCAATAGTGGGCACATCCGGCAGTTCAGGCAGGCGTTCCTTCGTACCTGCACCTAACGCAATGAGCTGGCCGGCGCGCACGCGTGGCAGAGCCTGGGGAATGATGTCCATGAGCAGTGACACGCGTCCCGCTATAAGGTCTACGTACGAGTTACCGGACCCCTTGTAAGGGACGTGTGTCATCTTGATGTCGGCCATCTTGGCAAATTGCTCCATGGCCAGGTGCATGGAGGAACCCGTCCCGCCGGAGGCGTACACGATGGTGTCGGGTGCGGCTTTCGCCTTATCGATGAGTTCCTTCACGGTTTTTACGCCGAGGTCGGGGTGCGCGATCAGAACCATGGGTGAATTCACAGCGTGCGAGACTGCGGTGAAGTCCTTGATGGTGTCGTAAGGCACTTCCTTGTACAGGCTGGCATTGGCGGCGTGGTTGCCCGGGGTGGCGATACCCAGCGTGTAGCCGTCAGCCGGCGCTTTGGCGACCATGGATGACCCCAGCATGCCGTTGGCACCCGGTTTGTTTTCCACGATCACGGTGGTCTTCAGATTGTCGGCGACGTGCTTACCGACCACCCGGGCCAGCATGTCTGTCGTACCGCCTGCTGCGTATGGCACGATGATGCGGATGGGCTGCTGCGGGAAATCGGCAGCGGCAACACCAAATGGGGTCAGACACGCGGCGACTAACGGCAAGCGGCACAGCAATTTCTTCAACATGAGGTCTCTCTCCTTTTTTTCTTAACGCAGTGGTTGTGATCACATTAGAAGAACTGCGGTAAATTGGGTATGTCGGGTCGCGTGTATCTGATATTCACTCTTCGTATGGCGCAATGGATATTCATGACCTCAAGCTTCTCCTGAAAGTCGGTGAGCTGCAGAACCTGTCGAGAGCCGCAGAGGCCTTGGGGCTATCTCAGCCTTCAGTCAGTCGGAAGCTGCGGGAGTTCGAGAACACCTTCCAGACGCCTCTTTTTCATCGGACTGGCCGGGGGGTCCAGCCGACTGAAGTCGGTCAGCTGGCCATAGAACGGGCGCGCGAGCTCGTCGCCTCGTTTGACAACTTCGTGACAGAGATCCAGGAGTCGGCTCAGGGACCCAGCGGCGTGGTGTCGATTGCGCTGCTGACGGCTTACATGCGCGAGTTCGCCGTTGACCTGTTTGAAGCGGTACAGCAGGAACATCCGCGCATCATGCTGCGCATGGTGGAGAGCTTCAGCGTGCAGCACGAGCAGTGGCTCGCGACGGGGCAGGTCGATATTGCGCTGGTCACGCAGTATCACAGCCGGCGGGTGGCGCAGGAAGAGATCGTGTCGCAGTCGGACTTGGTCCTGGTGGGGGCGCACAACCTTCTCCCCGGCTCTGACTCCATTCCGTTTCGCAAACTGGATGGCATGGACCTCGTATTGCCGGCGCCCATGAACGGATTGAGGCAACGGCTTGAAGAAGAAGCCGCAAGGCAGAAGATCAGGTTTCGTGTGATATTCGAAGCTGATTCGCTGGAAGCGCAGTTGGCTCTATTGCGGCGCTATCCCTGTTGTGCGGTATGGAGTGAACACTTCGTCAGACAGGGCGGCCATCACGAAACCTTCGGTGTGTGTCGTATCGTTGAACCGACCTTGCCCCGGTACGTGGTCTTACGCACTACCGCACATCACCCCCTTACGAGAGCGATGCGCGAAGTTGCTTTCTTGTTGCGTCGGCTGATTCGAGATTCCCACCACCGTACGCTGACGCAGGAAAGCGAGACGCCCGCGTCGGCGTGAGTATCGTGTTTTTCCTCTTCGGAATTATCCCGATCCCGCGTGATATTTATTAGTAAATCTGCGTCAAACCACTTAATATTAATGCGTGGATTTCTAGACAATCGGCGTCGCACCAAGGGGGTCTCATGAGTTCCGACACGATCGACACTGCAGTGGCGCGACAAATGGTAGCGGCCAACGCCATTAGCGGAGCTTCCATCATCGGCCAGCCCGGTGGATGGTCTGTCATGCTGAAGTTCGGCACGGTGGAGAAGCCCCTGGGCACGCAGCGCACGGATAAGCCACGCATCTGGCGCAGCCTAGACACCTGCATTCAGTACCTGCGCAACGAGTTACGGATTACGCGAGTGGAGATGCTCGATGCGAGCAACTACAGCGAAGAGGGGAACGCGCGCGCACGCCGCGATGATGCGGCCGAGCGTATGCGCCGTGCGCATGAGGCCGCAGCACACGACGCCTGGGTGCGCGCGCAAGTGGAAGCCGCGCTGGATGATTCCTCCCCAAGCCTCTCGCACGACCAGGTCATGCAAGAGGCTCAGGCAATAATCGATAAGGCTCTAGAAAAGAAGAAGAACGCGCGCCATGCCCCGCATACCGACACTTGAGTGGCACCCGAAGGCGCGTGCAGACCTACTAGAGATCATTACCTACATCGCTGCCGATAACCCCGATGCGGCGCAGGCTTTGAAGAATGAGATCGAGACGAAGGCCCTGGCGTTGCGCCGGCACCCGAGGCTTTACCGTCCGGGGCGCGTAACAGGTACGCGTGAGATGGTGGTGCGTCCCAACTATCTCGTGGTGTATCGAGAGGGCATCAATAAGATCACGATTCTGCGTGTGTTGCATGCGGCGCAGCAGTGGCCATAAGAACTGCCACCGAGTATTCAGGCGGTGCCTACAACTTTCCCACGTCGAGCTTCAGCCATGTCTTTCCCGGCTGTTTCTCAACAATGATGCGTTCATCTTCCAGCCGGTACGTGAGCTGGCATTTCATTCTGGGATCCGCCAATACGGCGGGATTGAAGATGGCGGCGTTTTCGCCTTTGGGGCGTCGTACCGATTGAATCAGTATTCCCGGGTGGCCTTCGCGATGGATGCGTGCTCCTACCATCTGGGGAAAGGCGTAATCCGATGGGTGCAGCAGATCCGGGTATTCCGATGTGGCTTCGCGGAAGTCCAGCAGGGCGGCTTCGCAGGCCACTGCATAGACCTTTCTCTCGGCAACGACGGGCTCGCGATCAAAGCCGGCATCGGTGAGTAGGCCCCGGAACCAGTGGTATGCCGTTTCGTAGACCGTGGTTTCGATGGAGTCGGAACCGTACCAGACGCCGTACGAGCCGTCCGAAAACCGGCTGGCCTGCCAGTTACGGAAGGGCCAGCCGATGGCGTTGAACCATTGCGCGTCTTCAAACGGGCGGTGGATCACCGGCATGTGCGAGCGATAGGTCGGCGGCTTGACGGCTTCTTCGACTTCTTGCGCGATCTCCCACTCCGCTGGGTCGCTCGCGAGGTCGTCGAAGAGATCCTGCGACTGGCGTAGCGAGACGATGTTGCGGGCCAGGTCGCGCTGGACGTCGGCGAGCGCCAGTTTGGTGAATAGCGACTGCATGATGAAGGCTTTAGTTGCCCCGGGCGCGGTCGAGGTAACCGCGCACCATGAGCAGACCTGCGAAGCCCCATTCCCGTATGACTTCCACCGGCGTGAGGTTGTCGAAGGCTTTGTTGCGGGTGGTCATCCAGCGGTAGGCCAGCTCGCGGTTTTGGGGAAAGAGCAGGCGCAGATTCTTGTGGATGCCCAGCAAATGGCCGACGCGTTCGTATTGGTCGCGGCTGGTGCCGATGGGTTCACCCTTGCGGTAGCGAGTGAGCGCGGCGCGGTTGCCCGAGGCGATGCCCAGCAACGCGGCTTGATCTTCGGTGTTGAGCTTCCAGTGATCGAAGAGCGTCATGACCATGCGGGCGAGTACACCGCGGTCTTCGGCCGTGTTGGGCTTGCGTTCGACAGTGGCGACCATGAGCGACTCCTGTCTTGTTTTATTTCACAACCGTATTGTACCCTTCCGTTTCGATGAAAACAAATATTGTTGTATTTATATGTGAGAACTGGCCGCAGTAATGTTCTCGTTGGGACTGCGGCGGTATCATCGTGCTCGAGGAAAGGGAGGCGCGGGCGCTCGTTGCCTGTTAGCCGGGACGACAATCACAATGAGGAACAGAGACTCATGAGCACCGTGCATCAACTTCTGGACCAAGCCGAAACGCATCCGCATCACGACAATTGCATTTTTTGTCGCATTGGGTCCGGCGAGATCCCTTCACATGTGGTGTACGAAGACGATCAGCTCAAGGCGTTCCTGGACATACAACCCATACGTACGGGCCACGTGTTAATTGTGCCCAAGGCGCATTACGACTATTACGATGACCTTCCCGCCGATTTGGCTGCAGCCATCGTGCATCTTGGGCAGCGCTTGGGCAAGGTCATGAAGGCCACCTACGGCGTGGAGCGCGTGGCTTTCCTGTTCACCGGCACCGACGTCGCGCATGTGCACGCCCACGTCGTGCCGATGCACGAGAAGACGGACATCACCTCGCCTATCTATATCGAGCAACAGGGCCTCACGTTTCGCCTCGCGCCCCGCGCCGGCGACGACGACTTGCGCCAGACCGTCGCCACCCTCAGCTCAAAGCTATAGTCTCTTAAACGGGGTCAGACCCCAGTTGACGAGATCGTGGTCTGACCCCGATAGTTTTAACGGAAAAAAAGGATGTTGCGCCGCATTGCTCATTTGGACATGGATGCGTTCTACGCGTCGGTGGAGCTGCTGCGCTATCCAGAACTGCGAGGCTTGCCGGTGGTGATCGGCGGCGGTAGCGCGACACAGCCAGGTGTGGCGCCGGACGGTACGCGCTTGTATTCCCGGGTGGGTGATTATGTGGGCCGCGGTGTGATCACCACGGCAACGTATGAGGCGCGTGCGCTCGGCGTGCATTCCGCCATGGGGTTAATGAAGGCCGCGCGTCTTGCACCGGATGCGATTCTGCTGCCGGCTGACTTCACGCAGTATCGGCAGTACTCACGGCGCTTCAAGGATGCAGTGGCGGTGATCGCTTCGCGCATCGAGGATCGCGGAATCGACGAGATCTACATTGATCTGACCGAGCATCCAGACGACAGCTACACGTTGGCGCGTCGCTTGAAAGAGGCCGTCCACGCAGCGACGGGGCTCACCTGTTCCATAGGCATATCGCCCAACAAGCTGCTGTCCAAGATTGCGTCGGACCTCGATAAGCCCGATGGCATCACCATTATTGGGGACGGGGATCTTGAAGCCCGGATCTGGCCGCTGCCTGTGGGCCGTATCAACGGCATCGGCCCCAAGGCCCAGGCACGGCTGGCGGACATGGGTATCCGAAGCATTGGCGAACTCGCCCGCACGCCGCTACCCACGCTCGTCGAGCAATTCAGTGAGCGTTATGCACGATGGCTGCTCGAATCCGCTCATGGACGGGATGACCGTCCTGTGGTGGTGGAGTCCACCCCGAAGTCCGTAAGCCGCGAGACCACATTCGAACGCGATCTACACGTGCGCCACGACCGGCAAATGCTGGGGCGTGTGTTGGACGCCTTATGCGAGCGCGTGGAAGGTGACCTGACGCGCAAGGGGCTGGCGGGCAGGACGATTGGAGTGAAGGTGCGGTTTGCCGACTTCCGTACCGTCACCCGCGATCTCACATTGCCGCGATGGGTGGCCGATGCGCGTTCATTGCGAGAGGCGGCCGGCCTGTGCTTGAAGCGAATTCCGATGGAGCGTCGTTTGCGCCTGCTCGGGGTGCGTGTGAGCGCGCTGTCGGTGCCTGGCGAAGAACCCGCCGAAGACGTGTCCGGAGACGAGGCGCAGCTCAGCTTGTTCGAGTGAGCGCAATCAAGTCAGAGGTCGAGCACGACGTCCATGCGGTCACCGACGCTTAGCACCGCACCGCGTTCGGCCCCCGACACCACGGCATTGGCCCCGAAGATGACGCCGTTCTCGAAGTTGCGGTATCGGCTGAGAGTCGCCATGGGCTCCGCGCCGAGATCCGCCGTGATGGGATCGACATTGGGGACCGGGCAGCGGGCGCATTGCTTCACCAAAGCAAAGGTTAGCGGGCCGACGCGCATGCTGCTGATGTAGTCTTCCTCGTAGGCCTCCAGGCCCTGCACCACGATGTTAGGGCGGAAGCGGTTCATGATGACCGCCTGCTCGCCTTTGGCGGCTAGCCGAAGATTCAGGTCGTCCAGCGACGCTTGGCTTGTAATCAGGAAAGGGAAGGAATCAGCGAAACCGAAAGGGTGCTCCATGGGAAATTCCGCCATGCCGGGCTGACGCATGATCCAGTCGTAGACGCGTTGTGGCGCCGCCAGCCGGCGGGCGTCTCGGTGAACGCGATAAAGCCGGCAGGGCCGCCCCAGGTAGTCGCTGAACCAGCGCGCGGCTGTATCGCCTTCGTCGCAACCCAGTGTGTCGCTATTCCAGATGCGCAGCGGCACTGCGGGGTTCTCTTCCCCTTTTCGCAAGCTGATGCGCAGCGTGGGCATCTCCGGCGCATTGAGGAATAGCGCGGTCTCATCCAGTGCGGGCTGCACCAGTGCCATGCGAGGGTAGCGTCGTTGAGTGAGGAAGCCTTCTTCCTTATCGATCACGACCCATTGCCGATCGTGCGTCAGGCCCGAATTGGAGATCCCGATCTGGGTATGCGTGATGCCGCCGCAAGACTTGACAGGGTAGGTGTGCAAGGAGAGGATTCGGATCATGGCCGGCGGATTCGCAGTGTGGGCTTTGCGGTTGTGTTCCGGCATGATAGCGCGCCGCAGGTGGCGCGCTAAAATTTCGCCTGTTGTCACAGTAGTAGCCTCTTTTTTTCATCGTTACAGGGAACTGATATGGAATTTGATCGGGCGGGTGTGAGCGCACTGATGGATATCGTTGCGCGTCCGGAGCTGATGTTCGTGCGCGGCGAGGGCTCCTGGGTAGAAGATCACACCGGCAAGCGATACCTGGATTTCATCCAGGGGTGGGCGGTCAATAGTCTTGGACATTGCCCGCCGGCGATCCGACGGGCGCTCGAGGAACAGGGCAGCCAGCTGATCAATCCATCTCCCGCGTTCTACAACGCACCGTCCGTTGGGCTGGCCAAGCGGATCACCGGTGCATCGTGCTTCGACCGGGTGTTCTTTGCCAACAGCGGTGCGGAGGCCAATGAAGGCGCCATCAAGCTGGCACGTAAATGGGGTCAGCTGCATCGCAACGGCGCTTACAAGATCATCACCATGGATCACAGCTTCCATGGCCGTACGCTGGCGACCATGTCGGCATCTGGCAAGCCGGGCTGGGACACAATCTTCGCGCCGCAGGTGCCAGGTTTCCCGAAGGCCAAGCTGAACGATCTGGAATCCGTGCGCGGGCTGATCGACGATGAAACCGTCGGCATCATGCTGGAACCCGTTCAGGGTGAAGGCGGCGTCTTGCCCGCCACGCGGGAATTCATGCAAGGCCTGCGCAAGCTGGCCGACGAGCACGGCATCCTGCTGATCGTCGACGAAGTTCAGACCGGCTTCGCTCGTACCGGTACCCTGTTCGCCTACGAGCAGTTCGGTATCCAGCCGGACATCATGACGCTCGGCAAGGGGATAGGCGGGGGCGTGCCACTGGCGGCGCTGTGCGCACGTGAGGCCGTCTCGTGCTTTGCGCATGGCGACCAGGGCGGCACTTACAACGGCAATCCGCTCATGACGGCGGTTGGCAATGCGGTGTTCGATGCACTGACGGCACCCGGGTTCCTGGATGCAGTGCAGGCGCGCGGTCGTCAGCTGTCCGAAGGCCTGCTGGCGCTGAGCAACAAATGGGGCATGAAGGGTGAGCGGGGCTCTGGTCTGCTGCGCGCCCTGATGCTGGATCGCGACGACGGTCCTGCTATCGTCCGTGCCGCCATGGAGGCGGCGCCGGAAGGCATGCTGCTGAATTCGCCGCGTCCTAACTTGCTGCGCTTTATGCCGGCACTGAACGTCACGGAAGATGAAGTGACACTCATGCTCAAGCGGCTCGACGAAGTGATTGCGAAGGTGCGCGCCTGAGCGATGTTTTCCGAATAGGAAACAGAAAGGCTCCCGCGCGGCACTGAAGTGCGCCACGCGGGAGCCGGCCCGAAGGCCCGTGGCCGTCATCAGGCGGCAGAAGCCTTCGCGACCTGACGCCACTTGTGGAGCAGGGGCTCGGTGTAGCCGTTGGGCTGCTCCAGACCCTTGAAGACCAGGTCGCAAGCTGCACGGAAGGCAACGGAATTGTCGAAGTTGCCGGCCATATTGCGATAGGCGGGGTCACCCGCGTTTTGGCGGTCCACCACTGCGGCCATGCGCTTCATGGTTTCCATGACCTGCTCTTCGGACACCACGCCGTGGCGCAGCCAGTTAGCCATGTGCTGACTTGAAATGCGCAGCGTGGCCCGGTCTTCCATCAGGCCGACATCGTGGATGTCCGGTACCTTGGAGCATCCCACCCCCTGATCGATCCAGCGAACCACGTAGCCCAGGATGCCCTGTGCGTTGTTGTCGAGCTCCTGCTGGATTTCTTCGGGCGTCCAGTTGGTGTCGCGTGCCACGGGTACATCGAGGATGCCGCGCAGCAGCGCTTCGTTGCGGCCTTCCAGGGAGATCTGAACGGCCTGGACGTCAACCTGGTGGTAGTGCAGAGCGTGCAGCGTGGCGGCGGTGGGAGAGGGCACCCAAGCCGTATTGCCGCCGGCCTTTAGGTGCCCGATCTTCTGTTCCAGCATGTCGGCCATGAGGTCGGGCATGGCCCACATACCCTTGCCGATTTGTGCGCGACCACGCAGGCCGCAGGCCAGACCGGTCTGCACGTTGTTGCGTTCGTAGGCGTCGATCCAGACGGTGCGCTTCATGTCGCCCTTGCGCACCATGGGGCCCGCTTCCATCGACGTGTGCATTTCGTCGCCGGTGCGGTCCAGGAAGCCGGTGTTGATGAAGGCTACGCGCTCGCGTGCGGCAGCAATACAAGCCTTCAGGTTCACGCTCGTGCGGCGCTCTTCGTCCATGATGCCCATCTTGAGCGTGTTGCGCTCCAGGCCGATCAGGGCCTCGGTGCGGGTAAACAGCTCGTTGGCGAAGGCGACCTCGTCCGGGCCGTGCATCTTGGGCTTGACGATGTAGACCGAGCCGGCGCGCGAGTTCTGGCGGCGCTGCAGATCGTGCTTGGCGATCAGCGAGGTGATCACCGCGTCCATGATGCCTTCCGGGATTTCCTGGCCATCGCCGATCAGGATGGCGGGGTTGGTCATTAGGTGGCCCACGTTGCGAATCAGCATGAGCGAGCGGCCGGGAAGCGTGCGCTCGGAGCCGTCGAGACCAATGAACTCGCGATCCGGGTTCAGGCGACGCGTGAAAGTCTTGCCGCCCTTTTCAACGGGTTCGGCCAGCGTGCCTTGCATCAGACCCAGCCAGTTGCGGTAGGCCAGTACTTTGTCTTCGGCGTCCACGGTGGCCACGGAGTCCTCGCAGTCCATGATGGTGGTGACCGCGGACTCCATGACGATGTCCTTCACGCCTGCGGCGTCCTGGCTGCCGATGGGGTGGTTGCGGTCAATCTGCAATTCGAAGTGCAGGCCATGGTGGCGGAAGACGATGGCTTCGGGTGCTTCGAGCGAACCGCGGTAACCCAGCAGCAGCTCCGGCTCTGCCAGAGAGGTGTGCGTGCCGTCTTTCAGCGTGACGCGCAGCGCTCCGTCGGCAATGGCGTAAGACACTGCATCGGCGTGGGTGCCATTCTGCAGAGGCGCGGTGTCGTCGAGGAAACGGCGGGCGTAGGCAATCACCTTGGCGCCACGTGCGGGGTTGTAGCCGCCGCCGCGTTCGGCGCCGTCCGTATCCGGGATGGCGTCTGTGCCGTAAAGCGCGTCGTACAGGCTGCCCCAGCGTGCATTGGCCGCATTCAACGCGTAGCGTGCGTTAGTGATCGGCACGACCAGCTGCGGACCTGCCTGCTGGGAGAATTCCGCGTCGATGTTGCTAGTGGCCAGGGTGACTTCGCCCGGCTCGGCTTGCAGATAGCCGATCTCGCGCAGGAAGTTTTCGTAAGCGTTGGGGTCGGCGATGGGGCCGGGGTTGGCGCGGTGCCATTCGTCGATACGGGCCTGGAGTTCGTCGCGACGGGCGAGGAGCTCGCGGTTACGCGGCGCCAGATCGTGCACCAGTGCATCGAACCCGGACCAGAATGTGGCCGCATCCACGCCGGTGCCCGGCAGCGCCTCGGATTCAATGAAATCATGGAGTTCGGCAGCAATCTGAAGCCGGTGTCGGGTGATGCGTTCTGTCATGTTGAATCCTCGAGGCTTGAACTTTTATTGAAAGATGATGGATGTATTATGGATGGCGCGGCGCGGGCTCTCAACGCTCTGAAGGTCAAAAGACCTTGTATAAAAAGTAACAGATAAGCTGAGACTCTGTGCGTATTACGTACCCGATAGTCGTAGAATGCGGGCGTTTTTCCGCGAAGGCGGGCGCGTCTGCAAGGAGCTTCCCGTGAAGAATCCCTCGAAGATCGTGGGCGCGGCGTCGGCCCTCATGATGCTCGACGATTGGCGCGCCGTCAGCGGCCGCGACGCCATTTGTCGCGATTTCACCTTCCGCAACTTCAACGAAGCCTTCGGCTTCATGACGCAGGTGGCGTTGCAGGCCGAGAAGATGAATCACCACCCCGAGTGGAGCAATGTCTATAACCGGGTCAGCGTCACCCTGACCTCGCACGATGTGCAGGGCGTCACCGAAAGGGATGTCGCCCTGGCGCTGTTCATGGAGAAGCTGGTGTGATCCAGCTGACCAGCAGCGATACGGTAAGAACAGATAGCACCGTGGACAGTAGTGTGGCCTCCGACGTGACTGCTGGTTCGCGGTCGTAGAGCTTCGCCACCATAAAAGGCCCGGTCCCCACCGGCAGGGCGGCGAGCAGGATCGCGGCACTTGCCCACATGGGCGGCATCTCGAACACCCAGGTCACCAGCACGAAGGCCAGCAGCGGATGCACCAGCAGCTTGAGTGACACAATGTTCCAGACCGTGGAGCGATGCTGGGTCGTGCTGCCCTGAGAAAGGAACAGGCCGATCGTCACCAGAGCGCAAGGGCTGGCGGCGGCGCCCAACAGTGTGGTGAATTGCAGGATCGGGCCGGGTAGCGTCCAGCCCACGCCGGAGACGATCAAGCCGGCCACGGGCGCGATCACCAGGGGGTTGCGCGCCACGGCCAGCGCCACCTTGCGCAGGGTGGCGCCCAGCGTGGCCGAGCGTTGCAAGTCCAGTTCGACCAGCACGATGCTGAAGGCGAAGAGCACGCAGGCCGTGAGCAGAGTCACGATAATGACAGCCGGCAAGCTGGCTTCACCCAGCACCATGATGCATAGCGGGATGCCCATGTAGCCCGCGTTGCCGTAAGCAGCTGCCAGGCTTGCAATGCTGGCGTCGGCCATGCGCCTGCCTTCGCGGCGTCCGGCCACCCACGAAAGCGCGAACACCAGTGCCATGGCGATGGCTGACGCCGCGATATAGCCGGGTTGGCGGATCTCTTCCCAGCTGATCAGGGCCATGGCCTGAAAGAGCAGGGCTGGCAAGGCCATCCACACGACGAAGCTGTTCAGGCTGTCGGTGGCGCTGCGGCCCAATATGCCTCGTCGCCCGGCAACGTAACCGGCAAGAATCAATGCGAAGAGCGGCAGAACGGCTTCAAGGATGAGGGTCATTCGGGTCGACTCGGATTCGGCAAGGCATCATTAAAGCAATTAAATGTCACGACAGCACGCTTTGTCATATAGGAGGGGCTATGCTCCTTTTGCCAAGACGGAGGAAGAAATGAACGGACAGGAGCCGTCACACATCACCGCGATGAAATCCATGATGCCGATGGACGATGATCTGGGGCAGATCAGCCAGCCGCCTTTGATTCCCTTTGCGGGCTATACCGATGCTGTTGCGGCCACACGCAGGCTGGTCGAGATCTACGAACGCAACACCGCCTTCATTCGGGCGGGCTTCAAGCGCTACACAGAAACCGGCATGGCCCGGCGGCATCGCGTCCGGGCGTGCTATCCCGCCATACGCATCCGCGTGGATACTTATCAGGAAGTCGATAGCCGGCTGTCCTATGGCCACGTCGTCGAGCCCGGCGTCTACATGACCACCGTCACGCAACCCGCCTTGTTCTTCGACTATCTAGTGGAGCAGATCGGCTTGCTGATCCGGAATCATGGCGTACCGGTGGAGATCGGCGAATCCGATGTGCCGATTCCGCTGCATTTCTCGTTCACAGGCGACCAATACGTGGAAGGGGTATACGGCGACGACACACCGGGCAGGGCGTTGCGCGACCACTTCGACGTGCCGGACCTGGCCGTGACCGACGACGCCATCGTCAACGGCACCTGGCGTGGCCGCAGCGGCGAACCTCTGCCACTGGCACCCTTCACCGCGCCGCGCGTGGATTACTCACTGCACCGCTTGCAGCATTACACCGCCACGGCGCCGGAGCACTTCCAGAACTTCGTTGTGTTCACCAACTATCAATTCTACGTGGACGAGTTCTGCGATTGGGCGCGCGGCATCCTGCAAAGCGGCGAAGGCGGCTATACGGCGCTGGTGGAACCGGGCAATGTCATCACCCCGGCGGGTGCCGACGCCAAGCCTAGCGGATTGCCGCCCGTGCGCACGCCTCAGATGCCGTCGTACCACTTATTGCGTGATCGACATAACGGGATCACGCTGATCAACATCGGTGTGGGCCCGTCCAACGCCAAGACCATCACCGATCACGTGGCAGTCTTGCGGCCATCGGCATGGATCATGCTGGGACACTGCGCAGGACTGCGCACCACGCAGCGGCTGGGCGATTATGTGCTGGCGCACGGCTATGTGAGAGAAGACCACGTGCTGGACGCCGATCTACCGCTATGGGTACCGGTGCCGCCGCTGGCGGAGATCCAGGTGGCACTGGAGCAAGCGGTGACTGACGTCGCGGGCCTGGCGGATTGGGAGGTCAAGCGCATCATGCGTACGGGAACCGTGGCCAGCATCGACAATCGAAACTGGGAGCTGCGCGACCATCGTGAGCCGGTGCAGCGCTTGTCGCAATCGCGGGCGATTGCGCTGGATATGGAATCGGCCACGATCGCGGCCAACGGCTTCCGCTTCCGGGTGCCTTACGGCACCTTGCTATGCGTATCCGATAAGCCACTTCACGGGGAACTGAAGCTGCCCGGAATGGCCAGCGATTTCTACCACACACAGGTCACGCGCCACTTGCGGATCGGCATCCGGGCTTTGGAAAAATTGCGCGATATGCCCCCGGAGCGCCTGCACTCGCGTAAGCTGCGCAGCTTCATAGAAACGGCGTTCAAATAGGACCAGCATGAAATCGATCTACCTTGCCGGCTTCGACGTATTCCTGCCGGATGCGGTGGCGCATGGCGAGCAACTGAAGATGCTGTGCAACAAGTACGGCTACGAAGGGCGTTATCCATTGGATAACGCGGTGCCGCGCAATTTGCCGCCTCAGGAACAGGCGCGATGGATCTGCCGCAGCAATCTCGCGATGCTACGCGACTGCGACCTGGTGGTGGCCAACCTGAATCCCTTCCGGGGCGAAGAGCCGGATTCTGGCACGGTGTTCGAGGTGGGGTATGCGGTGGCGCTGGGCAAGCCGGTGTGGGCCTATACCAGCCGCTCGGCGAGCTTGGTTGAGCAGCTGTCGGTGCAGCGTCTGCCCGGCCCGCGCGGGCACGTCGACAGCTTGGGCTACAGCGTTGAGGACTTCGGTCTGAACCTGAATCTGATGCTGGCGTGCTCGATCAACGTCGTGCACGGCACGTTGGAAGACTGCTTGCACGAACTGGACGTTTCGGATGCAGGCGCCCCTACCTTGCAGGCGCCTGCGTCCAGATAAGCACTTACTTCTTGCGGTTCTCGATGTCCTTCTGAGCCTGATCCACCAGATCGGCTCCGATCGTCTTCTTCCACTTCTCGAAGACGCTCTTGGTCGCATCCACGAAGGCCTGATGCTGTTCGGGGGTGAGCGAGGTCACGGTTACGCCGTGGCCTTCGATCTCCTTGAGCATGGAGGAATCCTCGGGGGTGACGCCCTTGCGTGCGATCACGATTTCCTGCTTGGCGGCTTCAATCGCGGCTTCACGCACGATCTTGCGGTCTTCCTCGGTCCAGGATTCCCACACCTGCTTGTTCACTACGAAGATCAGCGGATCCGCCACGTAGTTCCACAGGGTCAGGTACTTTTGCCCGACGTTGTGCAGCTTGGCGCCGGTGTAGATCGAGAGCGGGTTCTCCTGGCCGTCTACGGCACCGCTGGCCAGAGCGGGCTGTGCGTCGGCCCAGCTCATTTGCGTGGGGTTTGCGCCCAGGGCAGTGTAGGTGTCGATGTACAGCGGCGAACCGACCACGCGCAGCTTGAGGCCCTTCAGGTCGGCGGGCGACTTGATCTCATGCTTCGAATTGCTCAGCTGCCGATAACCATTCTCGCCCCATGCCAGCGGTACCACGCCAGCCTTCTCCAGGCGCTCGAACAGCTGCTTGCCAACTTCGCCGTGGATCAGCGCGTCGATGGCGGCGTAGTCCGGCATCAGGAAGGGCAGGGAGAACAGGTTGAGTTCCTTGATCTGCGGCGACCAGTTAATGGTGGAGCCCACGGCCATGTCGATCACGCCTTGGCGGATGGCATTGAATTCCCGAGTCTGGTCGCCCTGCACTAGCGAGGTGCCCGGGTAGATCTTGATGTTGATGCGGCCGTCGGTGCGCTCGCGTACCAGGTTGGACCAAATCTCGGCACCCTGGCCCCAAGGGAAGGTAGTGCCCACGACGATCGACAGTTTGTATTCCTGCTTGTATTCGGCTGCCATGGCCGACGTTGTGGCGGAAAGGGCGGCCAAGGAGCAGGCGAGTGCGCCCAGCAAATGACGGATTTTCATGTTGTCTCCAAAAAGCGTGCTTCTTATTAAAAGCCCAGATAGCGTGGCAGCCATAGGGCCAGTTCAGGAAAGGCGATGAGCAACAACAACGTACCGAAGACAGCGATCAGCAACCAGGTCACCCATCGGAAGGTGCTTTCAATGGGCACCAGGGCGATCCGGCAGGACACCATCAGATTGACGGCCAGGGGCGGCGTGAACTGTCCCAAGGCCACCATTACGGTGAGCAGTACGCCGAACCATACGGGATCCCAACCGTAGGCGTTGGCGATCGGCATGAGCAGCGGCACGAAAATCAGGAAGATCGAGATGCCGTCCAGGAACATGCCGACGATGGTCAGCAGCAGGATGATCAGCGCCATGACCCCATACTCGCCAATGCCCAGCCCGACGATGCCGTTGGCGATTGGGTCGATAACACTAAGCGTGGAGAGCGCCCAGGCGAAGATGCCGGCGAGCGACACGACGAGCATAATCACAGCGGAGAGCTCAGCCGCTTCCCGCAAGATGATGAAGAGGTCGCGGAACTGGATCGTCCGGTGCACCACCATGCCTACGAACAGACCGTAGAACACGGCCACGACCGCCGCCTCGGTGGGTGTGAAGTAGCCCATGCGCATGCCGCCCAGGATGATGACGGGTGCGGCGAGACCCCAGATCGCCTCGTACAGGCTGCGCCAAAAGGCGGGGCGTGGCAGGTCGCGTTCCGCCTGGCCCATATTGTGCACGCGAGCGAGCCAGACCGCGGGGATGATCAACGCCAACCCAACGAGTACCCCTGGCACCAGGCCCGCCGCGAAGAGCGCCGGCACTGAAGCCTGTGGCACCAGTACGGAATAGACGATGAAGGCGATGGAGGGCGGAATCAGGATGTCGGTGGCGGCACCGGCGCCGACGATGGTGGCGGCATAGGGGGCGGGATAGCCCGCGCGCTTCATGGCGCCGATCATGACGCCGCCCACCGCGGCGGCACAGGCTGGGCCTGACCCGGAGATGCCGCCCAGGAACATGGCGACTGCGATGGTCACCAGCGGCAGCATGCCGGGGCCTCTGCCGACGATCGCCACGGCGAAGTTCACCAGCCGGGACGCTACGCCCGAGCGGTCGAAGATGGACCCGACCAGCACGAACATGGGGATGGCCAGCAGGGGATACTTTGCCAGGCCGGCATAGAAGCTTTGTGGCACGGCCATCAGCCCGAACCACTGCGTATCCAGGTTCGATAGCACGATGGCCAGCGAGCCGGCGATGCCCAGAGCGATGGCGACCGGTACACCGATCACCATCAACAGCAGGAAGCTGCCGAACAGCAGCGCTACCGTCATGTCGGGCTCCGCATCAGCCGATGCAACATGCCGCTCAGCCGCAAGGTGATGACCAGCGACAGGACGGGAACCCAGATGGAATACCACCAGGTCGGCACGCCGATGGCCGGCGAGGTGTCGCCCCAGGTGTATTCGTCGTAGACCATGCGCGCCGACAAAATGGTGAGCGCAAGAAAGAACAGTACCGAGCAAAGCGTGGCGATGCGGGCCAGCATGCGTTGGCGCTTATGCGATCCGGCGTCGGCTAGGAACTCGATGCGTATGTGCTGGCTGCGCACGAAGGCGGTGGAGCCGGCCGTGAGCGTGACTACCACCAGCAGGAAAATGGAGAACTCTTCGGTCCAGGCGAACGAGGTGTCGGTGAGGTAGCGCACCACCACGTTCGCAAAGGTGATGAGCGCGAGCAGCGCCATGGCCGCCACCGACACGATGTCTTCCAGGATGAGCGGTATCCTGACCTGGGGTAGTTGGGTGGCTGCTTGATCGGCGGCCGCTGGGGTCGTCTCGGGCATGTCGCTGCGGAAGAATTTTGTAACCCGCCTAATGCTAGCGTCCCGCGGCGGTTTCCGCATTCGGTGCTTACCCTTTCGAGACCGCCTTCGATTTGCGCTTGGGCAGGGCCAGCATGGTGCCGCGACATTCGGGCGAACCGCAAAGGCAACGGTACTGTTCGCGCAGCTTTTTCGTCTTGCGCCCCTCAATGACGAGGGCGTAGTCGAAGAAGAGTTCTTCGCCCTTGGCGATGTCGCGCAAACTGTAGATGTAGAGCCGGCTGCCGGCTTCGTTTTCGCGGGCTTCGCAGTTAGGGCTGCAGGAATGGTTGATCCAGCGCGCATCGTTGCCGCGTTGGCCGCCATCCACAATCATGCCGTTGCTCAACGAAAAGAAGAAGGTATGGTTGGGATCTTCCGGCCGGTACGAAGGCAGGGCGTCGGCCTCCTCCTGCGTGATGCGGCGACCCCGATATTCAATGATGCAGGTTTCGGCCGGGATGTCGCAGGCTGCGAACACGCCTTTGCCGTGCAAGGGGGAGGGGCGGACGACGTGCCAGGGAGGGGCTTTGGAAGACATGAGTGTGACGCGGAAGGTATGGAGGTGATTCTAAAGGCACTACACTTTACGCATTTCCGGAAGAACAGACCATAGGACACACTGTGAACACCTCCGCAAGCGCCGGGCCAGACCGGCTCGACGGCGCGCAGCGCATGCTGCAGACCTTGATCGACCTGGGTGTCGATACCATCTTCGGCTATCCGGGCGGTGCGGTCTTGCCCTTGTACGATGCGCTGTACTCCGAACCCCGCATCCGGCACATTCTGGTGCGCCACGAGCAGGGCGCCGTACATGCGGCGGAAGGCTACGCGCGCTCCACGGGCAAGCCCGGCGTGGTGCTGGTGACGTCCGGGCCGGGCATGGCGAATACGACTTCCGGTCTACTGGATGCGCTTTGCGATTCGATTCCCGTGCTGTGCATCAGCGGACAGGTCGCTACCTCCGCCATTGGCACCGACGCTTTTCAAGAGTGCGACGCCGTGGGCATTTCGCGGCCGGTCACCAAATGGAATGCGCAGATCCGTCGCGGCGAAGATATCGCAGCCCTTACGGCCAAGGC
>DATGNX010000032.1:0-13601 GCA_035306485.1 Burkholderiaceae bacterium
CGTCATGGCGCCGATCATCAGGGCGGTCACGGCGTTACCCGGGATACCCAGCGTGAGCAGCGGAATGAACGAAGTCTGAGCTGCCGCGTTGTTGGCGGACTCGGGGCCTGCCAAGCCGGCCGGGTGACCCTTGCCGAAGCGCTCCGGATTCTTCGAGATTTTCTTCTCGAGCGTGTAGGACGCGAACGACGACAGCACAGCGCCACCGCCCGGCAGGATCCCCAGTGCGGAGCCCAGCGCGGTACCGCGCACGATGGCCGGCGCCGCTTCCTTGAACTCCTGTGCGTTGGGGTACAGCTTGCCGACCTTGTCCGTCAGGTCGACGCGCTGGTCGCGCAGTTCCAAGTTGCTCATGATTTCGGCGAAACCGAAGACGCCCATGGCCACGACGGCGAAATCGATGCCGTCCTGCAGTTCGGGGATGCCGAAGTCGTAGCGTGCGACGCCGGAGTTCACGTCGGTGCCGATCATGCCCAGCAGCAGGCCCAGCAGGATCATGCAGATGGCCTTGGGCAGCGAACCGGAAGCCAGCACGACGGCGCCGATCAGGCCCAGCACCATGAGCGAGAAGTACTCGGCGGGACCGAACTTGAACGCGACTTCAGCCAGAGGAGGCGCAAAGCCGGCCAGCAGAACGGTGGCCACACAGCCGGCGAAGAACGATCCGATGGCCGCTAGCGCAAGCGCCGCACCCGCACGGCCGTTGCGTGCCATTTGGTGTCCATCCAGTACGGTCACCACCGCCGATGTTTCACCGGGCAGGGCAACCAGAACGGCTGTCGTGGAGCCGCCGTACTGCGCGCCGTAGTAGATACCGGCGAGCATGATGAGGCCGGCGACCGGCGGGAGCACGTAGGTAATGGGCAGCAGCATGGCGATGGTGGGGACCGGGCCAATTCCGGGCAACACACCGATCAGCGTGCCGAGCAAGCAGCCCAGCAGACAGTAAGCCAGGTTCTCCAGCGTGAACGCGACGGAGAACCCCAAGGCGAGATGTTCAAACAATTCCATGGTCGATGCTTCCGGTTAACCAATGAAGGAAGGCCAAAGGGGGAAGACCAGGCCCAGCCCCTTGATGAACGCAAGCCAGACGAAGCCTACGAGGAACAGGCCGTTGATGACGGCTACCTTCCAGTTGAAGACGTGGCTGGCGAAGCTGCTCAGGAAGACGAGCAGGAAGACGCTGATGTAGACGCCCAAGTAGTCCAGGAGCAGGCCGCAAAGGGCGACGCTGCCCAGCAGGATGAGGATGATGCTCCAGTCGAAGCGTTCAACCTCGGTTTCTTCGGCTTTGCGAGACGTCGCTGCCAGGGCGACGAAGGCGCCCAGGGCGGCCAGACAAGTGCCCAGCCAGAACGGAAAATAGCCGGGGCCCATGCGGGCCGCCGTGCCCATGGAGTATTTTGTCGCGCCCAGGGCAAAGCCCACTCCTATGAGCACGAACATGATTCCGGACCAGAAGTCCTGTTGATTCTTGATTCTGATATTCACCAGATGCCTCCTTGTTTCAAGCATCTGGCATAGTAGGAGAGCAGCCGCCGCTGTGACCTAACGTTTCATTACCAATACATTACCGTTCTGTAATGCTTGAGCTGGGTAGCGAGATGTCCACGCACAAACCAGGGTTTGCGTTACGGAAGCGCATCTCGCCTCCGTGCAACATGATCACGGCGCGCGCGGACGCCAGGCCCAGGCCGAAGCCGGGGAACTCGGGCGCCACCCGGTGAAATCGCGTACCCAACTTGTCCAGGTGCTCGGAAGGGACACCGGGCCCGTTGTCTCTCACGGTGATGCGGGCGGTGTTGTTTTCCCTCCATGCGTGCATCTCGATACGCGAACCGGGACCCGCATACTTGAAGGCGTTGTCGACCAGATTAACGACAGCACTGGCCAGCAGGTCCGCGTCGGCCTGAACGGTGATGTCGTCCGCCCGGCTTTCCAGCTGGATCCCCGTCTCAGTGGCCACGGGTTCGTATAGTTCGAAAATGTCGTCCAGCAAAGTCTTCAGGGAAACGGGCGAAAAATCCTGACGCTGCAGGCCGGACTCGGCCTCCGCGATCAGCAGCAGTTTTTCCGATACGGTGATCAACTCCAGCAGCTCGGCCGAGGCGGCGTCAATGGCGGCCACCAGGGCCTCGGGGTTGTGCTCTTCCTTGCGGGCCTGTTCGAGCCGTCCCAATACGCGTGCGAGCGGCGTGCGTAAGTTGTGGGCGATGGAATCGGACACATTGCGCACGCCGGTCATCAGACTCTCGATCCGGTCCAGCATGTGGTTGATGTCGTAGCGCAACTGCACGAATTCGTCGATCTCGTGCGCGTCCGGGACCCGCCGTGTCAGCTCGCCGGTGCCCACCCGCAGCGCCGTATCGCGAATCGCCTGCACTCGGTGTCGCAGCTCCCGCCGGAAGATAGTTGTGCCAACGAGCACCAGGAACAGAGCCACCAAAGTGGCCGCCACCACGGCTTTACCGATTAGCGCCTGGATCTCCCGCATATCGGCGATGTCGCGACCAACCACCAATACACTGCCGTCGGACAGCTCTCTCATGGTGATCAGGCCGGTGATCGGCTTGCCCTCGCGCAGCACGTTCAGCAGCATGGGCGTCTCCGCCTCTTGAATCAGGTCGACCTCCGGAATCGGCTCGCCCAGGCTTTCCATGGGGATCAGTTCCAGGTTGCCGACCAGATGCTGCCCGGTGGGCGACGTCAGCAGGTACATCTCCGTGTCGATGTCGGTCTGGTCGGTCAGCAGCTGATTGATTTCTCGGCGTAGAGCCTCCAGGCCCAGGGTTTCGTGATGCGAAGTCAGGCGGTGCGTGGCCAGCGTGAGCTGTCGGGAGAATTGCGCCTGCAACAGATCGACGATCTTCCCGTACGCGAAGATCAACAAGAAGGCGGTGGTGCCGGCGGCGAGTAGGCTGTAGTTGAGCGTGAGCCGAAAGGCGACGGAGCCCCACAAGCGACGCCACCCGGACAGCAGGCGGCTAAAGGGCATGCTCGGTGGAAGGGGCGGGCGCGTCGGCCTTGCCGTCAGGGTCGGAGGAGAACCGATATCCCACGCCGCGTACGGTGTGAATCAATGGAACCTCGTGGCCGCCATCGATCTTCTGGCGCAGGCGGCTCACAGTGGCGTCGATCACGTTGGTTTGTGGATTGAATTGATAGCCCCACACGGCTCCGAGCAGCATGGCCCGGGTCAGCACTTGCTCCGGATGCGTCATCATGTAGGCGAGCAGGCGGCATTCGCGCGGCTGCAGCGCAAGCACCTTGCCGTTGCGGGTCACCCGCGGCACGGTCAGGTCGTAGCGCAAGTCGGCGTACTCGAGCACGCGTTCGGTACGGCTGCTACGCGAGCGCCGCACCAGCGCCTCGGCGCGAGTCAAAAGCTCGATCAGGGCGAAGGGTTTGGTCAGGTAGTCGTCGCCGCCCGCCTTGAGTCCCCGTACGCGTTCGTCCAGAGCCGTGAGCGCGCTGAGCACGATTACAGGCGTCTTGATGCCCACGGCGCGCAATTTGGTCAGGATCGACAGGCCGTCGACCTGATTGGGCAGCATGCGATCCAGGATGATCAGATCCCACGATTCGCTCGAAGCCCGCTGCAGCCCCTCAACACCATCGTGACAAACCACGGGCCAGTGCCCCAACTCGCGGAACCCTTCCGCGATGTAATGGGCGTTCTCGCGGTCGTCCTCAATGATGAGGCAATTCCACATCAAAGTGCCTACTCCTTCCGAAATCGGGGTCAGACCACGATCTCCAATGCCTCACCTGGCGATAACTCGTGGCCATATCGTGAGTTCAGCATCGCGATACATCGGGGAGCTCGTGGTCTGACCCCAAGGGCTGAAAAGCCCAAAAACCGAAACTCAGTCCTGGCGTTCGGTGACTTCGACCAGGTGATAGCCGAATTGGGTCTTCACCGGACCCTGCACCACGCCGATGGGTGCGCTGAATACCACTTCGTCGAATTCGCGAACCATTTCACCGCGGCCGAAGCTGCCGAGTGCGCCGCCGTCGCGGCTGGAGGGGCAGCTGGAGTTTTCTCTTGCAACCTGGGCGAAGTCGGCACCGTTCTCGATGGCCTGCTTCAGCTCATTGCACTTGGCTTCGTTGTCGACGAGGATGTGACGGGCGGACGCTCGTGCCATTGGGAATACTCCTGAATTGAAAGTGAGATGACAGGTTAACGCAGATTTCCGCGAGGGGTCGATGCCTGAGACCAGGGAACCTCCTAAAGAAAGTGCGTAATTCGCCGTAGAAATGGTTAGGTTTGATGCGTCTCGCCGGAGGTGACCGCCATGATCCGACTCGATTCTTTGGTTTCCCCCGCCGACGACGGGAACACGCCAGACGCCCGCGTTTCGGCCGTCGCCGCGATTCCAAACGTTGCGGACCGTACCGGGACCGACCGTTCTTCCGAAGGCGCGAACCCTCCAAGGGGCGCCGCCGCCTTCACCAGCAAGGATGCGGGCAGCTTCCACCTGGACCTCTCCGCCGCGGGCAAGGCGATGGCGGCCGGAGGCGGGGCAGGAAGCGCAAAGAAGGCGAACCCTAACGCCGACATCGATGAGGCCGACCTGCCGGATCAGATCAAGAAGTTGCTGAAGCGCATTCGCGAAATTCGCGAGCAGTTGCGTCAGAAGCAGGCAGAGCTTCAGAAGGTAGTGAACGACACGGGGATGCAGCCCGAGAAACGCAAGATGCGCATTGCCTTGCTGGAGGGCGAGATCATGACGCTCACCTCCGCCCTTATGCTCACCTCCGAGAAACTGGCACGTATGATCAGCGAAATGAAGCTTTCCCAGGAACAAGCCATGGCTGCCGGCCAGCTCATCATGGCCTGAACGCGGCCCATGCGCGGCGGTTACCGGCTCGGGATCGTGTCCATCAGCTGTGCTTGCAGTGTGGCGTAGGCCTCGCGCACGGCGGTGCGGCCATACTTGTTCTCTAGCCGTCTCACGGTGAAGTGGCCGCGCGCCATGTCCTGGTAGTGGGAAATGAACATGGCGTTGATGGCGGCTCCACTGACCGCACCGAGCACAGGTGCCGCCTGCAACGCAAATTTTTCCGTGACTTTGATTCCGAAACGCTGGGCGACCGACTCGATGATCTGGGCGAGCCATGCCGCCGCCTGCGCCGGCGTGAACTGAAAGCTTTGAGCCGAAGCTTGTGCGGCCTGCCGTCCGGCTTGCCGAGCGGCGGTTTCCGCGAGCGCCTTGGCGGCCTCTTTAGCGAACTCCGTCAGTCCCACGCGAGTGGCGTAGTAAGCGGAATCCGCGGCATCGTCATAGGCGGAGCGGCCGCCCAGCGCAAACACCTGGACGCATTCACCTTGAATCAAGGGATCTTTGACGGAGAAGCCTTCGCTGCGCGCGATATCTGCCACCGAGCGCATGATGATCGTGGTGGTGAGCGGCAGTTCGATCAACGTGCCCTTCAAGCCGAAGAAGCCGCCGACGGCGCCCGACGCCGCCACGAGTGCGGTATGAGTGCGGGGCCGCGCCAGACCCGCGGAAGTCCCGTCCATGGTTCGCAGCGCACCGTTTACGGCCTTTCCCAGCGCGGCATGGATCGCTTCCTGAATCTTCTTGGCTGCGGAATCAGGCAGCCGGTCCATGGCCCATTCCACCGGTGCCCCCAGCATGTTGGCGACCCGTATGGTGAACGACGGCGACTCCAGCAGGGCGACGGCTGTCTTCAGGGCTTGCAGGTCTTCAGGATTGTCGAGTGGGTTCATGCCGGGACGAGCTTACCGCGAATCAGCGCAGGAAGAATCCCCCGACGCGTCCGTCACGTACATTGAGCGTCGCCAACAGGTCGTCGCCCTGATCCTTGAAACTGATCTTCCATACGGAAATGTCCAGGCCCTGCTGACGCAGGTTGCCCAGGTGCTCGACGCTGTAGCCTTGCTGCAACCGAGGCCCGACGGCGTTAGCCACCTGCATGAATGGCGCTTCGCCCAGTGCGGCGAACTCCGGCGTTCCCTGGCTCACGAATGCTTGGTAATTTTTTTGGCCCATTGCATCCAGCAGTTGCTGGACCACAGGCTGGTCGCCCGCGCCGCCGGCGCTTGCGGCCTGGGTGGCCGGTGCCATCGCCAGCGCAGCCAGCAGCGCCATGCATCCGAAGATGTACTGCAGGAAGCGGCGATACTGCGCGGGGGTGGTGGCCGTGATGTGTGTTTTCATGAAGTGCTCCGAATAACGAGTAAGCTGCCGCCTTGCCGGCGGCAGTGAGCACGACCGCAGCAAGCCCCGTACCGCCGGGCTCGCTGCTTTGGACCAACTGTTATCGGCTTACTGGGCCGTGATGTTGGCCGCCTTCACGACCTTGCCCCAGCGGTCCAGCTCTTCCTGCGTGTAGGCGCGCAGTGCGTCCGGACCCTTGAAGTCCGCATCGGCGCCCAGGCTGGCGGCCTTCTCGCGGAAAGCATCGGTCTTCATGATCTGCTCGATCTCACCCGCCAACTTGTCCACAACGGCGCGCGGTGTGTCCTTGGGCGCGTACATGGCGAACCACGAAGAGATCTGCAGGTCGGGGAAACCGGCTTCGGCCACGGTCGGCACGTCGGGGAGCGATTCGAGGCGCTTGTTGCCCGTCACCGCCAGGGCGCGCAGCTTGCCGGCCTGAATATGCGGCAGCAGGGGAGGAGGCGTGGTGATGGTCATGTCGACGCTGCCGCCGAGCAGGTCGGTAAGCGCGGGACCGGTGCCCTTGTAGGGGATGTGCACCGTCTTGATGTCTGCCATCTGGTTCAGCAGCTCAGTCGCCATGTGCTGCAGCGAGCCGTTGCCCGAGGAGGCGTAATTCAGCTTGTCCGGATTGGCCTTGGCGTATTCGACCAGGTCCTTCAGGCTGTTGATGGGCAGGTCGGGGCGAACGACGATCACCTGCGGCGCGGACAGCACATTGGCCACCGGCGCAAAATCCGCCACAGGATCGAAGCCGACGTTGGTCTGGACGTGGGGCGTGATCACCTGGAAGCCCGAATACTGCAGAAGCAACGTATAGCCGTCGGCCGGCGAACGAAGTACGGACTGTGCGGCGATCGCACCGGAGGCGCCGGGTTTGTTATCGACGACCACAGTCTGGCCCAGGGCCTTGCCCAGGGGGTCGGCGATCATGCGAGCCGCGATGTCGGTTGTGCCGCCCGGCGCAGCAGAGGCAATCAGATTGACCGGTCGGTCGGGGTAAGAGGAAGCCATGACCGGGCCGGTGGCTGCGCAGAGTACGCCCGCAGCGGCCAGCATGAGTGTACTGCGACGCAAGGGACTGAATCGGCGGATAGACATTGTGTATCTCCTGATTGTTGTAGTTGTGTCGAAGAAGGGTCAGTTCGACGGAAATCGCTCTGCCAGCCAGGCGGGAGCGGGGTGGGTTTGCAGGCGGTGGCCCGCCGCAAGCAAGGGAAGGCTGAAATCACGTTGCACCAGCGAGGGAAGCCCGCGCACGACATTCAGTAGCGCCTCCAGATCGACGGAGGTTTCCACCCCCATGCACTGGAACATGTGCACCAGTTCCTCGGTGCTCACATTGCCGCTGGCGCCCGGCGCATAGGGACAGCCGCCCAGACCGCCGGCGGCGGCGTCGAAGCGGGTGATGCCCGTCTGCCACCCGGCCATGGCATTGGCCAGCGCCATGCCGCGGGTGTTGTGCAGGTGCAAGGTCAGAGGCGTGTCGGGTACGGCCTGCTGCACTTGTTCGCTGAGGGCCGCCACCTGGGTCGGGAACGCCATGCCGGTGGTATCGCACAAGGTAATGCCGGCGGCGCCCGCATCGACCAGCTTGCGAGCCAGGTCGACGACCTCTGCGGGATCGACATCGCCTTCGAAGGGGCAACCGAACACCGTGGACAGCGAAACGTTGCAAGGCAGAGCAGTCTCTTGAGCCGCCTTCAGGATGCCCAGCAGTTCATTCAGCGACTGTTCTCGGGTCATGCGAAGATTCGCGCGGTTGTGTGTCTCGCTGGCGGACATGACCAGGTTGATCTCGTCCATGCCGCACTCTCGAGCCCGCTCCAGGCCGCGTATGTTGGGCACCAGCGCCGTGTAGATCACGCCGGGATGTCGGCGAATGCCGTGCATGACTTCCTGAGCATCCGCCAGGGCGGGTATGGCCTTGGGGGAAGTGAAGCTGGTGACTTCGATGCGCGCAAAGCCGCAGGCCGATAGTGCATCCACCAGGGCGATCTTGTCCGCCGTGGGCACCTGGGCTTTTTCGATCTGCAGCCCGTCACGCGGGCCGACTTCGTTGATTTCCACCTTGGGGGCGCCGTGCTTCATGCCAGGACTCCTCGTGCGCGCAAATCGGCCAGCGTAGCGGCGTCGAAGCCCGCTTCGGCCAACACCGCGTCTGTGTGTTCACCCAAGGTGGGCGCCCGGTCCTGGATGCCGCCCGGGTTGTCGGAAAGCAGGGGGAACACCGCCGGCATCTCCACCTCGATACCGCTGGCGCCACGTAAGCGTGTGATGGCGCCACGTTCACGGTAGTGCGGGTCTTCGGCGATTTCTCGAATCGAGTAAATGCGCCCGGAGGGCACGCCGGCCGCCTTCAGCGCCTCCAACATGGCGTCGATGTCGGTCTGGGCGAGTGTCCAGGCTTCGATGGCCTCGTCCAGCTCCTTCACCCGGGCGACACGCCCGTCGTTGTGAGCCAGCGAGGGGTCCTCGGCGAGGTCTTGCCGACCGATGCAGTGCATCAGCCGCTGGAAGATGGCGTCACCGTTGCCGGCAATCAGCACATAGCTGCCGTCATGGCAGCGATAGGCATTGGAGGGCGCGATGCCGGGCAGTGCCGCGCCGGCGGGCTGGCGCACCGCGCCGAACGCCGAATATTCCGGAAGCAGGCTTTCCGTGAGATTGAATAGGCTCTCGTACAGGGCCGCGTCGATCATCTGGCCCTTGCCGCCGCGCGCATCGCGTTGATAGAGCGCCAACAACACGCCAAGCGCGCCATGCAACCCCGCGATGGTGTCGCCCAGCGACAGCCCCGCGCGCACCGGAGCACGCCCCGGTTCGCCGTTAAGGTAGCGCAGTCCCGCGAACGCTTCGCCGATGGCGGCAAATCCCGGCTCCTGCGCCCGGGGGCCGGTCTGGCCGTAACCCGAGACGCGCAACATGATGAGCCGAGGATTCAGCTCGTGCAGGGTTTCCCACGACAGGCCCCACTTTTCCATCGTGCCGGGGCGGAAATTCTCGATCAGTACGTCCGCGTCCTGCGCCAGCCGGCGCACAATCTCCTGCCCCTCGCTTTGGCGCAGGTCTACGCAAACGGATTTCTTGCTGCGGGATTGGGCTTCCCACCAGACGGACGTGCCCTCATGCAGTAGACGCCACTTGCGCAACGGGTCTCCGAGACCGGGCGGCTCGATTTTTATGACTTCAGCGCCGAAGTCGGCGAGGGTTTTGGCGGCGAAAGGGCCTGCGATCAATTGACCGAGCTCAATGACCTTGATACCCGCCAGGATCTGGCTGGACATGCTTGCTCCTACCTGTAATTCTTTCTCGATAGAGCAAGGCTACCCTCGGCCGTCCCTAGGGGGAATTGGTATTCTCGCAAGAGGGCTTTCGCAAACCGCGAAAGCCTACACCTCGCTCGTGGCCCGGTCCACAAGGTGCTGAAGCAATAGACGGGCGGCCGCGGTCAACGCTTCGCTGTCTCGCACCCCTATCAGCAACCAGCGGCGGGCCCAGTCGTCGTTAAGGCCGATCAGCTTCAGCTTCATGGAGCGCGCGTGAGGCGCGGCAGCGCGCCGCGGCAAGACCCCGATCGTGTGAGTGGCGGCCACCATGCGGCAAATGGCGTCGAAGCTGCGTACCTGGATGCGCAGACGCAGCGACTGGTCGATGCGGGCGCTTTCCTCCTGTAGTCGCATGGCCAGCGAGGTAGAGGGCGGCAGCCCTACATAGTCGTACGCCAGCGTGTCTACGAAGTTCACCGCCGCACGCTTGGATAGGGGGTGTGAAGGAGGCGCGACCAGCACCAGTTCGTCCAGGCGATAGGGAAAGGTTTCTAATCCTGCACAAGGTGTCCGGTCGGCAAAGACGCCGACGTCCGCGCGGTTGTCGCGCACGGCGTTGACGATGTCCACGCTGTTTTGTTCCTCCAGCGCGATGCGTACGCCGGGCTGGGTCTCCATGAAGTCGGCCAAATCCTCGGGCAGAAACTGCGTGAGCGACGAGGTGTTGGCAGCGATCCGCACTTGGCCGCGCAGGCCATGCGCGAAATCTGAGAGTGAACCCGACAGCTGGCCCACCTCGTGCAGTACGCGCCGAGCGTGGGTGAGGCACGTCTGTCCGGCCTCGGTGAGTTCCACCCCTGAAGGCAGCCGATACAGTAGCGGTGTGCCCAGCGCCGCCTCCAGGTCGGTGATGCGCCGACTGGCGGCGCCTATTGCCAGGTGTGAACGTCGCGCACCGCCGGAGATGCTGCCTTCGCGGGCAACGTTCACGAACAGGGCGAGCGTCACGAGATCGAATCGGGCGGGATTCATGGCGGGAAGCTGGGGCATGAGCGATTAGGCTTGGCGAGTGCGGCGTTCCAGCACTTTATACAAGGGAGCAGTAACCACAAGCACGAACACCATGCGTAGCACGTGAAAGGAGGTCACCACGGGGGCGCCCAGCATCAGTACCTTGGCCGTGATCGCCATTTCCGCGATGCCGCCGGGGCTGGTCCCCAGCACCAGCGTCGGAAACGGAATTCCCGACAGCAGGTAGAGCACGTAGCCGAAGGCAAAGGCCAGCATGATGTTGAGCGCATTGGCCAGTGCGACGACGCTTAAATAACGGGGCGCTCGACGGAAGAAGTCCGGGCCGAATTTGTCGCCCAGTGCCCAGCCGATCAGCAGCTGGCCGATATTCGTAACCTCGGTAGGCAGGTAGGTGAAGATCGTGCCGCTGGCCGTGAGCATGGCGGTGACGAGCAGGGGACCGAGGACCCAGGGGTTGGGCAGGTGAAAGCGTTGGAATACGAGCCCCACCGCGCTGGTGAGCGCGAACAGTATCAGCATGCCGCCGGCATCGAAGAAGGGGGTGACGTTCAGCTGGGTTGCCTGGTCGCCGTGGATGTCCAAGGCGCGAAAGGCGAAGGGGATGATCACCACCACCATGAGCATGCGCAGACTGTGCGCGGAAGCGACCAGGTCGGCGCGCGCATGATACCGCTCCGCAAGCGTGGTCATCTCACTGGCGCCACCGATGGCGCTGGCGAACCATGCCGTCTTGAAGTCCGTTCTGCCCAGCTTGCGTAGGATCCAAGAGCCGAGCGCACCTAATCCCAGCGCGAACAGCATCCCCGCCACGATGAATGGCAGGTTGAGCGCAATAATGCGCAGCATTTCCGGCGTGAAGTAAAGACCCAGCGAGGTCCCGATTACCCACTGGCCGCCGTTACGGAACACCTTATGCGAAGAGGCCGGGCTACCGGCCATTTTGGACAGCGCGGTGGCGAGCAGCGCACCGATCATCCACGGCAACGGCAGTGTCAGCCAGCTTGCCAACACGGCGCCGACCGCCGCGGTAAAGAGGCCAAGCAGAATGCTTTGTGTTTTGCTCATAAAAATAAACTCGGCCCCGGTATAAGTTCCGGGGCCGCCGCGTTCAAATGATGCTCCGAAGTCGCCGAGTTCAATTCGCGGGGGTAGCCGCCTTCTTTTGCGCCAGTTTACGCAATAACGGGGGTACCACGCCCACCAGCACCGCCGCGATCCACAGCGAAATGGAGATCGGGCTCTCGAAAAGAATGCCGATTTCGCCGTTTGTGATGGACAGGGCGCGACGCAGATTTTGTTCCATCATGTCGCCCAGCACCACGCCCAACACCATGGGCGCCATGGGCACGTTCATCTTGCGCAGGAAGTAACCCACAACACCGATTCCAACAACCATCAGCAGATCGAAACGCGTGGCATTGATCGCATACACGCCGATGAAGCTGATCGCCAGGATGCCGGGCACCAGCAGACGCGAAGGAATCGCCAGCATGGAAGCGAAGACCCGCACCATGGGGACGTTCATCAGGAAGAGCATGACGTTGGCCACGAACAGCGAGGCAATCAGGCCCCACACCAGCTGCGGCTGTGCGTCAAACAACACGGGACCCGGGGTTATGTTGTACAGAGTGAGGGCACCCATCATCACCGCCGTCGTGCCCGAGCCGGGCACGCCTAGTGTGAGCATAGGGATGAAGGAACCCGTCGCAGCGCTGTTGTTGGCCGATTCGGGCGCCGCCAGGCCGCGCAGATCGCCTTGGCCGAATTTGGCTTTAGGATCGCGGCTGCCGATGTACTTTTTTTCGTTGGCATAGGCGACGGCCGATGCGACGCTCGCCCCTGCGCCGGGCAGGATCCCAATGAAGAACCCCATGATGCCGCTACGGACCGTAGTCCACCAAGTAAAGGCGAGTTCCTTGAAGTTGAACATCTTGCGCGCGCTCTTGGGGACTTCAATGGAGGTGCCGCCCAGCAGTTTTTCCAACATCTGCAGCATCTCGGCCACTGCGAACAGGCCGATGACCACGACGACGAAGTCAATGCCGTCCGCGAGGTTGGGGAGATCGAAGGTATAGCGATACACGCCCGAATTGGCGTCCACCCCCACCGTGGCGATGAACAGACCCAGCATGGCGGCGAGTATGCCCTTCACCGGTTCGTCGCCCAGCAGGCTGGTGAGCGCACAGAAGGCGAACACCATCAATACGAAGTATTCGGCCGGCCCGAAAGCCACCGCCCAGTTCGCCAGCAGCGGCGCCAACACCACGATGCCGCAGATGGCGATAGTGGAGCCAATGAAGGACGACCACGCCGAGAGCGACAGGGCGACGCTTGCCAGGCCCTGGCGAGCGAGGGGATAGCCGTCGAGAGTCGTCATGACTGCGGCGGCCTCGCCGGGAACGTTGATGAGAATGGAAGTGATGCGCCCGCCATATTCGGCGCCCACGTACACCGCCGCCAGCAGGATGAGCGCCGTTTCCGGTGGCAATTGCATGGCGAAGGCGATGGGCACCAACATGGCCACGCCGTTGATGGGCCCCAGGCCGGGCAGGACGCCCACAATGGTGCCGATGAACGAACCGATAGCCGCGACTAGCAGGTTGGTAGCCGAGAAGGCGACGCCAAAGCCGATGGCAAGATGATCGAGGATTCCGTTCACAGCAGACCTCCCAGCAGGCCGGAGGGCAGCACGACGTCAAGCCCCTTGTCGAACAGATAGAACAGGCCGACGCTCATGACGATGCCGCCGATGAAGGCCTGCGACCAGGTCGCCTGGAACAGGCGGCCGATCAGGGCGACCATCAGCGTGGTGGCGATGATGAAGCCCACCCACTGGAACAGGAAAGCGTAGCCGGCCAGGTAAGCCACCATGGCCATGATGCGCATGTTGGCGCCCGGGGGATTGCCTTCGACTTCGCCACCGCCCTTGATAATCAGGCGTACCCCGCAAAGGGCGATGATCAGGGCGAGCAGTAGCGGGAAGGCTTTGGGCCCCACCGGCTCGTACGAGAACGGCGGCTCCAGGTCGTAGCCAAAAGCAGTGATCAGCGCGGCGAAGACCAGCGCTGCGATGCCGAGTAGGCGGTCATTGAGCGTCAACATGATGGAG